>JAMJIN010000004.1:0-45959 GCA_036784775.1 Chromatiales bacterium | reverse complement strand
GGATGTGACGTTCTGACGGAGGATGTATCGACGCAGCGAGGCGGCCTTCGCCATCTATGCGCGGTTTTACTCAGCCGCTAACAGCATCTCCTGGATCTGACTGACATCGATACTCCTTCCCTGCCCCGACAGCGCCGTATCGAGATAGTCGAGGTAGTCATCCAGCAGTTCGCGGGAGCGGTGTGAATCAGCGCCTTTCCCGTCCCGGGAACAGAGACTCATCAGCTCGACACGCAGATCCCGGATTTCCGGGCGCGTTTTCGCTATCGCGTGTCCATTGAGATTGTGCAACTTAGCCATGACCTTTCCAGTGCCAATAATCTGCTTTTCTTGATTAGGGTGGCGGCCACAGACACCTAATCTGGAGGAGTGAAGAGGAAAAACATGAACTGGGTTCGTAAGTTACATCAGATGAGGGTTTGCTTCTGCCGATTTCCGCCCACACACCTAGCAGGAGCCTACAAAAAGGACAGGCGATGCTGTTTGACAATTGCTGTAACGGTTGCCTTTTCCACCCCGGCAGCGCTGGCAAATTCCGGCCACCGATTCACTGCCTCAACAACCTCATCGACCCTCTCCGGAATGTTCGGCAGGCTGATCGACTCGCCCACAGCGAGCAGATCGGCCATGGAGAAACCATCCCGCTTGCCGTTGATCGTCATCTGGTGCTGATGGGTCCATCTGCCCGCTGGATTGTGGGCGTAGGTTACATCGAAGGCCGGGGAGAGGCGCCAGACGCCCTCTTCCCCCATGAGAAAGGCGATGTTTTTGGTATGGTCGTCCTGGTTCCGCGCCACCACATTGAACAGCATGCGGCGAAACTGCTGCGCCGCCTCGGCTTTTGACAACCTGAGCCGGCGCATCACCGCGAAGGCCTGCTCGTAGCCATACTCCCCCGGCAGATTGAAATCGTAGTGACCCACACCGCACAGCGACTGCATGTGCAGTTTTTTACCCTGCAACCGATCGAATCGGCGAGTGAGGAAGTGCGCCCTGCCCCCCTCTTCCAGGAGCCGACACTCGGTCATCCTGACGCCTGCAGCTTTCGCCATCAGATAGTAGGCATATTCGATACGCCCGTAACCCTTTGGCTTGCCGAGCTCCAGATCATCGACCCCATCGAACTTCAACAGCCAGTAGTCGTAACCCGCTGGCGCCTCAACCTGCCCGGAGCGCACCTTACCCGCCCCATTCATGGCGATTACCGCCTTCGGGCGGGCGCCACCCGCGGAGGTACCGACCCGCAAAATGTCGAGAATCCCCTCCTCCCCTTCACGGCCAACACCATTCAGCTCAACATCCAGCAACCCCCGCTCTGTGGTGATCTGCTGCGCCAAGGTGACCAGCTCGGCAATCTCAACCGGCACCGATGTTTCAGTCTGCCGGGTGACCGGCGGCAGAAACTCCAATGCCCCCATACCGCGCCGACCTGTGTAACAGAGGCGCTCCACCGGCGAAAAACTCTTTTCATCCCGTCCATTGCGCGCCAACCAGGTGTCGATAACGCGGTTACCGAACTTATCCGGCAATGCATCTGCCAGCAGGCCGGGCAGACCCCTGAAGGTCTCACGATTCAGGGCGGGAAATGTGTAGATGCCATCCCCCTCTCGCGCCTCCTGCAGCCCCATGTGGACCGGCGAAAGGTCAAGTCCGAGGTTGAGAAAATCCCGATCGAATTCAAATACCGCATGTTCCTGCGCTTCTCGCCAGGAGACGGCCCCCACCCGGTGGCCCCAGAGCATCACCAGCGCGGTATCGACCTTCGCTACCATTCGACTTCCTTATCATCCGGCCTGCCGCGAATGCCGGTGGCGCGCCGGCGTTTATGCCCACCCATTTCAAGCAGTTGCAGCGGGCTGATACCCGGGTCGGGAATTAAGTCATCTATACTCTCCAGCGCCCCCAACTCCCGCAGCACGGCAACAAGGGTGCTGAGCTTCGCCTTGCCGGCCTCCAGGGCCTTGATGGTGGAGAGGGAGAGCAGGGTCCGGTCTGCAAGCTGTTGTTGAGTGAGATTTTTTCTCAGCCGCAACTCGCGAAAACGTTTTCCAAGCTCGGCCAGAACGACTTTGTCGGTCAGCGAATAATAATCCATAACAGTCTCGATATAAGCTATTATTTATAAATAGTGCCGTTAATGGTCTGTTTATAAACTATAAATAGGAAATAATACGCAAAAAGTCAACCTCTTAATATAAAGACTGCTTAATAACCCATTAACAGTATATATATTTATTAGAAGCTTATTTCTAAACTGTTATATAATTATTTGTAGGAGCGGCGCCTCGCCGCGAATAGACGTGAAACCAAGCACTCGCGGCGAGGCGCCGCACCTACACAATGCCCAGGATTTTCATGTAGAGCCAAAGTTAGATAATCTGACTCAGTAGAACCAAGCGGTTCCCTGAACCAGCCAAACCACCGGTAAGGACCATGCCAGCAACAATTCCCCCTATAAAAACAACCTTCGGCCTGCTGCTTCTCCTTTTTGTCAGCGGCAATGCCGCCGCACTGGAAGTCGACATCACCAACTCAGTCGACCAGTTTCAGGTGCGCCACGGCGAGCATGACATCTCCATCCTGCGCAATCAGGACACCGACGCGGTGATTGAATTCAACTTCGCCCGCACCTCCCGGCCCTGCCCCTCCTTCTGCGCCCAACCCATGCAGCTGGACAAGAATGTGGAGACCATCGGCGAGGTCGAGCTGGTGGCATTTATGCAGGGGCCGTTGGCCAATGGCTCTGGCCTGCTGATCGATGCAAGGACGGAGGAGTGGCATGAACGCGGCACCATTCCCGGCTCCATCAACATCCCTTTCAACCAACTGAATCCGGAACAGGGCGCCGACGAGCTGACCCTGGATGACGCCCTCGCCCGCCTGGGCGTGCGTGAAACAGAGAAAAGGCGGGATTTCTCAGCGGCAAAACAGCTCGCACTCTGGTGTAACGGCCCCTGGTGCGGTCAGTCGCCGAGCGCCATCAAGGGACTGCTGAACGTTGGTATCCCGCAGGCAAGATCAAATACTACCGGGGTGGCATGCAGCTTTGGCGAATCTTCGGCCTGCCCGTTGTTTCACCCGACGGCAAATTGCTCGACAATTGAATCTATGCCGTAGGAACGGCGCCCTCGCCGCAATTTGCCCATCTACGGAGTCATCGCGGCGAGGGCGCCTTTCATACAATCAACGCTCATCCAGCGGCACATACTGCCGCCGTTGATAGCCGTTATAGAGCTGCCGGGGCCGGCCGATCCGCTGTTGCGGGTCGTCCATCATCTCCAACCAGTGAGCCACCCAACCCACGGTGCGGGCAATGGAGAACATCACGGTGAACATATTGTTGGGAATGCCCAAGGCCCGGTAGATGATGCCGGAGTAGAAGTCGATGTTGGGGTAGAGCTTGCGTTCGATGAAGTAGTCGTCACTGAGCGCAATCTCCTCGAGACGCATCGCCAGCTCGAACATTGGATTGTTCTGATCCGCCAGGGCCGACAGGCACTCATGACTGACCTTGCGGGTGAGGGTCGCCCTCGGATCGCGGTTTTTATAGACCCGATGACCAAAACCCATGAGACGGAACTTGTCGTTCTTGTCCTTGGCGCGGGCGATATATTTGTCGATATTCGAGACATCGCCGATCTCCGTGAGCATATCAAGCACCGCCTCATTAGCCCCACCGTGGGCCGGCCCCCAGAGCGACGCGATACCCGCCGCGATACAGGCAAAAGGATTGGCCTGGGAACTGCCGGCCAGACGCACCGTGGAGGTACTGGCATTCTGCTCATGGTCGGCATGCAGGATAAAAAGCAGATTCAACGCCTTTACCGCCACCGGATCCGGCTCATAATCCTCACAGGGGGTGGCATACATCATGTGCAGCATATTCGCGCAGTAGGAGAGGCCATTCTGCGGATACACGATCGGCTCACCGATACTGTGCTTGTAGCTGGCAGCAGCGATGGTGGGCATCTTGGAGATCAGCCGATGGGCGGAGATCTCCCGATGACGCGGGTCGTTGATATCGAGGGAGTCGTGATAGAAGGCCGACAGCGACCCCACTACGCCGACCATGACCGCCATCGGATGGGCATTACTTTGAAAGCCATTGAAAAAACCCTTCAGGCTCTCGTTGATCATCGTGTGGTGGGTGATGATTCCGTCAAACCGTTCCAACTCATCCTTATTGGGCAGTTCGCCGTAGAGCAGCAGGTAGGCCACTTCGATAAAATTGCCGCTCTCCGCCAGCTGTTCGATGGGATAACCCCGGTATTCGAGTATCCCCTCTTCGCCGTCGATATAGGTGATGCCGCTGGTACAGCTGGCCGTGGACATAAAACCCGGATCGTAGGTAAAGACCCCCATCTGCCGGTAGAGACTGGTGACATCGACCGTCGGAGGGCCCTGCACTGATTCACGCACCATCAGCCTGGCCGCATCACCAGTCTCATCGTTGGTAAGGGTAAAGGTCTTGTCTGCCATCTTTGAACTCCTCGGCACCAGCCTTTTCAGGCGGAACCATCGACCATTGTTGTTAACTGGCTTTGCACAATAATTCCAAGGGGATCCAGAGATCCGACTCCTTTGCAAGAACCGCAACTCGCGGCGAATGTTCCGAACCTTCGTGCAGCACCATGTATTATTAATGGGTACTCAGCTGCCGCAGTGCCGGATGCACACTGCAACAAACAGAAATTTTCCACCCTTCAAAATATAGACCAGATTTTTTACCACCACCCCCCCGGTTACGTTATGATTGGCCATTCAAAAATCGGGCGGACAGGCTAATTATCGCCTGGATGTGTGCAAGCAGCGCAAAAAATATATAATAACCGATTGATTTAATAAGGATTGGCGCTTTACTCTTATGGGGCCAAAGTCGAGTTCTGATTTCCTCACAAGCACCGCACGGACACAACACCGCGAATATCTGCACGGCGTCCTGATAATCTTGATGTATTGAACAACAACTTTTCCAGAATTTATGAGTGAGACAAGCGAACAACTCGTCAACCTGACCATCAACAGCAAGCCCATCAACGCCCCGGGATCCCTTTCGGTTATCCAGGCGCTGTGGCATGCCGGTTATCCACGGGTAAAAAGTGTCGGCTGCCTTGAAGGCGTCTGCGGCTCCTGCCGGGTCATGGTGCGCCGCGCCGACAGTCACGAGCTTAAAATGGAGCTGGGTTGTCAGCTGCTGGTGGAGGAGGGGATGGAGGTCATCTTTCTTGTCTTCCCCAACCCAACCCATCACACATACCAACTGGAGGACATCAAGAACTCCTGGGAAGTGCAGGACCAGTTCCATCAGATCTTCCCGGAAGCCGACCACTGCCGGCACTGTGGCGGCTGCGACAAGTCCTGCCCCAAAGGCATAGAGATCGAGCGCGGCGTTGATCTTGCCAGCAAGGGGCGTTTCCGCGAAGCAGGGGAGCTGTTCATCGAGTGCGTGATGTGCAACTTCTGCATGACCGCGTGCCCGGAGCTTATCGCCCCCAACCACGTGGGACTCTTCTCCCGCCGCGTCACCGCCTATTTCCACATCCGCCCGTCAAACCTGATCAACCGCCTGGAAATGCTCCGCAAAGGCGATTTGCAGATCACGCAGTAACCCCCGACTGCCCGGCAATCTCAAATATAGACTGGTACCAATGACCAACGGAATCCCCTACAGCGAAGCACTCAGCAATTACACGCCAGAGCGCTTTCGCGAGCCCAGCGACGACAAGACAAAAACCCGGGATCTGCTTGAGCAGTTCCACCCCGATTATATGCCGGACTCGATGACCACCCTCAAAGTCGGCCCCAACCTGGGGGATGTCTGTCATAAACAACTGGCCGACATCCTGCAATCGGATGCTCGTATAGAAGAGGCCGACCTGGCCGGCGCCAGCACCGTGGAGACCGACATCCTGGTGGTGGGCGGCGGCGGTGCCGGATGCGCCGCTGCACTGACTGCCGCCCGCAACGGCGCAAAGGTGATCCTGGCCACCAAACTGCGGCTGGGTGACAGCAATACCGTGATGGCCGAAGGAGGCATCCAGACCTCAGTGGAGAAGGGGGACACCCCCCAGATGCACTATGACGACACAGTCAAGGGCGGCCATCACTATGTGGACAAACCACTGGCGGCGCAGATGGTGATGGACGGCCCGGACGTCATCCGCTGGCTGATCCAACAGGGCATGCAGTTCGACGTGGACAAATACGGCGATCTGCTGACTCGCCGCGCAGGCGGCACCTCCGCCCCCCGCGTCGTCTACTACCGGGACTACACTGGCCTGGAGATGATGCGGGTACTGCGCGAGGCGCTGACCAACACCGGCATCGAAGTCCGGGACTACAATCCGACCGTGGAACTGCTCTCCAACGATCAGGGCCACTGCGCAGGCGCCGTTGTCTCTTCACTGAAAAACTGCTCTTACACCCTGGTAAAAGCGAAGGCAGTGATACTCGCCACCGGCGGCATCGGCCGCATGCACCTCAACGGATTCCCCACATCGAACCATTTCGGCGCCACCGGCGACGGCCTGGTGATGGCCTACCGGATGGGGGCGAAGCTGCGTGATCTCGACTCCTTCCAGTATCACCCCTCGGGCCTGGCCTCTCCGCAACACCTTGCCGGAACCCTGATCACCGAAGGGGTACGCTCTGCCGGGGCCTACCTGCTGAATGGCCACGGCGACCGTTTCGTCGACGAACTCGGGCCGCGGGACCACGTTGCCGCCGCAATCCTGCGGGAGTGCGAAGAGGGCAGGGGCGTCCAGGCCAACGAAACGACTCGCGGCATCTGGCTCGACACCCCTGGTGTTGAGCTGCGCAATCCCGGCATCCTGAAGAGTCGTTTCCCCAAGCTGCTGCAGCTCGGCCGCAAATGCGGCACCGATCCGGCCCAGAAGCCACTGTTGATCTATCCGACGCTGCACTATCAGAACGGCGGCGTTGTGATCGACAGCAACGGCTGCTCCACCGTGCGCGGGCTCTACTGCATCGGCGAAGTCTGTGGCGGCATCCATGGCAAAAACCGGCTGATGGGCAACTCCCTGCTCGACATCATCAGCTTCGGCCGCAGGGCCGGGGAGCATGCGGCCACAGAGGTTCACGGCCGCCCACATAGCAACATCTCCACGGAGCATCTGAGCGAACTGCGCCGCCAGCTGACCCTGGCCGATATGCCGATGGAGAATCAGGGGCCGATGCTGTTTCCCGACTATGCCAAGTTCGAGACCGACTCGGACTACGACGGCCTGCACAAAGCCAAATAGGATCTCATGGAAAATCTCAATCAAGTACTGCTCAACGAGAACCAACGGGTCGGCGCCGATTTTGGGGCGTGGAAAGCCGCTGGCGGCAGCGAAGGATTGCAGCTGGCCCTGCTCGAAGAGCCGGAAAACCTAATAGAAACCATCCGGGAAGCGGGCCTGCGGGGGCTGGGAGGCAGCGGCTTTCCAACCTATAAAAAATGGCAGTACATGGCCGCCCAAGAGGATGCCACCGTAAAATATCTGATCGTCAACGGCAACGAAGATGAACCCGGCACCTTCAAGGATCGCATCCTGCTGGAAGAGACGCCACATCAGGTGATCGAAGGGGCCTGCATCTGCGCCCTGGCCTGCGGCATCAACCGCATCATCTTCTACATCAACCCGGAACAGAAGGCATCTCTGGAAAACATGCAGGCCGCCGTGGCCCAGTGGGAAGAGTCGGAACTCTATTTCTCGCTATCAAAAAAGACCGGCCAGCCGGTGGAGTTCGAGGTAATGGCCACCTCGGGACACTACATCGGCGGCGAAGAGACCGCCGCCATCGAATCGGTGGAGGGCAACTTCCCCTTTCCCCGGGGCAAACCGCCGTTTCCCGCGGAATCGGGTGTACACGGCCATCCCACACTCATCAACAACACCGAGACCATCGCCAATGTGGGCCACATCATCAAGCATGGCGCGACCTGGTACCAGGAGCAGGGACTCGGTGAAGCCACCGGCACCAAGATCTACTGCCTCAGTGGCGACGTCCTCAAACCCGGCGCCTACGAACTGCCGATGGGCACGCCACTGGCGGATCTGATCTTCGACTACGGCGGCGGCATGCTGGTGGGTAAACAGTTGAAGGCCGTGTTTACCGGCGGCCCCTCAAACACCATTCTGACCCCGATGGACCTGGACGTGCCTCTCGACTTCGATTCAGTGGCTGCACGCCGCTCGGCGCTGGGCACCGGCGCCATGATCGTCGTCTCGGAGGGCACCGGCATCGTCAAACGGGTCACCGAGTACGTCAACTTCTTTGCCGACTCATCCTGCGGCCAATGTCCACCATGCAAAACCGGCACCTACTACATCTCCCGCCTGCTGAGCAAAATAGACACGGGGCGTGGCAGCCAGGCCGATCTGGATTCACTCTACAGTCTGTGCGAAATGCTGCCGGGTACCGGCCGCTGCCATCTGCTGGACGGCGCGGTCAAGGTGCTGGAGAGTTCTCTCTACCATTTCAAGGAGGAGTATGAGGAGGCGATCATGCCCGCCACCCGCTTCAGCATGGAGAATTTTGGCGGCACTGACTGATCAGGCGCAGGCTCGATCAAGCGCAGCGAATCGGGCATTTTCGAATTACCGGGACAGATGGATTGCCGGTTCCGCTATGCTTGAACCGGCCTGCTCATCACAGTCAGATCAAGAGGAAAAAGGCTACAGCCGCTGCCGTTACCAGGCTCACAGTGGTCAGCGGCGTCACCAGCATCACCCCGGTAGCGAGCATGAGGTAGGCGGCCTCGACCACCAAAATCATCATCGCCAGCCCTAGCCCCCGAGGCGCACTCATCCACTGGGTGATACTTGCCAGAGAGATCAGTGCCAGACCGAGCAACGCCCCACCCATCATGCCGGCGAATGCATGATTTACCGGTTCATTGCTGAACATGTGGGTGATCTCTCCCGGCGCGACGATCAGGATCACGCCCCAGACGCCCAGCATGATAATCGCCAATCCCAAGGCAAAATTTCTAAAAATATCCTTTGGCATGCCAAATCAAACCTTCATTAAAATTCTTGATATCACGCCAAGCCTAACAGATAAGCTACTTCAGATAAAAATCACGGCCTCATGGACAGTGATTCAGGCAGCCTGATTATTGGAACATCACCATATGCCCATCTTTTGGCAGTAGCGCCAGACAATGAATAAACACATGAATATTAAAGTGTTATCAAGAAAACCCATGTTTCAACAGGACAAAAACATTGACCCAAACCGCTGGTTTTGAGATATTTTCCCCCTTTTGAAATTGGGCTTTCCTGTCCGTTGGACTTGAGGCTCCACATGTTTTCAGGTGCTGGCTCGTATTCCATGCCGAGCAGGCGAATAGAAACACCGTGGGGCGCTCTATCCTCAAGCAGGTCCTTGGATCTGCCGGTGCACAAACCCCAGGAATGTCGACAGACTTGAACCGCTCGCGCCTTTTCAGCAGGGCCTCCGGCCCACGGCAACACGCAGCATAAAACAGGTGGTATATGACGCAACAGGCTGACAACGGCGATAGTGCCGTGCAGATTGGCGGGAACAAAACCGCCGCCAAGGTAGATGAATATATTGTCGAGATCGTCTCCGATTCAGGCGAGGGCGCGCAGAAGTGCGGCCAGACCTTCGGCAATATCAGCGGCAAGATGGGCAACGGCGTCTGGACCGTTGAGATCATTCCGGCGGAGATCCAACCCCCGGCCCGCTCTCCTGCAGGCGCATCCGGCATCCGTATTCGCATCGGCTCAAAGTACATTACGAATATGGGCAACGAGGCCGAACTGGTTGTCGCCTTCAATGAGCAGGTACTCTTCTCCCGCATCGCCAACGGCGCTTACAAAGAGGGCACCATCGTCCTGCTGGAAAACAAGTGGGAGACCGATCCCGACGAGAAGATCCGCAATCAATACACCGCAGCGGTAAAAGAGTTTGCCGAGCACGGACTGATCGTGCACGAACTGCCGATGGAAGAGGCATGCCTGAAGATCGTCAAAAATGCCCGCAAGGGCAAGAACATGCTCGTACTCGGCATGATCAGTTATATCTTCAGCCGCGAACCCGATCTGGGGCGTAAGGAGATCGCCAACACCTTCGCTCACAAGGGTGACAAGGTAATCCAGCCCAACATCGATCTGTTTGACTCCGGCTACGCCTTCGCTGCTGAACGTCTCGACTATCTGTGGGAAATCCCACCCTACACCACTGACACGACCAAACCGACCATCATCACCAATGGCAACCAGGCGGTTGGCCTGGGGGTCATGGCGGCGGGCATGGAGCTGATCTCCATGTACCCGATTACACCGGCTACCTCCGCCACTCACTATGTTGCGGATGTCTTCGACAATGTCGGCGGCTTCGTCCATCAGGCAGAGGATGAGATCGCCGCGATGGGCTTTGCCCTCGGCGCCTCCTACGCCGGCAAGACCGCCTGCACCATCACTTCGGGTCCCGGCATGGCGCTGAAGACTGAACTGATCGGTCTCGCTGTGATGGCCGAGGTACCGCTGGTCATCGTCGACGTACAGCGTGGCGGCCCTTCCACCGGCCTGCCCACCAAGGTGGAGCAGGCTGACCTGCTCTCCTCCATATACGGCGAGCCGGGGGATGCCCCGAAGGTGGTCATCGCCGCCGCCACCATCGAGGAGTGTTTTCATTTCGTGGTTTTGGCGCGCAAACTGGCGGAGGCCTTCCGTACCCCGGTCATCCTGCTCACCGATGCCAATCTGGCTACCGGCGTACAGCCCTACACCCGCCCTGAACTCCAGGAGGAGTGGCTCTCCGCGCCGGTCGATCAGTCCCCCTGGGATAACGCCGTACCGGCCTTCGACTGGGACGAAGGCACCGGCCTCTCCCAGCGTCCGATCCCGGGACAGCGCAATGGCGAATATGTCTTGACCGGCCTCTCCCACACCGATCGCAGCAAGGTGGCCTACGACTCAGACACCAACCAGACCAGCATGGCCCACCGCAGCCGCAAACTGGCAGCCCTGCAGAAGACCCTTAAACCACCGAAGGTCCACGGCGATGAAGCCGGCGGCGATCTGCTCATCGTCGGCTGGGGTTCAACCATGGGCGCCATCGAAGAGTCAGTCAACATCCTGCGCGGGCAGGGCAAGAGTATCTCCACCCTCCACCTGCGATTCCTGTCGCCGCTGGAGCCGGGTCTGAAAGAGATCTTCAGCAAATTCAAGAAGGTCATGACGGTGGAGATCAACTACAGCGATGATCCAAACGGCCCGCTGATCACCGAAGAGAACCGCCGCTATGCGCAACTCGCCATGATGTTGCGGGCGCAGACGCTGGTCGACATAGACTGCTGGTCTGTGGTCTACGGCCATCCGCTGCAGCCAGGTATGCTGCAGGCAGAATTCAACCAGCGGCTCGATGCCCTGAACAACTGAGGAGATTAGCCAAATGTTTGGATTGAAAGCTGACTGGTCCGTCGACGTCTTTGAACGCTACTTCACCCTCGGTAATTACGCCGGCGGTGAAGCCCGCTGGTGTCCCGGTTGCGGCGACTTTGCCGTACTCAACACCGTTCACCGCGTCCTGCGCGATGCCCAGATGCCACCTGAGAAGAGTGTCGTCGTCTCTGGTATCGGCTGCTCCAGCCGCCTGCCCCACTATGTCGGCACCTACGGTCTGCACGGTCTGCACGGCCGCGCCCTGCCGCTTGCCAACGGCGTCAAGGCGCGCCGTCCCGACCTTGACGTCTGGGTCGGCACCGGCGACGGCGACTGCTTCTCCATCGGCGGAGGTCACTGGCTCCACGCCATGCGTTACAACATGGATATGGTCATATTGATCTTCGATAACGGCATCTACGGCCTGACCAAAAAGCAGACCTCGCCCACCACCCCCACAGGCGAGCGCACCAATACCCATCCGGAAGGTTCGCTGCTGCCTGCAATGAACCCGCTCTCGGTAACTCTGGGCATCACCAACGTATCCTTCGTGGCACAGGTGCCGGACTGGAATCCTCCGCTGCTCTACGAAACGATCAAGGCCGCCCACAAACACCGGGGCACCAGTTTCGTGCGCATCATGCAACGCTGCCCGGTCTTCTCGGATGGTTTCTGCAAGCCTTATCAGGACCACCCCGAGAATATGCTGCTGCTGAACCACGCAAACGGGATCCCGGCTGCTGACAACGTGAAGAAGCTTTTCAAAGAGCAGATTGAGCATGATCCTACAGACTGGGTGGAGGCAATGAAGATCGCCCGTGACGAGTCAAAACTGCCGGTGGGACTGCTCTTTCGTGATCCAGACGCCGTCGTGTATGAGGATTTCTCCGCGAAAGGCCTCAACAAAACCAACGAAGAGAAGCTGGCTGCGATCAACACAGCTCTCGACGCCTTCGCGATCTAAGCTCAGACAACGCCGGGAAAATCCTACGATGACAGTAGTACAGACAGGCGAAGCCACGCCGGCCATGCCCTCCGCCATCAAGGATGCGGAGGCCACCAAGACGATTTTGCACACCCTGCGCCACTTCCACCTTGGAAATCCCAGCGTCAGGGGTCAACTGGAGCCGCTTGGTGACGACTTTCTGCCCGCACTGATGGCCCCCTATCGGGACGCTTCCCGGCTACGCTACGACTACCCGCTGTTTCTCTATCCCGCCGAGGGTGGCGACGAAGAGCGGCGGGGCGCCGAGCTGGCCAAACCTCTGGGAGCCTTTCTGGCTGAAGCCACCGAGGCGGTCGCGCCGGGGGAGGGCAGTGCCCGCATCCTGAAAGACAACCTGCCGCGTCTGGAGCAGGCTCTGCGACTCGCCCTGCAGGAGAGCCAGGCACCCGTACCGGCCAAGCCGCTGCTCAGTGAACTCTCCACCGGGATGGTGGAACAGTTGGGGCTCGACAGCGACAGCACCGAAAAACTGCAAAGTGATCTGCACAACCTGCTGGAGTCGATCCCGGAGAGTGGTCAGTTTCTGGCCTATGGACAGCACCCGGCGCTGCATCTGATGATCCACGTCATCCGCAGCCAGGTGATCCCCCGCCATGCGCATTTCCAACTGGAGATCGAGGGGTATATCCGCGGGCTCAAGCTGTTGCTGGCGGTTGAAAGGGGAAAATCTGCGGAGGCCAAGGCACCGGCCGCACTGGAAGAGGCTGTGGGACACGCCTCCCACATGTTCGACGCCAACGCACTCGCGGATATGATGGATCACTCCCGCGGTTCCATCGGCATGACAACGGTTCGCCGTGAGCGGGTGGAAGAGGCGCTGAAGACGCTGGAGTTCTATCAGCGGGAATCTATTCTGGTACGGTTTGTCCACACCGACGGCCTGGACGAGACTCTGCTGGGCGACATCCCCGGCTTCGAAAGCGTCGTCTCCGACAACCCCTCCATTCGCGCCAAAGAGATCTTCGACGAACAGGCGACACGCCTTGCCAAAGTCTTTGCCGCAGCGCGCATTGCCAAACTGGAGATCGACGATCTCTATGACGAATCGATCCATGACCCCTGGTTTGAGACCTTCAACTGGGAGGCCTTTTCCCACGATGAACTGCTGCTGGTACCAGCGGTCATTGCCCTGGAGACCGCCCTGCGCGTAGCTGGCGAAGCGATGCCCGACTTCTCCCGTCTGCTCAATTCCGGTCGTCCCGTGCAGATCCTGGTACGGGTTCTGGGGCACGCCAACCCCGGCCGTGACTCCGAAAAAGACCACTTTGCTCACTTCCGTACCGAACTGGGTTACCTCGGCATCAGCCATCGCCAGGCTTTCGTCTCCCAGACCTCGGCGGCAAGGCACGAGCACCTCCTGGATCAGTTCTCCACCGCACTCGACGCGACCCGCACCGGACTGCATTTAATCAACGTCGGCCTTCGCCCCACCGGACAGGATGCAGGACTCAATGGCTGGCTGGTGGCCGGTGCCGCACTCGAAGGGCGGGTTCATCCCTTCTTCCAGATCAATCCCTCCGCCGGCGACAGCTTTGCGGACCGGGTCGACTTCAGCGGCAACCCGCAACCGGAGATGGATTGGGCGGTTCACGAATTCAGCTACCGGGATGAAAACGGCGAGGCAATGACCATCGAACAGGCCTTCACCTTTGCCGACTATGCACTGCTGATCCCTCGCCTGCACGGGCACTTCACCCCAGTACCCCTGATCTGCGAGACCGACTCTCTGCTGCCCGTCGCCGACTATCTGGCCATGCCGGAAGAGGAGTCGGCCCAGCACATTCCCTACATCCTGGCCCTCAACAGCAAGGGCGAACTGCGCCAATTGGCAGTGAGCCGCACCCTGATCCAGGCCTGCCGTGACCGTCTCAATTTCTGGCACGCCCTGCAGGAGATGGCGGGCGTACGCAGCCGTTACCTTGAGATAGGCATTGCCGAGGCCCGCGAAGAGATCAACAGCGCCGCCGAGGCACGGATTGAGACCCTCACCACCGAACAGGATCAGAAACTGGTCGAGGCACGCAGCGAAGCTGCCGGTGAGGTCATGTCCCGCCTCACCGAAGTCCTGTTAGGCATGGACTTCACCCGTGGCGCACCTCGGATGCCGGCGACCCCCGCAGCAGGCACTGCCGCAGCACCGGCGGAAACCCAGGCAGAAACCGCAGCAGAAACGCCTGCGGCGCCCGTCGAAGAGGACGATGATCTCGGCAGCGAAGAGCCTTGGGTCGACAGTGTTCTCTGCACCACCTGCAACGACTGTCTGGCGATCAATCCCCAGGTGTTTGTCTACAACGACGAGAACCAGGCCTACATCGCTGACGCCGGCGCCGGCACCTATGCCCAGATGGTGGAAGCGGCGGAGATCTGCCCCTCCAACTGCATTCATCCGGGGAAACCCCTCAACGGCTCCGAAGCAGGGCTGGATGAGTTGATTGAAAGGGCGGCGCAACACAATTGAGGTGAAAGGAGCGAGGCCAAGGGAATGGCTGACAGGTTTGAGGATCTAGACGTTTGGAAGCGTGCCGCACGATTAAGTGCTGAGTTGTACAAAGAAACGCGTACGTGCCGGGGCTTTGGCTTTAGGGATCAAATCACCCATTCTAGCCTATCTGTCCCAAGTAATATTGCTGAAGGGTACGAAAGAGAGTCATTGAAAAGAGTGCGTACAGTTTCTTTCCTATGCGAAAGGCTCTTGCGGAGAACTACGAACTCAAATCTACATTGGCTTGGAAATCGGCTATTTCGATCGGAAAACAGGTAAAAAGTGGTTAACAGAGTCAAAAGCAATCTCATCCATGCTGGCCGGTTTGATAAAAGCCAGGCGGAAGTTTGTCCCAAAATCCCCTCATATCACTCCGTAATCCATTCACCATTCACCATTCACCTTTTACCTTTTACCTTTGGTCTTCTTCGTGCCTGAAACCCTATCCAACTTCCTCCTCGCCCCAGCCATCATGACCGGCATCGCCCTGTTTTTCGGCGTGGTGCTGGCGGTCGCTTACAAGTTCCTCAAGGTGGAGGAGGATCCCCGCATCGCCACCACTGAAGATCTGCTGCCCGGCACCAACTGCGGTGCCTGCGGAGAACCGGGCTGCCTGCCTTTTGCCGAAGCCCTGGTGGATGGCAGTGTGCAGCCGAGCGGCTGCACCGTGGCCGATGAGAACACCATCGATGCCATTGCCGATTTTCTTGGGGTCGATGCCGGTCAGGCCGACAAGCAGGTCGCCCGGCTTAAATGCGCCGGCGGCAAGTCACAGGCCTTCCAGATCGCTGAATATGACGGCTTCGAAAGCTGCAGCGCCGCCGCCACGGTATCGGGAGGCGGCAAAGGCTGCTCCTGGGGCTGCCTCGGATTGGCTGACTGCGAGGTCTCCTGCGATTTCGATGCCATCCACATGAACGCCAACGGCCTACCCGCCGTCGATGTCGACAAATGCACCGCCTGCGAAGATTGCGTCGAGGCCTGCCCCAAGGATCTTTTCGAGATCATGCCTTTGAGCCAGAAGCTCTACGTCCAGTGCAATAACCCGCTGGAGGGCGAGGCGGTAACCGTGCTCTGCTCCGTGGGTTGTGATGCCTGCGGTAAATGTGCGGCTGATGCATCCCCCGGCCTGATCGAGATGCGTAACAACCTGCCGGCCATCGATCTCGACTCCGGCGCCCCCATGACCGAGGTCGCCATCAAACGCTGTCCCACCAACGCTATCCAGTGGCTGGAGGAGGGACAATTTACCCGCCGGCCGTCTGAGCAAGCTGAGAGTGAAAAACGCTATGCCCAGCTCCATTGAGGTTTCCTATGTCCGCTAATATCGCAATCCGCCTCTATCGCCGACTCTTCGGCATACCGGCTGGACTTGGACCAAAGGATACGGGAATACATACCCTGCTTGACGGCAACAGCGCCATTGCAGTCACCGAGGCCTGTATCGCCGAGAACGCGGCACTCGCCAGCGCCTTTCCGGCCAATGGTGCAGACCTTGCGTGGCAGTCTGAACAGACCCGTCAACAGCACAACGTCTTCGGCGAACTGCTTGGCACTCATCCGGTGGAGAGTCCCCGAGGCGCCATCGCTGCCGCCAGCGGCCTCGCAATGGCCGGACGGCGCGCCACCGCATTCCTCACCACGCCGGATCTGACCGCCGCACTGGACCTGCTCAACAGTGCCGCCACCAAACGACTGCCGCTGGTGCTGCATGCCAGCAACCGGGCACTGGGGAGCAGTGCCGGCACCTGTCACCAAGCCTTGCACCAGATCTGCGATGCCGGTTTTTTTGTGCTGTTCGCCAGTAACGTCCAGCAAGCGGTCGACTTCACCCTGATTGCCCGACGCGTCACTGAAGAGACCCTGACCCCTGGGCTGGTGATTATCGATCAGGATGAAACCGCTGCTGCAATACAAAACGTCCATCTGCTGTCACCGGGTCTGATCCAGCGCTACCTGGGCCGGGCCGATGAGCAGATTGAATGCGCCGGCGCCGCTGAAAAACTACTGTATGGCGAGACCCGGCGCCGCCTGCCACGACGGCACAATCTTGATCGGCCGGTACTGCAGGACCCCCTGATGGACCGGCGCAGTCACGGCCTGGGCCGTGCCGCCCGCACGCCGTTCTTCGGCGGCCACATCAGTGCCGCCCTGCAGGACGCCTGCGATACCTTTGCAGAGCAGACCGGCCGCAGCCAGCAACTCATCACCACACTGAACACGGAAAAAGCCAAGCAGCTGATTCTGGTTCAGGGCGCGGCCACAGAGACCCTGCTCGCACTCTCCAGCCACCTGAAGAAACACGACAAGAAACGGATTGGCATCGTCGGCATCCACGCCTTGCGCCCATTCCCCTCCGCGGAACTGCTGAATCTGTTGAAGGGTAAAACCTCCGTCACCGTTCTTGAGCGCGCAGAGACACCGCTGGCAGGAGACCCACCCCTGCTGCGGGAACTGCGCATGGCGTTAAGCCAGGCACTGGAAAACGGCCGCTTCGGGGAAGAGACACATCCCGGTCTGCCGACACTGCGAGAAAGTGAACAGCCACGCCTTCGCCCGGTCATCTACGGCCTGGGCGGCCTGGCGCTGAACAGCGCCGACCTCGTCACCCTCATCGGCCAGACTGAGCCAAAAGGACGCTATCTGGGCATCGACTTCACCCGTGCCAATGAAAAGCATCCCAAACGTCAGGTACTGCTCGACGCACTGCGCCGCGACTACCCGGAGATCAACGATCTCGGCATCTGTGCCAAAAAACCCGCTCGGGATCTGCGTCCCGACGCGTCCCTGAGTTTCGCCATACAGCACCTCAGCGGAGAAGGGGATCGAGGGCTTGCCGCCGAAACCGCAACCTTTATCTACCAGCTCGTGGAAGGTGAGGCACGCATCCGCTGCGACGAAAGCTGGAACGCCTGGGGTGATTGGCTGACCGACCGGGTGGTGATGGCCCCCGAAGGGTTGCGAGACTGCGGTAGTGAAATGCCCCTGGATCTGATCCTGCTCGACGGCCCGTTGAACCATCCGCAACTGATCCCTGCAACCCAACTTCCCCAAGGCGGCTGCCTGCTGATGGCAGCAGACGAAGCGGGCGCCGAATCTCCACTTTCGCCCGCACTGCGCCAGGCTATCCAGAGCCGGGGGCTCAAATGCTATCGCATGCCCTCCACCAGCGGAATGGATGAAACAACCCGCCGTGAGACCTGCCTCGGCGCCCTCTGTAGCGTTCTGATTGCTGAAGAAAAATTGCCGCTGCAGCCCCGCAAGCTCATCAGCACTCGTGAACAGCAACTTCAGCAGGGGATTCTGACCGAGGCCTTCCAAACAGGCCTGGAACAGACCACTGCCGCCGACCTCAACCCGGAAACAGGCACCCAGGATGAAGCGGCAGCACCCAGGCCGACGCCTATGGCCGTCCGCCATCTGGCAGGCAGGGACGACAGTTACGACAGCCTGCCCCGTTTCTGGGACCAGACCGGCATACTCTATCGGGACGGCGACCTCGACAGCCTCACACCCGACCCCTATCTGGCATCCGGTTTGGTACCGCCGCTCTCCGCCACCTTCAAGGACCACAGCGGCAGCCGCACCCTGCTGCCGGTGTTCGATCCACAGACCTGCACCGCCTGCGGCGACTGCTGGAGCGCATGCCCTGACGGCGCCATCGGCGTCACCGCGCTCTCACCTGCCACGCTGATCAATGCCGGTATCGGCCTTGCCGGAGCCAGCGCCCTGCGCCCCCTGGCCTCCAAACTTGGTGGACGAATCAGCGCCCTCGGTCGGCAGAACGCCATCCAAGGCGGTAGCGCGGCGGATCTGATTCGGGAGGCCTTCGACTGGCTACAGGAGAAGGCTCCTCTGGCCGAAGATCGCAGGAGCGCCGCAGAGAGCGGCATCAAGGATCTGGAAAAACTCTACGGCGCACTGCCTCTGGCCGTCACCGAGCCACTCTTCCAGGCCGGTGAGCAGGCGAAGAAAGATGGCGGTGAGCTGCTGGCCCTGGCCATCAATCCAGACGCCTGCAAGGCCTGCGGGCTCTGCATCGCCGCCTGCCAACCTCAGTCATTGAGCATCGCCCCGCAGACGCCGGAACTGTTGCAGCAGAGCCACCTGATCTGGGCCGCCTGGGAAGTCACGCCGGACACCACCTCCGAGACCATCGAGCGGGTTAGCGCCCATCCCGATGTGACGCCCATGGCGGCACAACTGCTCTCCCGCTACAGCCTGCTCTCGCTGGCCAGCGGCGACAGCGCCGAACCCGGCTCCGGCGAGAAGATCGCGGTACGGCTGACACTGGCTACCATCGAATATCGTCAGCAGCCTCTGCTGCACCGATTTGCCGGAGAAGTCGGACAACTCAAGCAGCACCTGAATGATGCCATCAAGGAGACCCTGGTGGACGCGCTGCCCACTGAGGACCTCGAACGCCTCGCAGGCAGACTGGCAGAGCTCGACGACCGCCAGATCGACATCAACGAATTGACCCGGCAACCCGAAGGCAGCCTGGAGAACAGCGGTGTCGATGCCGATCGTCTGCGCCGTCTCACCACCCTGGCACAGCAGCTGTCAGAACAGCACTGGCGACTGACAGAGGGCCAACAGGGTCTCGGACGCGCCCGCTACGGACTCGCGCTGGCGCCCGGTGTTATGGCCGCCTGGGCAGCGTCATTTCCGCATAACCCCTTCCAGGTTCCCGTCGCGCTGGACAGCAGCGGCGAAACCGCCCAGCTCGCCGCCGGCCTGCTGGAAGGGCAGATAGAAGAGGCTCTCACCTCGATTCGGCTCGTCCGCAAGGCAAAGATCGAACTGGGGCAGGGTGGGCGTAATGCCAGCGACCCCGACCTGCTCAGCTGGCAGGATCTCACTGATGAAGAGAAGGCACTCTGCCCACCGCTGCTTCTGGTGGGTAACGAGGAGACCCTTGGTGGGCGCAACTTCAGCCAGATCGCATGGCTGCTTAATACCGGCCTGCCGATCAAGGTACTCACCCTCACAGAGCTCGACTTCGGACTCGATAACCGGGGCCTCGAAGACGCACCCCTGCAACGTCTCAGCGACCCCAAGGGCAACCTTGGACTGCTCGCCCTCTCCCAGCGAAATGCCTTTGTGGCGCAGACCAGCATCGCCGATCCCGCCCATCTGCGGGAGAGCGTCTCTGCCGCACTGGCCTGCCAGGGTCCGGCGCTGCTGCGCATCCACACACCCAGCCCGGCCCGCCACGGCTTCGCCACCGACCGGACCCTGGAGCAGGCGAGATTGGCAGTACGCAGCCGGGCCTTTCCACTATTCCAGTACGATCCCCGTGGGGAAGGCGTGTTCGGCTCCCGCCTCAATCTTGCAGGCAATCCGGCGCGGGGTACCATGCTGCACAACAGCAACGATCAGCAGGTCATCACCCTCGCTCACTGGGCGCTGACCGAAGACCGCTTCGCCAGCCGTTTCCGGCCCTTGGCGGACGATGATTCAGCGCCCACCGCCCTGGAAGATTGGCTCGCCCTCGATGCGGCCAGCCGCGCTAAAAAGACCCCGATCATCTCTGTACTCCGTAACGAGGAGAGTGCAGAGTTTTACCGTGTCGATCCGCAGCTGGGCCAAGTCGTGGTGGAACAACTCGATGCCTGGCGCACCCTGCAGGAACTGGCCGGGATAGTCACACCCTTCACCGCCCGTGTTGAGCAGGCGGCAGAGGCACGTGTCGCAGCAGAACATGAGACAGAGATCAACGCCCTCCGGGCCGACTACGAGAAGCAGCTCAACACCTCTCGTAAAGGCGCGGAGGTGGAGATGGCGGGACACATTCGTGAGCGGCTTATGGTGCTTGCGGGGTATAAATGAAGGTGACAGGTAACAGGTGACAGGTGGTGGGCTAAATAGCCTGCAACCTGTTACCTGTCACCTGTAGCCTGTAACCTTTTCCGAAGGAAAACAGATGAATCTACACGAATACCAAGCTAAGGCTCTCTTTTCCGAGTACGGTATCCCTGTCCCCGAGGGCAAGGCAGTCTCTACACCGAGTGATGCACGGGCGGCGGCCCAAGCGCTTGGCGGCGGGATCTGGGTGGTCAAGGCCCAGGCTCACACCGGCGGCCGGGGCAAGGCGGGCGGCGTGATACTGGCCAAGAGTCTGGATGAGGTTGAAGCCGCTGCGGAGGAGATCCTCGGCATGACCCTGGTCACCAAGCAGACCGGTCCTGAGGGTCTGCCGGTCAACCAGGTGTTGGTGGAGCAGGGCAGCAATATCGCCCGTGAACTCTACCTCGGCGCACTGCTGGATCGCGCCTGCTCCCGTATCACCTTCATGGCTTCCACCGAAGGTGGCATGAACATCGAAGAGGTTGCCGAAGCGACGCCGGAGAAGATTCTCACTACGGTGATCGACCCCGCTGCTGGCCTCCAGCCCTATCAATGCCGCAAACTTGCCTTCGGCCTGGGACTTGAAGGCGACCAGATCAAACAGTTCGGCAAGATCATGATGGGCCTCTACCGGTTCTACATGGAGAAAGATGTCAGCCTGATCGAGATCAATCCATTGATCGTCACCAGCGAAGGCGATCTGATGGCGCTGGACGCCAAGATCAATATCGACAGCAACGCCCTCTACCGGCACCAGGATATCGTCGCCCTGCGCGATCCGAGCCAGGAGGATGAGAAGGAGGCGGCTGCCGCCAAGCACGATCTCAACTACATCACCCTCGACGGCAGCATCGGCTGCATGGTCAACGGCGCAGGTCTGGCGATGGCCACCATGGACATGGTCAAACTGCAGGGTGGCGACCCGGCCAACTTCCTCGACGTGGGCGGCGGCGCCACGGCCGAACGGGTTACCGAGGCCTTCAAGCTGATCCTCTCCGACAACAAGGTGAAGACCGTGCTGGTCAATATCTTCGGCGGCATCGTGCGTTGCGACCTGATCGCCGAGGGCGTCATCACTGCGGCCAAAAATGTGGGTATCGAAGTGCCCGTGGTGGTGCGGTTGGAAGGCACCAACGCCGAGCAGGGGCTGAAGATGCTGGAGGAGAGCGGACTCGACTTCATCACCGCCACCGATTTCGCCGAGGCAGCCAAAAAGGCTGTTGCGGCAGCGGCTTAAGGCCAAAGCTTATTGGGGTCGGAGTCAAACCGCCCCATCAGCGTTATTTTACATGACGACTGTTGCGCGGTTTGACTCCGACCCCGGACAATCTGGAAAATACTTATGAGCATACTCGTAGACAAGAACACCAAGGTCATCTGTCAGGGCTATACCGGCAAGCAGGGCACTTTTCACTCCGAACAGGCCATCGCCTATGGCACCAAACTGGTGGGCGGCGTGACCCCCGGCAAAGGTGGCCAGTCACATCTCGATCGTCCGGTCTTCAACACCGTTCACGATGCAGTGGCCGAGACCGGCGCTGATGCGACCATGATCTATGTACCGCCACCATTTGCCGCCGATGCGATCCTTGAGGCAGCCGACGCGGGTATCAGGGTCATCGCCTGCATCACAGAGGGTATCCCGGTGCTGGATATGCTGAAGGTTAAGGAGGCATTGAAATCCACCGGCTCCCGCCTGATCGGTCCCAATTGCCCCGGTATCATCACTCCCGGCGAGTGCAAGATCGGCATCATGCCCGGCGTCATTCACAAGCCCGGCAAGGTGGGCGTTATGTCCCGCTCCGGCACCCTGACCTATGAGGCCGTGGGCCAGACCACCAATGCTGGCCTGGGTCAGAGCACCTGTGTCGGACTGGGCGGTGATCCCATCAATGGCACCAACTTCATCGACTGTCTGGAACTGTTCGAGAAAGATGAGCAGACCGAAGGCATCATCATGGTGGGTGAAATCGGTGGTTCGGCCGAAGAGGAAGCCGCCGACTACATCAAAGCACACGTCTCCAAGCCGGTGGTCGCCTACATTGCCGGCGTCACCGCTCCTGCCGGTAAGCGTATGGGCCATGCCGGTGCCATTATCAGTGGCGGCAAAGGTACTGCCGACGCCAAGTTTGAGGCACTGGAAGGCGCTGGTGCCCATGTGGTCCGCTCTCCTGCTGAAATGGGCAAGCGTATGGCGGAATTGTTGGGTTAGATTCACTACCTGCAGGAGCGGCGCCTCGCCGCGACAGGGCTTCAGGCGGATTCTCCTTCGCGGCGAGGCGCTGCTCCTACAGGCCAGCTATTTCCCTATTGGTCCCTGACCATGTCGACCTTTCGCTTTCAGCAGTTTTCCGTACGCCAGGAAAAGTCGGCCATGAAGGTCTGTACCGACGCCACGCTTTTCGGTGCCATGGCGCCGGTCAAAGGGGGCGAGCGGGTCTTGGATATCGGCACCGGTACGGGATTATTGGCTTTGATGGCCGCTCAACTTGGCGCCTCCCACATCACTGGAGTTGAGCTGACTGAAGCGGCTTTTGATGATGCCCGATTCAACTTCCACAACAGCCCCTGGAACAGCCGGCTGGAAGCCGTTCACTGCTCCATCCAGCACTTCTCGGTCAACACCCCGGACCGCTACGATCTCATCATCAGCAATCCACCCTTCTTTCATAACCACAGCAAAACTTCAGATCAACTCAAAAGGCAGGCCCGCCACACAGATCTGCTGCCATTTCCTGATCTGCTAGCCAACGTGGATAGACTGCTCACAGATAGCGGACACTTCTATCTGCTCCTGCCAAGCCATGCAGTAACGGGGTTTGCCAAAATGGCGCTGGAACACGGCCTGCACCTTATCAAACAGACCGATTTTCGCGGACACAGCCATAATCAGGCAAAGGTTTCCGCACTGACTTTCTGCCATCAACAACAACCCTGCAGGTCCGGGCTATTGACCCTCTACCAGTCGGAGCGGATCTACTCACAGGAGAGCAGGCACTATCTTTCCCCTTTTCTGCTAAGGTTCTCCCAACAGAACTGAGTTTTTCCATGTCAGACCGCATCCGCTTCTTTTTGAACCTCACTGCCGACCGCTACCTGAGCCACTACCAGGGGCATGTCAGAAATGTCTCGGTGATTGCAGAAGATGGTCGCCGGATCGAGTTTCCCGCCAACACACTCCGGCCCTTTGTCACCAAGAGTGGTGTACAGGGCCGTTTTGAACTGCTCATCGATGACGACAACCGCCTGCAACGGCTCCATCGACTCAGTCACTGATTTAATCACGGAGGTCACCTCATTGGATAACCGCATCAGCGTCCGCATCACATTCTCCTTCAAAGGTGAAACTCATACTCCATCGGCCAGTGTCGATCTTGATGCACTGATAAAGGGGGGCGACGCCCATGACACTCTCCACCCGCTGCTGGCCAGAACCAACGGCATCGACAGCTACTCCTATCTCTACGAGGTGATGGAATCCCACCCGATCGAATTCAGCAACCCCTCAGGTTTTGCTGAGGACTATCTCTCCGGGACTGAGTTCGATTTCGTCGGTTTTGAAAAACGCTGGCATAAAGAGAAATCCCTCTCCATCCTGGATGCCATCATTCAGCACCACTTCAAGGGAGAGGATTGCGCCCAACACCCGTCATTGAAAGCGGCCTTGCTCGAAGCCTTCCATGCAGGAAAAGCAGCCGCCAGCCGAGAGTAGTAAAGTAAAATGCTCTCCCTTGAATGCCGCCAGATCGGCTGCCCCTACTGTGGGGAAAAAATTGAGGTACAAATCGATTGCAGCCTCGACCAGCAGCAATATATCGAGGATTGCAGTGTCTGCTGTCAGCCCATCACCTTGTTGGTGGCTATCGATGGAGAGGGGATAAGCCTAACCGCCAGGAGAGACGACGATTGCTGAGCGACAAGAGCGCCCTCATCGCTCCTGCATAGCCAAATCGGCGTTTAATTTATCTGGTAGGGTGCGCTGTGCGCACCCTACATTCGGCCCTCTATCTCCAAATAATCTCTATTAATAAATCACCGGGTGAATCATTTGCCAAAGTTGTATCATCGATGGATCAGATCCACACGGCGCAGCTAAAACAGTAAGGAGAGATCTTGTGAAGAATACTTTCAAACATACACTTCCCAACGAATCGGGATTTTTTGGAGAGTATGGCGGCAGCTTTATTCCCGAGCAGCTGCAGCAGATCATCGACGAGATCACCAGCGCCTATAAACAGATCACCCAGGACGATGAATTTCTGAACGAACTGGCAGACCTCTATGAACACTATGTCGGACGGCCCAGTCCGATCTTCCACGCGAAAAGCCTGTCGGCAAAATATGGGGCTGATATCTATATGAAGCGGGAGGATCTCAACCATACCGGCGCACACAAAATCAATCATTGTCTCGGAGAGGCGCTGCTCGCCAAACGCATGGGCAAAAAGAAACTGATCGCCGAGACAGGTGCGGGACAACACGGGGTGGCGCTGGCTACCGCCGCCGCGCTGTTGGGGCTTGAATGCGATATCTACATGGGCGAGGTCGATATCAAAAAAGAGCACCCGAACGTGGTGCGCATGGAGATTCTCGGCGCCAAGGTCATTCCGGCCACACACGGCAGAAAGACGCTGAAAGAGGCGGTGGATGCAGCCTTTGAAGGGTATGTCAAAGATCCGGTCACGCAATTTTACGCCATCGGCTCAGTGGTCGGTCCCCACCCTTTTCCGATGATGGTGCGGGATTTTCAGTCCATCGTCGGCAATGAGGCAAAGGTGCAGTTTCAGGAGATGACCGGCGGTAACCCCAACAATCTGGTTGCCTGCGTCGGCGGCGGCTCCAATGCACTGGGACTGTTCGATGCCTTTCTCGATGACGCGTCGGTGCGCATGTTTGGCGTAGAGCCCGCCGGCCGCGACCTCAATCAGGACGGCGAACATGCCGCTACCCTGACCAAGGGTGAACCCGGCGTGATGCACGGTTTCAAATCCTACATGCTCCAGGACGCGGCAGGAGAACCTCAGGAGGTCTATTCAGTTGCCAGCGGACTGGATTATCCCTCCGTCGGCCCGCAACATAGCTATCTGAAAGATATCGAGCGGGTGGAGTACAAGACCATCAACGACAAAGAGGCGATCGACGCCTTTTTCGAACTCTCCCGGGTAGAAGGCATTATCCCTGCGGTGGAGTCCGCCCACGCCGTTGCCTACGCAATAAAAATGGCGCAGGAGGGAGAGAAAGGGACCATCCTGCTGAATCTTTCGGGCAGGGGAGACAAGGATATCGACTTCATCACCGAACTCTACGGCAGTGAATACGGAGTGACCAATCTGCTGTAGCGCTCGTAGAGGACTGGAGTAGGCCGGTTCAAGCGTAGCGGAACCGGCAAGCTTTCGGGCAATATCCCAAACCGACTAAAAGAAAACCGCCTCGACCCCATCGGCATGGGCCTCATTCTTCGCCTGCCCCTGTTCATCATAACTAAAACCCAGGCGGGCGAAAGCAGGGATGCGACTCCGGTCCACCGTCGCCATCGGGTGCGCCGTACCTTCATAAGCCAGTACATTGGCCACCTGCACCAGATCCACATAGTCCACCGGCGCATCCCCCGGATTGCGCAGCAGATCATCATGCTCCGCAGCCACCGCCACCAACTGTGGGTCAAATTTCCAGAATTTCAGGATTTTGCCACCCAGTCCAGGATGTACCTTGCGCAGAACTTTATCCAGATATGCCGGATTATCCGCCAACGCTTCATGTTTCGTCGCCTTGATCAGCAACGGGATCTTGCCCACATCGTGGGTCAATCCCGCCACCAGCGCCACCTCGGGTTCAAGACCCGGCTGCTCCTTCGCCAGTGTCGAAGCCAAGGCCCCAACCTTTACCGAGTGAGCCCAAAGCACTTCCATGCGCTTTTGAATGACGCTGATATGGGTTGAGAAAACCTCCTTCATCGATACCGCATAGATGGCGTTCTTCACCTTCTGGAATCCGATCCGGGTCACTGCCAGTTTGATCGCCTTGATGGGATCCCGTCCCCGGTAGAGCGGGCAGTTGGCGTAACGAATCAGCCGAGCAGTGATGGCGGCATCCTTCTCGATCACTTTGGTCAGATCTTTCGCCTAACTATCCACATCGTTGATCACCAACAAGGCCTCGATGGAGAGGGCGGGCAGCGTTGGTAGCGCCAGTCGGTTGGCGACCAAATCTTCACCCAGCTCCTTAACGAAGTCATTGATGGAGAATTTCTCAGCCGCTTCCTGCTCCAGCTCTTCTTTCGAGGGCTCCGGAACAAAAGCAGCACCGTCTGACAGTGTAAAAACAGATTTGGACATTGGTGTTCAATTTTGGGGATTACAACAGTTCAAAGGCTATCGGCCAGCCTTACCAAATGTTTAGTCTTGTTTTGCCCTGCACTGAGCAAAATCCATCTTTTCCAAAAACTATTGATCTGGATCAAACAAAACACCATAACCACAACATATTGTGTAAAAAAGATCATCACACCACAAGATGACGTATCTATAATGGAAATAACAGGAGGATCAAGATGTCAGCCAAACTCAAAAAAACACCACTATTTCTACCCATCAAGGTAGAAAAGCGGGATGGGTCACAAACAACATTCGACGCAGCCAAGATCAGGACTGCAGTCCTGCAGGCAGGTCAGGCCACGGGGGAACTCGATGAGTCTGAGGCCCAGCTGCTCACCGCCCAGGTCGTTAAAGTGCTGGCCCACACGGGTTATCGACACCAGACCCCGGATATCGAGCGCATCCAGGATATCGTCGAGCAGGTGCTAATCAGCGCCAACCACCTGCAGACCGCCCGCGCCTACATCGTCTATCGCGAACAGCATAAAAAGCTGCGGCAGGACCGCCGCACCCTGGTGGATGTCTCCACTTCGGTCAATGAATATCTTGAACGGGCCGACTGGCGGGTAAGCGCCAACGCCAACCAGGGCTACTCCCTGGGTGGGCTGATTCTCAACACCTCCGGCAAGATGCTCGCCAACTACTGGTTGAGCCATGTCTATCCGCCCGAAGTGGGCGAGGCTCACCGGGTCGGCGACGTCCACATCCATGATCTGGACATGCTGGCAGGCTACTGTGCCGGCTGGTCTCTGCGCACCCTGCTGCATGAAGGACTCAACGGCGTGCCGGGAAAAGTGGAGTCGGGCCCACCCAAACACATGTCCTCCGCCGTGGGGCAGATCGTCAACTTCCTCGGCACATTGCAGAATGAGTGGGCCGGCGCCCAGGCCTTCAGCTCCTTCGACACCTACATGGCCCCCTATGTGCGCCAGGACGATCTGAGTTACGAGCAGGTACGGCAGTACATCCAGGAGTTGATCTACAATCTCAACGTCCCCTCCCGTTGGGGTACCCAGACTCCCTTCACCAATCTGACCTTCGACTGGGTCTGCCCGGAGGACCTGCGCGAGCAGGTGCCGGTCATCGCTGGTGAAGAGATGAATTTCACCTACGGTGAGCTGCAGCGGGAGATGGATCTCATCAATCGCGCCTATATCGAGGTGATGACCAAGGGGGATGCCAAAGGCCGGGTCTTCACCTTTCCCATTCCCACCTACAACATCACCCCCGACTTCCCCTGGGAGAGCGAAAATGCGGAGTTGTTATTCGCCATGACCGCCAAATATGGTCTGCCCTACTTCCAGAATTTCCTCAACTCGGAACTCAAACCAAATATGGTTCGTTCCATGTGCTGCCGCCTGCAACTCGATCTGCGGGAACTGTTGAAACGCGGCAACGGTCTGTTCGGCTCGGCAGAGCAGACAGGCTCGTTGGGGGTGGTGACCATCAACTGCGCCCGCCTGGGGCATCTCTACCAGGGAGATGAAGCCGGATTGATGCAGCGGCTCGATGAACTGCTGCGCCTCGCCCGCACCAGTCTGGAGATCAAACGCAAGGTGATTCAGCGCCACATGGACGCGGGACTCTTTCCCTATACCAAACGCTATCTCGGCACCCTGCGGAACCACTTCTCCACCATCGGAGTTAACGGCATCAATGAGATGGTTCGCAACTTCACTGCGGATGAGCAGGACATCACCGGTGAAGCCGGTAGCGCCCTGGCGATCCGCTTCCTCGACCATATCCGCGAGCGTATGGTCGAGTTCCAGGAACAGACCGGCAACATGTACAACCTGGAGGCGACGCCTGCAGAGGGCACTACCTACCGCTTCGCCAAGGAGGATCGCAAGCGCTGGCCCGAGATACTCCAGGCAGGCACGCTGGAAAAACCTTACTACACCAACTCCTCACAGCTACCGGTGGGTTTTACCGACGACCCCTTCGAGGCCCTGACACGCCAGGAGCCGCTACAGCAAAAGTACACGGGCGGCACGGTGCTGCACCTCTATATGAACGAACGCATCAGCTCAACAGATGCCTGCAGGCGGCTGGTGAAACGCTCACTGGAGCGTTTCCGTCTGCCCTATATCACCATCACCCCGACCTTTTCGATCTGCCCAAGACACGGCTATCTCTGCGGCGAACATGAGTTCTGCCCAAGCTGTGACGAGGAGCTGATCGCCCATAAACAACAGGAGTTACACAACCATGCAAACTGCCATTGAACTGAAAGAGGAAGAGCGTACCCGCTGCGAAGTCTGGACCCGAGTAATGGGTTACCACCGTCCCGTCTCGGCCTTCAACCCCGGTAAGCAGTCGGAACATAGCGACCGGCGCTGCTTCCTGGAAAGTCGTGCGGCGGAAGACTAAAGCATGTAGGCCAGATCAAGCGTAGCGGATCGGGCATCCAGGCTTTGGCAGAGCGACATAGGTTGCCGGTTCCGCTGCGCTTGAACCAGCCTACCTGCTTCCAACGACGGCAACGACAAAGCTCGACCTATCCGCTAGCACGGCCTCCTTTCGCCTTTAACCTTTTTTCATTTGACTCATCATGCAGCAAACAACGCTACAGGTTGGTGGTCTCACGCCAATGACCACCATCGACTACCCCGGCGAACTGGCAGCGGTTATCTTCTGCCAGGGCTGCCCCTGGTCCTGCCGCTACTGCCACAATGGCCATCTGTTATCGCGTTCGGGTGAGGACCTGGTCGAGTGGGCAAGCGTCATCGACTTTCTCAAACAGCGTCAGGGACTGCTGGATGCCGTGGTTTTCAGCGGAGGCGAACCCACTCTGCAACGCAACCTCAAGGCTGCAATCCAGCAGGTCAGGGCGATGGGGTTCAAAATCGGTCTGCACAGCGCCGGGGCCTACCCGGAAAGGCTGGCCGAACTACTGCCCCTACTCGATTGGGTGGGACTGGACATCAAGGCGTTGCCAGGAGATTACGATACCCTGACCGGCGTCCGTGGCAGCGGGGAAAAGGCCTGGAAAAGCCTGCAACTGTTGGTTGCCAGCGGCGTGGCTTATGAGGTCCGCACCACCGTCCATCCAGAACTGCTGCCAGCAGCAGTTCTGGGAACGCTGGAATCCCGCTTACGGGCGATTGGCGCTGCCAACCACCAGCTGCAGAGATGCAATACTGATCATTGCCTTGATAGGGAAATAGAGTGCCGAGAAAAATCGCACTGACTTAAAACAAAAGCAACAATAGCCAGCCACTTGGGTAGGTTGGGTTAGGCCGTTTTTTTTGGCCGTAACCCAGCAATATGCGCCATTATTGTCGTGTTACGCTACGCCAACATGACCTACGGTTTTTTCGGTGTTTGGCAAGACTTTGACAATGCGAACGCTGTTGCCTTAAGTCTGTGCCATTCGGCTACGCTCTCGATATCGTAGGGGATCTCCTCTCCTAACCGCCTCTGCCGCAGCGATTGATCATAATGTTTAGTGGCGCTAAAACGTCTACTACCCTGATTGAAAAACAGGATTAGTCTAACCTCCATTCCAAGACAGCGCAGCAGATTCCTGGAAACATATTTCGCCGTAATTTTGTAGGGGCAGGCAGGGGCCGTTTTTTGATAGACTATGCGACTTTGATGGCTATTATTTCCTCTGTTTCTGAAGAATGTCTCTGCTCAACTCACTGCTGAATCTTCGCCCGACCTTCCGGCACGGCGTCCACCCTGATCCCCTCAAGGAGCAGACGGTTGACCTGCCGGTACAGCGCGTACCCTTTGTTTCCCGTTATGTGATGCCCCTGGGACAGCATATCGGCGTGCCGGCCAAGCCGGTGGTGAAGAAGGGTGATACGGTCGCCCGGGGTCAAATGATCGCCGAACCCGGCGCCTTCATGTCCACTGCCCTGCACAGCCCCGTTACCGGCAAAGTGGTGGGTATCGAGCCCCATCGCTATACGGACGGCTCCTTCAAGCCAGCCATCGAGATCGAGGCCGACCCCTACGCCACCCAACAGTTTCAGCCTCGCCCAGCCGTCGACTGGGAGTCTCTCTCCATGGACGGCTTCATCGCCGAGGTACAAAAAGCGGGTATCGTGGGCATGGGCGGTGCCGCTTTCCCGGCCCATGTAAAGTACGCCATCCCGGAAGGACAGAAGATCCGCAATCTGCTGATCAACGGTGCCGAGTGCGAACCCTACCTGACCACCGACCACCGGCTGATGGTGGAGCGCCCCGAATCGGTTGTGCGGGGAGCAGAGATCATCCGCCGCAAACTCGGAGCGGAAAAGGCCACCATCGGGGTGGAGGACAACAAACCCGATGCCATCGAGATTATCTCCCGCACCATCGGCAACGAGCCCATCGAAGTGGTCGGGTTGCCAATGAAATACCCCCAGGGTGCCGAGAAGATGCTGATCAAGGCGACCTACGGCATCGAGATCCCTGCCGGGCAGCTGCCCCGGGATTGTGGTATCGTGGTCAACAATGTCGGCACTGCGGTAGCTGTCGCAGAATGGTTCGATTTGGGCCGCCCGCTGATGGAGCGGATCGTCACCGTCTCCGGCCCCGGCATTCGCTACCCCGCAAACCTGACGGTTCCACTGGGCACTCCCATCCGGGAGGTGCTGAAATTCTGCGGCGGCCTGAGCGAAAACACCCGTGAGGTGATCTCCGGCGGACCTATGATGGGCGCACCCATCGCCAGCCTGGATGTGCCGGTGCTGAAGGGTACCTCCGGCATCCTCGCCTTCACCGCAGCCGAAACCGGACGCCCCCGCGAATACCCCTGCATCCACTGCGGACGTTGTCTGGAGGCCTGCCCCTATTTTCTCAATCCATCGCGTTTCGCCCGCCTCGCCAAGGCCCGTTTGTTCGATGAGATGAACGCCCTGAACGTCTCTGACTGCGTGGAGTGCGGTGCCTGTACCTACTCCTGTCCCTCAGGGATACCGATCGTGCAGCATATCCGCACGGCAAAGAATAACTTACGGCAGCAGCATAAGAGGGCAAACGGCTAAAAACATGTAGGCCCGATCAAGCGCAGCGGATCTGGCATCCAGGCTTCGTCAGAACGAATCAGATTGCCGGTTCCGCTACGCTTGAACCGGCCTACGACTAAAGGCTTTCAGAATATGTGTCGGGTTTGTTATGTGTAAATATATTTTATGTTGAAATTTAAAAACGACAACGTTTGGCTTATCCGGTGGCACGGCCTCCTTTCGCCATTAACCTTTCGCCTTTTGCCTTAAAAAACATGAAGAAGAAAGATCCAAGTCTCCTGGTTCAACCTGCGCCACTACTGGTGCAGGGCATGACCACCCCCAAGGCGATGCGCGATGTCTGGTACGCACTGCTGCCCGCCACTCTGGCCGGTCTCTGGTTTTTCGGCCTCAGCGCCCTGCTGGTACTGCTCGCCTCAATCATCGGCGCAGTCGCCACAGAGTGGGCGTTTACTCCGGCGCAAACCCGGACCACGGCACTGGGCGACGGCAGCGCCGCGCTCACCGGCCTGTTGCTGGGGTTGACCCTGCCACCTGCATTGCCAATCTGGATGGCCTTTCTCGGCGGCGTGGTGTCCATCGGCCTCGGCAAGGTAATCTGGGGCGGACTGGGTAACAACCTCTTCAATCCTGCGCTGGTGGGACGCGCCTTTCTGCTGGGAACCTTTCCCATCGCCATGACCACCTGGTACCCCGCCCAGGGTCCGGCACACTTCCTCGACCTCTACTCCAGCACCCTGGCCACCCCTTTCATGCAGGCGACATGGGACACCATGAGTGGTGCCAGCCCCCTTGGTTTGATGAAGTTCGAGTACGAGGGCACCGCCATTTCCAGCCTCTTTATCGGCAACACCGCCGGTTCCCTGGGTGAAACCAGCAGCCTGCTGTTGCTGCTCGGCGGACTCTGGCTCTGGTTCCGCCGCGACCTCGACTGGCGTATCCCCGCCAGCATCTTTCTCACCGCAGGCATCTTCTCCGGCATCCTGTTTGCGGTGGATGCCGAACGCTTTCCCAGCCCACTCTTCACCCTCTTTTCCGGCGGCATGATGCTTGGGGCGATCTACATGGCGACCGACCCGGTCACCTCACCGCTCACCCCCAGGGGCAGTTGGATCTTCGGTGCAGGCATCGGTTTTCTGGTGGTTCTGATCCGCGTCTTCGGTGGCATGCCGGAGGGCATGATGTACGCTATTCTGCTGATGAATGCCGCAACACCCCTCATCGATCGCTATACCCAACCCCGGGTGTTTGGACGGGGAGTGAAAAAGGCATGACCATCGAACAGCAATCCCTGGAGCAGCAGGAACCCAGCTCCACCAAACTGGCCCTCTCGCTGGCCTTTGCCGGCCTGATCTCCGGCATTATCATCATCAGCATCTTCGAGGCGACCCTGCCTACCATCACCGCCAATAAGGCCCGTGAGTTGAGAGAGGCGGTTTTCAAGGTGTTGCCGAACGTCACCACCATGCAGAAACTGCAGTTTGACAACGGAAAACTGCGGGTGCGCACCGAAAAAGGGGCCGATGAGGATACGATCTATGGCGGTTATGGCAGTCAAGGCCAGTTCGTCGGCTATGCTGTCGAGGGCGCTGGCCCCGGCTTTCAGGACACCATCCGCGTGCTCTATGGCTACCTGCCGGAGCAGCGCAGGATCGTCGGCATGGAGATCCTGGAGAGCCGGGAAACCCCGGGACTGGGGGACAAAATCTTCAAAGATGCGGCATTTGTTGGCAACTTTGACGATCTTGCGGTCGACCCCGAGATAAAGGCCGTGAAGAAGGGCACCAAATCCACCCCCTATGAGATCGACTCCATCACCGGCGCCACCATCTCCGCCAAGGCGGTGGTAAGGATCATCAACGAGGTCCGCGTACGCTGGGAGGACCGGCTGCCGGCCCCGGGCAATGAACCGAAACTGGAAGTCAAAAAGACGAAGGATGAAGAGTAAGGGGAACACACCTCCCCCCTTTATCCCAGGTAATTATTGAGACATCAATTATGGCAATCAACATCAAAGACCCATCCGCCGTTCAGGAGATGATGAAAGGCCTCTGGCGGGACAATCCCGTCTTCGTGCAGGTGCTCGGCATGTGCCCGATGCTGGCAGTGACCAACTCCGCCATCAATGCGCTGGCGATGGGCCTTGCCACCCTGTTCGTATTGGTTGGCTCAAGCGCCTTGGTCTCCGCCTTCAAGAACCTGATCCCGAAACAAGTGCGCATCTCACTCTATATCGTCATCATCGCCACCTTCGTGACGGTGATCGACTACACCCTGCTGGCCCTGTTTCCAGCCATCCACAAGGAGCTTGGGGCCTTTATTCCGCTGATAGTAGCCAACTGTATGATCCTCGGCCGTCAGGAGGCGTTTGCCGCCAAGCACACGGTGGGTTTTGCAGTGATGGACGCCATCGGCATGTCCGCCGGTTTTCTCATCGCCCTCTTTGCACTTGGCAGCGTCCGCGAGATCCTGGGCAACGGCAGCCTCTTCGGCATCGATCTGTTTGGCGCAGGATTTGAACCTTGGGTGATCATGATCCTGCCGCCTGGCGGCTTCATCACCCTCGGTCTGATCCTGCTCTTCTTCAACTGGGTCACCGAGCGCAAGGCCCGGTTTCTGGAACAGGTTGTTGCCGCCGAACAGGCCAAGGGGTAAGCACACATGGATAATCTGATCTGGATCTTCATCAGCGCCATGTTGGTCAACAACTTCGTGCTGGCCTATTTTCTTGGGCTCTGCCCCTTTCTCGGCGTCTCCGGGAGACTCGAAACCTCATTCCGCCTGGGCCTGGCCACCACCTTCGTGCTGCTCATCACCGCGCTCTGTTCCTGGTTCCTCAACGCCTATGTGCTGATCCACGCCCCCTACCTGCGACTGATCAGTTTCATCGTGGTCATCGCCTCCACGGTGCAGTTTATCGAGATGGCGATCAAGAAGCTCAGCCCCTCCCTGTTCAAGGCACTGGGCATCTTCCTGCCGTTGATCACCACCAACTGCGCCATTCTGGGACTCGCAATCTTCGCCACCAACCGGGGTTACGGCTTCGCCGAAGGCATGGTCTTCGCCCTCGGCGCCGGTGCCGGCTTCACCCTGGCAATGGTCCTGATGGCAGGACTGCGGGAGGAGACCGAAATCATCGACTTGCCCGTTCTGGTTCGCGGCACCGCCATGAACCTGATCATCGCCGGCATCCTCTCCATGGCATTCATGGGGTTTGCCGGGCTGTTCAGCTCAACCTGAGGAGGATTACCGATGCTCATCCATATACTTTCACTCCTGGGATTGATGCTGCTGTGCGGCGGCTGGGTGTTGTTTCAGGGCTGGCTGTCACGGCAGGATCCCGAATACAAGGGTTACAAGGTGGGTTGTGGGGCCTGCAAGCAGGATAACTGCTCCACCCAGGATGGTTGCAATACGGCGGTTCCAGCCGCATCCATCAAACGAAGCGTGTAGGCCGGTTCAAGCTAGCGGAACCGGCAAATCCGCGCCCGATCCGCTACGCTTGATCGGGCCTACCAGGCTACTTTGATAGCCGATGGATGCCGGATTCGTATACGCTGGCTCCCTTTGTAACGCCGGATCCAGCCTCTTGTTTCAACATCCTGACCCACCAGGTCTTGCGGCTGCCAGTCCGTGAAGTGATCGAGGTCCGAGCGGTCGATACGCAACTTCACTCCGGCAAATTGTAACCAGATTGAACGGCGGCTAGTTTGTGCCTCTTCAACCCGGCCCCGCAGCAATCGAAACCCTTCGACTGAGTGCGCCAGCCCAGCCGCATCGGCCACCGACGCACTGGCCCAAACACCCCGTCCCGCAGCACGTGCCCGGCTTTCTGCCGCACCATAACATTGCAGGTGGTCTAGATTCGGGGGAAAGACGATCTGGAAACCCGCACCATCCTGCAACAATGCCTCAATAAGATTTTTTCCATTCTGGCTATAAACGTGGGCCAGAATCCGTCGGTAGCGATCCTTTTGTTGATGCCCCTTCTCCAGACGAATCCGCTTACCGGAATCGGAGATCAGCCGTTCAAGCCGTCTCTTTGCCGCCTTGGCATGAGGTTCGTCGGGTTTATCCTCCCAACCTGTCTCTGGAGTATTGATGCCGATCAGGCGAATCCTGCGGCCATCGGACATCAGCAGAGTATCTCCATCGAAAACCTCCGCCACTTCGAATAACTCGCCACTGCGCAGGGAAGGGCAGGAAGCATCGACAGCGCTGCTGAACAGTAGCGCCAGAAAAAGCAGCCACAAAAAAGGCCCCGCACTGCGGGGCCTTTTTACTGTCATCTGCCTTGTTCGATCCACACGCTGCGCGGTCACAGACCGCGAAGCGGGCAGGGCGGCGAGATTAACGGTTGTATTTCTTACGAAACTTATCGACACGACCGGCAGTATCGAGGATCTTCTGCTTGCCGGTATAGAAAGGATGGCAGGCAGAACAGACTTCGACGTGCAGTTCGTCCTTACCCAAGGTGGAACGGGTAACGAACTCGCTACCGCAACTGCAAACGACCTTGACCTCATTGTACTTAGGATGGATATCCGCTTTCATGTCAGACCCGCTATCTAGAAACTATTAATTACCGCCATACTGGGCGGAGAAGGCGCGCAATCATATAAGAAACCAGCGCCATAGGCAAGCATTCTATTGCCGCGCTGGACTTGCGATGCAGGGGAGGGGATTCAGTGCCCGCCGGATGCCCTGAAATCGATCACTTTGGCTGAGCAAGGCTCCTCCGTCGTCTCTGTCCAGGGCTTGTCCTTCAATCCACTGATTTTTGCGAGCAAACCAAACTCCCCATGAAGCTGCTCCCACATCATACGGGATATATGCAGGCAGGCGCTCAACGGGGTACGGTTGCGACGCTCCTGGTCAATACGCCACTGCAGACAACGCAGTCGCTGCCGGCGCTCCTCCGGGGCACTTTCGATGAATTCGTCAATCGCCGCCAAGCGCAGGCGTTCGAAATCCTCCGGACGCTCCTTGGCCACGGCAAGCATGGAATCAAAGTCCATAGTGTCAAAATTATTCTTATTCATCCGAGTCGCACCTAAACGCCTGAGATGGTAAATAACTACCACGGCTACACTGCATTGTCGCAGAACCCGCTTCCCAGGTTTAATGATAGCGCCGGTTACAAAAAGATAACCTTTTAAATATCATGGTGTTACTGCTCGTTATTCCTGACTGTCAGGTTTCCGGCACGCCTGCCTGTCCCAGCCCTCGAAGGTCTCTCCACTGCCACTCCAGCGAGCTTCTCCGATCAGATCCAGGCGAACCTTCACCCTCTCATCCGACCCAGTAACCCCCTGTAGATACTCGGCCCCTGCTTGAGTATATACGTCGGTTGGAAGCACCTTGCCGTGCACCTTCAACCCCATTTCATCCCGCCAAACCAACTCAAGCCAGGCTCTTTTGAGCACCGCATATTCAAACTGCTCATGCAGCAAACAAGCTATCGGCACATAGTCGCTTTTCATCCTGCTCTCCGCATCTTTTGCCTTCAGGTGAAAAGCTGCAACAGATCGTTGAGGTAGCGCTGACCCAGCTCAGTTGGCCTGATGCATCCTTCACCTCTCTCCAGCAGACCCCGTGATTCTGCCGTTTCGAGCGCGTGGTTCATGACCGACAATTCCTGGCCTGTACGGGCCTCAAACATCGCGATCTCAATACCTTCACACAGGCGCATCCCATTCATCATAAACTCCAGCACCCGCTCTTCCGGCGCCAACGTTTTCTCTCCCTGAATAAACAGGCCTCCGGCACGTCCCCGCAGATAATCGCCGGGACTCCGCATCTTCCAGAAGCGTCTGATCCCGCCAGCCTTATCCGTCACCTTGGCATGGGCGCCGGCACCTATTCCCAGGTAGTCACCGAAAGACCAGTAGTTGAGGTTGTGGCGGCACGCTTCTCCCTGCCGGGCATAGGCGGAGATCTCATACTGATCGTATCCCCCTGCCGCCAGCTGGGCCTGTCCCTGCTGCTGTATCTCCCATATCAGATCGTCATCCGGCAGTTGCGGGGGCACATGATGGAAACGGGTGTTGGGCTCAAGGGTCAATTGATAGTAGGAGATGTGACCGGGATCGAGCTGTAGCGCCAGCGCCACGTCCCGCCTGGCTGCCTCGAGTGACTGCCCCGGCAAGCCGAACATCAGATCCAGGTTAATGCGCCTGAACCCGGCCGCCTTTGCGGACTCAACCGCGCTGGCCGCTTCGTCCGGGCCATGTATCCGCTCCAGAGCCCGCAGACTTTCAGCGTCAAAACTCTGCACACCGATGGAGAGACGGTTGACTCCAGCCGCACGAAAGCCGGTGTAATATTCAGCCTCCAGGGTTCCGGGGTTGGCCTCCAGGGTGACCTCCATGCCTTCAGGGCAATCGATTCGCTCCCGTACCCCGACCAACAACCGCTCAATCGCCGCTGGAGAGAAGAGGCTGGGCGTGCCTCCACCGATGAAGATGCTCTGCAGCGGGCGATCTTTAAGATTCGCTGTGTCGACACTCAGATCCGCCAGCAGCGCCTCCACATAGGCGGCTTCATCCAGACTTTCATCCGCCGCATGGGAGTTGAAATCGCAGTAGGGGCATTTGCGCACACACCAGGGAATATGCACATAGAGGGAGAGGGGAGGGGGGGGCATCTGCTAAGGACGGTCAATGGTTAAACTGTAGGAGCCGCGCCTCGCGGCGATGAGGCTCAGGCACTCCGCCCCAACGCCCATTCGCGCCGAGGCGGCGCTCCTACAGAATCTCAATGCCGTGAAACCTGTTCCAGAAATGAAATTGCCGATCAGCCCCGGTCGCGGGCGTCGAGATAGGCCATATCGGAGAGCGCACCCCATTCACGGGATCCCTTCAGAAAAGCGCTGTAGGAGTCGTAGACCCGCTTGGTGAAATCGTCCTTGCCGGTCAGTTCCTGCACCACCTCTTCCGAGTATTTACGCAGGGTCGCTATGACGTCCTTCGGATAGCTGCGGATATCGACCTTATGTTTCTCCACCAGGGTCTTTAGTGCTGCCGGATTACGCGCGGTGTACTCCGCCAGCATATCCTGATTCACCACCTTGCAGGCGTTGAGCACGATGGACTGCAGATCTTTGGGCAGCGCATCGAAGGCCTTCTGGTTGATGACTGCCTCCAGCGTGGTGCCGGGCTCATGGAAGCCCGGATAGTAGTAGTATTTAGCCGCCTTGAAGAGACCGAAGGCGAGGTCGTTGTAAGGATTCACCCACTCAGTGGCATCGATAGCGCCGGATTGGAGTGAGGTGAACAGCTCGCCACCGGGCAGATTGACCGGTGTGCCGCCCGCCCGCTTCAACACTTCGCCGCCCAGGCCGGGGATGCGCATCTTCAACCCCTTGAGATCATCGACGCTGTTGATCTCCTTGTTGAACCAGCCACCCATCTGCACGCCGGTATTCCCAGCCGGTGCGGGGATCATGCCAAACTTTTTGTAGAGTTCGCGCCACAATTTGAGACCGCCACCGTAGTACAGCCAGCCATTCATCTCCTGTGCCGTCATGCCGAAAGGCACCGTGGAGAAGAACTGCGCCGCCTCGCTCTTACCCTTCCAGTAGTAGGCCGCGCCATGACCCATCTCGGCGGTGCCGCGGGAGACTGCGTCGAATACCTCAAACGCCGGCACCAGCTCTTTTGCGCCATAGACCTTTACCTTGATGCGCCCACCGCTCATCTCGGTGATCAGTTGGGCCAGCTTGTTCGCCCCGGTGCCAAGGCCGGGAAAGTTCTTCGGCCAGGTGGTAACCATCTTCCATTTGAATTGCGCTTTTGCCTGCACCACCGGCGAAACAGCAAGGGCCGCGCCTGCCACCAAAGAGCCGGCGCCCACTTTTTTTATAAATTCACGGCGTTTCATCAACTTCTCCAGGTTCTGCCCATTCGGCGGGCTAGTTCACTCAGTTTCAACAAGGCGAAAGGTTCGCATAGGCGACCACCAGCCACTTGCTGCCCTCGGTTTCAAAATTGACCTGCACCCTGGCGCTACGCCCCTGACCCTCGGCATTCAGGACGACACCTTCACCAAACTTGGGGTGAATAACCCGCTGACCCAGACTGAAACCCACCGACTCATCGGTGTAGGCACGAGCCGGTTTGCTGTAGAGGGGCTGGGTAACCTGAGGCCCGGAGCGGATCTCACGCATCAATGACGAAGGGATCTCCCGCAGGAAGCGGGAGGGCCGGGGATAGTTCTCCTGCCCGTGCAGACGGCGACTTTCTGCATGGCTCATATAGAGCGTCTGCATGGCGCGGGTCACCCCCACATAACAGAGCCGCCGCTCCTCCTCCAGACGCTCCGGATCATCCGCCGACATACTGTGGGGAAAGAGCCCCTCTTCGACACCCACCAAGAAGACCAGAGGGAACTCCAGCCCCTTGGCGGAGTGCAGGGTCATCAGTTGCACGCAGTCCTCGAAGGGATCGCCCTGGGCCTCCCCCGCCTCCAACGCGGCGTGAGAGAGAAAGGAGGATAGCTCGCCCATCTCCTCATCTGCGTGGGCCTCGTAGCCAAACTGGCGGGTGGCGTTGACCAGCTCCTCCAGGTTCTCCTTGCGGTCCTGACCCTTGCCGTCCCGGCTCTTCTCGAAGTGTTCCGGCAGACGGCTGGCGGCCAGCACCTGCTCGACCTTTTCAGGCAGACCCAAGGCCGCAGTATCGATCCGCAGCTCCTCGATCAGATCAAGAAATCCCTGCAGTGAGTTGGCCGCCCGACGGGGCATGGCGCCCCCCTTGAGCAGCTCCGCAGTCGCCACCCAGAGAGAGACGTTGAAATCCCTGGCGTGCGCCCGCACCGCATCGACGGTCTTGGGTCCGATCCCCCGTGGCGGCATGTTCACCGCACGCTCAAAAGCGGCATCGTCATCCGGGTTGTTGAGCAGGCGCAGATAGGCCATGGCGTCCCTGATCTCAGCACGCTCGAAGAAACGCAGCCCACCATAGACCCGGTAGGGGATCGCCGACTGGATCAGCGCCTCTTCAAAGATCCGCGACTGGGCTGAGGTACGGTAGAGAATCGCCGATTCGCTACGACTGTTGCCATCGGAGATGAACTGGCGGATACGCTCGATGACAAACCGCGCCTCATCCACCTCGTTGAAGGCAGAGTAGAGGTTGATCGGCTCACCCTCACCGTCGGCGGTCCAGAGCTGCTTGCCCAGACGCGAGGGGTTGTTGCCGATCAGTGCATTGGCGGCGTTGAGAATATTGCCGGTAGAGCGGTAGTTCTGCTCCAGTTTGAACATACGGCTATTGGAGCAGTTTTGCTCAAAATTGCGGATATTCTCCACCTGCGCGCCACGCCAGCCGTAGATCGACTGGTCGTCATCACCGACTACGAAGAGGTTGTCCTGACCTTTGGTAAGCAATCGCAGCCAGGCGTACTGGATTGCATTGGTGTCCTGAAATTCATCCACCAGCACGTGACGGAAGCGCGCCTGATAGTGTTGCAGGATGTCGGCCCGGTCGCGCCACAACTCATGGGCACGCAGCAGCAGCTCGGCGAAATCCACCATACCGCCACGCTCACAGGCCGCCTGGTATTCGGTATAGATGCGGATCATCTGGTGCTGGTAGGGATCGCCGCCATCATCCAGATGTTGGGCACGCAGTCCTTCATCCTTCTTGCCGTTGATGAACCACTGAACCTGCCGTGGCGGCCATTTGGCATCATCCAGGTCGAGGCTTTTCAGGATCCGCTTGATCATGCGGAACTGGTCGTCGGAGTCGAGGATCTGGAAACTCTGAGGCAGACCCGCCTCCTTCCAGTGGGCTCGCAGCAGGCGGTGCGCCAACCCATGAAAGGTGCCGACCCACATGCCGCCGATGGGCTGACCCAACAGCTCCTCGATGCGCCCGCGCATCTCTTTGGCCGCCTTGTTGGTAAATGTCACCGCCAGCACCGACCAGGGCGTAGCCTCCTCCACCGTCAACAGCCAGGCGATACGATGCACCAGGACACGGGTCTTGCCGCTTCCGGCACCAGCAAGCACCAAAGTATTGCCAACCGAGGCGCTGACCGCGTCACGCTGTGCTTCATTCAGTGGATCGAGAATAGGGGAGACATCCATGCGCCTATCTTAATCAATTATTGCCTTCGGAGCATCCGCCAACATAGGCTAGAATATCCTGACATCCTAAAGCGACAAGGCATATCGGAATGGAAGTTTTGGCAGGCGACATCGGCGGCACCAACACACGTCTGGCGTTATACAGAATCGAACAGAACAAACCGGGAGAAACCCTGCTGGAATCCACCTATCCCAGCCGGAACTTCGACTCACTGGAGGCGATCCTCGACGATTTCAGCGAGCACTTCTCCTGGCGCATTCAACGGGCCTGTTTCGGCATCGCCGGTCCCGTGGTCAACCAGAGCTGTGAGACCACCAATCTCCCATGGAAGATCACCGCCCGCACCATCACCGACCGTTTCGGCTTTGATGAGACTTGGTTGATCAATGACCTGGAGGCCAACGCCTGGGGCATAAGCACGCTCTCCCCCAAAGACTTCCACCTGCTCAATCCCGGCAGGGTGGATCTGCCGGGAAACGCTTCCATCGTCTCTGCCGGCACCGGACTGGGAGAGGCGGGACTCTACTGGGACGGCAGCGTCCATCGGCCCTTCTCATCAGAGGGTGGCCACACCGATTTCAGCCCCGGCAACGAACTGGAGTTCGCCCTCTACCAAACCCTGGCGGAGAAGTATGGTCATGTCAGTTGGGAACGGTTGGTCTCCGGTCCCGGGCTGGAGGCCATCCACAGCTTTCTGCGCACCTACCGCCGCACCCCCGTTCCCGGCTGGCTGAAACAGGAGATGAACAAACTCGGCGGCGCCCCGGCCATCTCCAACGCGGCCATAGCGAGAAAAGATCCGATCTGTGACGAGGCACTGAATATTTTCATCCACCTCTACGGACGCGAGGCGGGCAATCACGCCCTAAAGATAATGGCGTCAGGGGGCGTCTACCTTGGCGGGGGCATCGCGCCGAGGATTCTGCAACGTCTCAAGCAACCTATCTTCCTCAAGGCCTTTTTCGACAAAGGCCGCATGCGCCATCTGATGGAGGCGATTCCGGTAAAGGTAATCCTCAACGACCAGGCGGCCCTGCTGGGGGCGGCGCGCTATGCTGCAATTCAGTGAGCTGATACTTAACCGTGGAGTTTATTCTTACAAAAACCCTCTGTTTTTCGACTTGTTAAACCATTGTTATCAAATCGTGATTGTTTAATGGGGTTTCTACTCTATCTTTGTATTCAAGACACACTCGACCCAGGGTCGAGATGACATAATCCGAATAATCAACAGACAGATAGAAAACCATGAACAGACTCATCCCTGCCATCGTTATGCTCACCGCACTCTTATCCCCTCCACTTCAAGCCCAGAGCACCCAATATGAGACAGCGATCCTCGCAGGCGGCTGTTTCTGGTGTATCGAATCCGACTACGAAAAACTGGACGGGGTGGTGGATGCAATCTCCGGCTACACAGATGGGCATCTGGATATGCCGTCCTACGAAGAAGTCTCAATGGGCGATACCGGTCATATCGAGGCGGTTGAGGTAATCTATGACCCTAAGCGGGTAAGCTACGACGAGATCCTCGATTATTACTGGCGCCATATCGACCCCACCCGCAACGACGGCCAGTTCTGCGACCGCGGCCCACAGTACCGACCGGTTATTTTTTACCGGGGATCAAAACAGAAGGCAGCGGCCTATCGGTCAAAATACAGGATAAGACAGAGCAAACCCTTTGAAGAGCAGATCAAAGTCGAATTGAAACCTGTTGCGACCTTCTATCCCGCTGAGGAGTACCACCAGGACTACTACCTCAAGAACCCTGTGCGCTATAAGTACTACCGCTATGCCTGCCGGCGGGATCAGCGGGTGGAGTCACTTTGGGGAAGTCATTGACGATAATACAGCGGGCGCCATGAAGGGCGCCCGCTTGGTTTTTCTCAATCCCCACCCTCCAGGCGCAGGGATTCAAGGTAGAAATCGTAGCACTTGTCCTTCAATTCCGGATTGCCGCGCACTTTCATGCCATCTCGGGGGTGCTGGTTAAGGTGGCCGCTGATGCCGTAGATGTCATTGAAGCCCCATTCGATCTGTTCGCGCAGGGGGACGAAATCCTCCTGAATCACCTTGTAGATGGGACGCACGTGGAACTTCGGGTTCTTGAGGAAGTTCAACAGTAACTCGAGGTTACAGTTGCCGGCACCACGACCGATGCCGTTGATGGTGGCGTCCAGCAGATTGACCCCATCAATGATCGCCTGCTGGGTATTGGAAAAAGCCAGCTGCTGATTGTTGTGGGCATGAAAACCCAGCTCCTTGCTCGGCGCGTATTTCTGGTACAGCTTGAGATAATAGGTCACCTGCTCGGAATAGAAGGCGCCAAAGCTATCCACCAGGTAGAGATAGTCCAGCTCAGTGGTCTGATCGACCTCCTGTAACCCCTCCACCAGTTCGGTTTCGATGGCGGCGGAGGCGGCCATGATGTTCATGGTGGTGAGATACCCCAAGTCTTTGCAGCATTTCACCAACTCCAGGCCTGCATCTATCTGGTGCACATAGCAGGCGATGCGGACCATATCGATGGGGCTTTGGTCCCTGGGCTGGAGTTTGTGGACATCCACCCGGCCCACGTCGTACATAACCGCCACCAGGGGTGGCTTTTCGCACTCGTGGGAGTCGATAACACGCCGCAGGTCGTCGTCGTCGCAGAAGTTCCAGGCACCGTATTTGTCCCGGGTGTACTCGTCGCTCTCGGTCAGTTTCTTGCCCAACTCCACGATATCGACGCCGGCATCGCAGGTCGCCCGCCATACCGCCTTCACGAAATCCAGCGAGAACTGGTAATTGTTGATCAGGCCCCCGTCCCGAATAGTGCAATCCAGGACCTTCAGCTCTTTACGAAACATCTTGCAGACTCCAGGTTGATAGGGTCGTTACGCTGGCCCTGCAGCACGGCGGTGAGTGGCAACTGTGAAGTATCCTCCACTTCACCGCCCAATGCCAAATCCAAACGAAGAGAATGCTCAACAGCCTCAAACAACAGTGGTACGTCCCTTATATTTCTGATTGAATCAGGTCTTGCACTCATGCAATTCTCTGCTACTATTTACATGTAACATGTGAATGGTTAACGAGGTAAAACATGAGCAATGTAATCAGAATTCCCTCCAAAATTTACACTCGGCTAGAAAAGCACGCCAGGGGCTTTGATACCCCTATAAATGTTATCGAAAAACTACTCGATCACTATGAAGGTGTTACTGAGCCTTCCCCACATGAACAGCCACGTGTCACACCCCTCTCAGGCCGTGACACCACAAAATACATATTCAATGGAAAACAATTCGGTAAAGGCAAACTCGTACTCGCCATAGTCCATCAATATGTTATTGACGAACCAGATACATCCTTTGCCGATTTGCTGGTTGCTTTTCCCAAACATTTACAAGGATCCAATGGTGTCATCTCTAACCTGGAGACCGCTGAAGATATTGTTCAGCGAACTGCCCACAAAAGACATTTCCTAAAATCAAAGGAGCTTGTTCAGTTAACTGATTGTACGGTTGCCGTGTCTACTGAATGGGGGGCTGGCAATATCGACAATTTCATTCGGCAAGCAGAATCACTTGGCTACGTCATTACATTGAATGAAATCTAGTGAAATCATTATGCAGTCGAAAAGACTTGATGCAGAAACGATAAACACAGTGAACAAGATTTTACATCAAATCTAAAAGTACATAGCCATTCCTGATTACCCCCGAGCCTCAGCCATGCTGAGGAGGCGTTGTGGCATGGGTGGTGTGCGCACTGCAGCGTAGCCGAGGCGCGA
>JAMJIN010000050.1:0-21402 GCA_036784775.1 Chromatiales bacterium | reverse complement strand
GAGATGATTTCGCGCCTCGGCTACGCTGCAGTGCGCACACCACCCATGCCACAACGCCTCCTCAGCATGGCTGAGGCTCGGGGGTAATCAGGTTCTCTTTTGTCGTTTATAGCGGGAAAAACTGATCTTTTTATACTCGCCATTCACCACATACTCTCCGAGCCAGAGAAACTCCTGGGCATCGCGGGTTGCACCTGTAAAACGACTGATCAGTTTACCCTCCAGATCGAAAAAACCGAATACCGGCGTGGCTCGCACACGAAACTGTTTAAAGGCGAAATCCTTCTGCGAGACCTGCTCCCCCTGAAAGTCGGTGATCTCCACGTCACCCTCGATGTCCACGGTGAAGATCAGAAAGTGCTGTTTATAGTAGTCCTGAACCTCGGACTGATTCAGCACGGTGCCTTTCATACGGTGACAAAAGGGACACTCATCCATCTCGAACATGATGAGGATACCCGTTTTACCCTCCTCGCGGGCAAGTTCCAACTCCTCACTGAAATCCCCCAGCGACTGATCAAAAAAGTGATCAGCAGGGTCTCTGCTCACCGCCCCGGCAGAGAGCATGAACAGCATCAGGACAATGGAGAGGGAAATCCTCACATCGAGCCACCTACTCAGCATTGTTGGCAATAAAACTTTCCAGATCCTCTGCAGTTAACGGCCCCACCTGCCGAGCCACCACTTCACCACTTGGCGAGATTAAAAAAGAGGTCGGCAGACCGGGGATTTTCCCTAACTCTGAGTCAGCGGCAGGTTTGCCCAACAAAATCGGATAGCTGAGAAACTGCTCTTCGACAAAGCGGCTCAGGCGTTTTTTATCAATGCGCTCAAAGGCAACACCCAACACCACAGCATCCTTGTCCTTATGGTTGGAGTGAAAGACCTCCAGCTCCGGCAACTCCTCCCTGCAGGGAGGACACCAGGTCGCCCAGTAGTTGACCAACACCCACTTGCCCCGGTAGTCGGAGAGCTTGTGAGTCTTGCCATCGAGTCCCGGCAGCTCAAAGTCCACGGGCTCTGAGAGCGATGCCGTGCTGAACAGGGCCAAACAGCCCAATAGTAGTAGCCGCCACACTGGGGGTGGATTGCGCATAGGGTGCCTCTGGTACTTGTTGATTCTTCTGGAGAGAAGCGCCGGCAACGGCACCCTCAATTGTCCGACCCCCATTGTCGGGATAAATTCCGGGAATTTCAATCATGAAAGATCTACCACAGCCCGATTTTTCAAGATTTTACGGTGACCGCCGATAACCATCCAAGAAGCGTCGAACTGCATCAATCAGCAGAAACTTATAAAGGGTGAACCCGCCACGAAATATCGATACTATCAATATGTTTCAGATTTTCAGCAGACCAAATGATTCGATGCGGCGTCCCAAGTTTACTGTTCCTGCACCCGATTCCATCGAAAACCCGAATGTGGAGACGCATCCCGGATCCCTGCGCCAATGGATCGCTTCCCTCCCTTACGCCAGTCCAGCGCGCGTGGCTGAAGCGATCATCACCAATCTTGCACAACTCAACCGTTTTCCTGGACGGGTCCCTGACCGCATAGAGTTGATGGAACTCTACCGATTACCCACAACCCGGCTCTGCCGGATCGCCTCAAACAAACCCGGCGCACCCAGCGTGAAGCAGATCCGCCAGCTGATGCAGGAGATGGCCTACGGTCACAAACATATCGTCAATGAATGTCTGCGCCAGAAATCATGGCTCAAACACCGCAAAAGATTGTTGGGGGGGACCTACTACGCCATCAAATTCCTCTCTCTTGACCAGCTGACCACTTTCGAAGGTTATGACTGTCAGGCCATCAATGCCTGGCGTGAAATTCTCCAGCTCTACAATCTGGCGGAACAGCAGAACCTACAACACGATCTGGTTGACGACCGTGACCAAGCCGTACCAAAGAACGCCTCTGTCGCCCACCAGCTGAAACGTCTCCTGCTGCTGGCGCTACTCGACCCCTGCCATCTGAAGGCAGGGGAAGCACGACTCCGCTACGGCTATCTGAACCAATTTGCAGGCAAAGCACGTTTCGAAGAACTGAAATCCGAAGCGGACCCGGCCGGTCGCTATATCATCGATATGCTGGGCGAGGTGCCACCACGGCTTTTCGATCCGGATACCTCCGGCACATTGGCATCTCCCCGCTTTCGCCTGCTCAACATCAATCCAGTCAGCAAACGCCTGCACCAGAGTCTGCGAAAGATCGAGCTACGTGGTGAAGCCCCTCCAATGGGACTGCAGCACCTCAGTTCGGAAGATGCTGCAGTGACGCTGCGCGACATGCTGAAATCCTGGCATATCCGCATGGAACGCAACAGCAAAAGACAGAATACCTATGGCCAGGTTACCGTTGCCATCGGCATCAGTTCGATCCACCACTTTCTTGGTATTGCCACTCCTGCAGCCAGCAGACCCGATGAGGAGGAAGGAGAGTCGGTGACTCTGACATCCGGCAATCTGGGCGGAGGTTTCAAACCCCGCCACCAACGCTTCACCTGCAAACTGACCAACTGCAGCAAAACCGGTGTAGCGATTCATCTGCCGCTGCAAAACTCGAGTCTTAAACTGGTCGGTCAACTGGTATTGATCACTGAAAAACATCCCGACCAACCGGACAGCCTGAAAATCGGTGAAGTAAGACGCGCCCTCAAGAGAGGCAGTGATATGTTGGAGTTGGGAATACAGTTTCTAAAGGGCCACGTAATGCCGGTTACTCTCAACCCCATCGGAGGGAGTGGTGGCGACCTCAGCACACAGCCTTGTCTCTACGTCGACCGGGGAGTCCCGAAAAAAAACACGCTACTGTCTACCAAAGGGCAGCTCAAAACCGGGCGCGAATATCTTGTGGCGGAACAGATACCGGCACCGGTTATAGTGCCGACGGAACAGGCTTCATCGAGTCCCTATTACGAGCGACTTAAGGTCAGATACAAATAGCATCGCTTCAGCAATTCTGATGCTAATCCTGACGGTAGAGCGCTTCCAGCGGGCAATTCATACCCTTTTCAATATCTCTCTCGATAGTCTGCAGAATACTCGACAATACCACTGACCCCTCATCCAGCTTATCAGCATCCGGCAGCACAAAAGGCGCTGCACGGTAGAGATCACTGAGTTTCACCTCCTGCAGGTTCCTGGCTAGCGCCCAATTCTTCTCCTCTGTACGCAACACCAGCTTCGCCACTTGGAGGGTATACAGCGATGCCTCCAGGTGCTCTTCAGAGACTTCCGGTTCCCGCTTTGACAGGTCCTGGCATGAACGCTGCTCCCCCAGCATCTGCGCCTCCCGCAGATGGCCAATCAGACGAAGCGCCAACAGAAAGTTGCTACCGCGAGTGTTTAACCGCTCGTGCCAGTCATCCCGAAAGATGCCGAGGCAATAGGTAAACTCCGCCCCCAGCAGGGTCACCAACCAGGAGAGATAGATCCAAATCAGGAATATCGGGATCACCGCCATCGCACCGTAGATTGCCTCGTAGGTGGGAAAATGGGTGACATAGAGTGCAAAACCCCGCTTTGCACTCTCAAACAACAGGGCAGCGAGAATGCCTCCTGCAAGGGCGTGGCGCAGCGGCACCTTCCGATTCGGCACCACGGCATAGAGCAGGGTAAAAGCAAAGGCGGAGATAAGGACCGGGCTCATACTCAAAAAGCGTGAACGCAACTGCTGCACCGTCTCATCATCATTGAGAATTGGAATTGAGACCAGATAGGAGGTCACACCCACACTGACCACGATCAACACGGGTCCCAAAGAGAGGATTGCCCAGTAGACGATAAAGGTCGACATGGCCCCACGTTTCTTGCGCACATGCCAGATGGTGTTGAACGCCTTGTCGACATTGCCCATCAACATCAACGCCACCACCAGCAGAAAAGCAAATCCCACGCCAGAGAGCTTTGCCGCTTTGCTGCTGAAATTACTCAGATGCTCATGCACCACTTCTCCCGCTGCCGGAACAAAGTTCTTGAAGACAAAGTCCTCGATCTCCACTGCCACCCGTTCCGAAACGGGAAAGACCGAAAACAGCGCCAACATGACAGTCATCAGAGGAACCAGCGAAAGCCGCGTGGTATAGGTCAGGGCCGCAGTATTCTGCACCCCCCCATCCTTGACGAAATGGTGCAACAACAATGCACTGAACTGCCTGATGCGGTTCAGATAGAAACGGTCTCTTGCCGCAGGATCCATGCTCATGCCATTACCTTGCAAAGAGTAGATGAACAGTATGCCACCAACCAACGGCCGTGGGGAGACGTCGTCCTGAACGATGGTTACAATAGGCGTTTTTCAGCCAGAGAATAATCCAATGAGTGTGGAGATCTTTCACAACCCCCGCTGCAGCAAATCCCGCCAGACCCTTCAGTTGCTGAAGGATAACGGCGTGGAACCTGAGATTGTGGAGTATCTGAAAACCCCACCGAACCGGGATACCCTGGAACAGGTCCTCGACATGCTCGGCATGGAACCCAGGGATCTGATGCGCAAAAAAGAGAGCGAGTACAAAGAGAACAATCTCGATGACGCTTCGTTGACCCGGGATCAGTTGATCGACGCCATGATCGCCCACCCCAAACTGATCGAACGCCCCATCGTCATCAAGAACGGCAAGGCAGCCCTCGGCCGTCCCCCGAAACAGGTACTGGAGATTATCTGAGATGGCCGAGATTCTGATTCTCTACTACAGCCGCCACGGCGCCACCGCAGAGATGGCGCGGCAGATCGCCCGTGGCGTGGAGGATATCGCCGGCATGACCGCCAGCCTGCGCACCGTACCGGAGGTTTCCAGCATCTGTGAGGCAACCGCCGAGGCCATTCCTGAGTCGGGGGCACCCTACGCCACCGACGCTGATCTACAGACGTGTGCTGGATTGATCCTCGGCAGTCCCACCCGTTTCGGTAATATGGCGGCACCACTGAAATACTTTCTCGACCAGACCAGTCGTCTCTGGATGACCGGCTCGCTGATCGACAAACCCGCAGCCGTTTTTACCTCCACATCGAGCATGCATGGTGGACAGGAGAGCACGCTGCTCTCGATGATGCTGCCGCTGATGCACCACGGCATGATCCTCATGGGACTGCCTTACAGTGAAACCGATCTGCTGCACACGAGAACCGGCGGCACTCCTTACGGTGCCAGCCACCTGGCCGGTGGAGAGAACAATCTGCCCCTCAGCGATGAAGAGAAAACGCTCTGCCGCGCCTTGGGCAAACGGGTCGCCGTCAAAGCCACGCAGCTCACATCAACAATCTAATCAGACACGCACCATGCCCAGTCAGCTGGCCCTTGGGATAGGGTTAAAACCAACGGTCAACTTCAGCGGTTTTATTCCCGGCCGCAATGGTGAGGCCGTTTCGCGTCTGCTGTCGGGAACCGATCCCTTCATCTATCTTTGGGGGGAGAGCGGTTCCGGCAAAACCCATCTGTTGCAGGCATCCTGTCACCAACAGGATGAATCCGGCGGAACCTGCGCCTATATCCCCCTGGCACAAATCAACGAGTTGGAACCCGGTATTCTGGAGGGACTGGAGAGACTGGATCTGGTCTGTCTGGACGATGTGGAAAAAGTGGCCGGTGACCCGGCATGGGAGATCGCTCTCTTCAACCTCTTCAACCAGCTTCGGGAGCGTGATGCCCGACTGCTGATAACGGCAAACTCTGCGCCCGCCGGAGTGGACATCCATCTACCGGATCTCGCCTCCCGCCTCACCTGGGGCCCCTGTTACCACCTGCTACCCCTGGACGACGATGGCCGTCTGATACTGCTGACCCAGCTCTCGAGGCAACGTGGACTGGAACTTTCGAAAGACACCGCAAACTACCTGCTGCACCGAATTCCCCGGGACATCAATTCGATAACCGGTCTATTGGAACAGCTGGATCAGGCATCGCTCGCCGCGAAAAGAAAACTGACCATCCCGTTTGTCCGGGAAGTGCTTGGGTTATAGGGCCAACACCAAATACCCTGCACATCAGAAAGCCAATGTGAGTGCCGGCCATCAACTCCGCAACCCTTTCTCCTTCGCCTTGCGAGACCAGACCCAGACATAACCCACTCCGCTGGCTACCGTAGTGGCCAGCGTGCTCCAGACCAGGACTGAAACCAGCACAGCAGGAAGTGGATAGGGACCTGCATCCGTCACCACGAAGATGACCAGCAATATCTGCAGCAGGGTGTTGAGTTTACTGATCAGACTCGGATCGGCCTGCAGTTCCTCGATACTGTAGTGGTAATAGAGCGCACCGCCAATAATCAGCAGGTCCCGGAATATCACCAGGATTACCAGCCAGACGGGGACCAGTCCCAACGCACCGAGCACCAGGAAGGAACTCATCAGCAGCGCCTTGTCCGCCAGGGGATCGAGCATCCCACCAAGGCGGCTCTCCCAGCCGTAGTGTTTGGCCAGGAAGCCATCCAGGCCATCGGAGATGCCCGCAATGGCGAATAACATCAGTGCCGCAGAAAACTCCCGCTCAAAGAGCAGCCACACGACTGGCACCGAGAGCAGTATGCGTAAAAAGCTGATGAGGTTGGGTATGTCTCTGGGCTGCATTTTTTACAAATTATCAGATGATGCCGGACAGGTTAATCAATGAGATGCAATCCAAACCGGCTCACTGCCGCAAACGGTAGTCGAGACTCTGCACATCGAAATCTTCCGGTGGCGACGCCTCTGCTTCCACCACCTCATCAGAGGGAACCACCGACTCCAACACACCGCCGAGTAGGATACCCCGCTCCAGTGCTTCACGCCCCCCCTGCACTCTGGCCAGAAAACTGACTTGCTCCGAACCCGCCGCCAGCAGGTCCAGCTGCTCTATCATCACCAGTGATCGCAGATAGTCTTTGACCAGAACATAGTCAGCCAGGTTGAGCATACCTGATACCCTTATCCGCAGTGCCTCAACTCCCTGAGAAGCACTCTGGGGCGCAAACCTGGCGGCCAGCAGATCCACCGCCCGCTGCACTCCCTCTCGGGCCAGCGCCAGATCGCTCTTGCCCTGAATCTGCCACTGCTCCACTCCATCCGGCAGATAGAGCGTCCAGTCACCACTCCAGGCTCGACTGCCCTGCCGGTGCAGACGGCCTGCCAGGATCACATCGGGCAGATAACGCTGGGAGGCACGACGAATGTTCTCTTCAAAACCGCCCCAGAGGTCACTTACCTGAAGGGAGTTTCTATCTTCGAGATCCATCAGCGGCATCACCACCGGCAGACCTCGCTGATCCGCCGTTTCAGTCACCGCAGTTGCCAGTTCCGGCTCCATATCCTGCTGGTAGAGGGTGCGACGGCCTTTGGCATCACGCGTCATCCAGACCAGCGTGGATGGCCGGGTGCCGCCCCAGACAGGCACTCCGGCCTCACGCAGCAGGCGATTCACGGCTTTTTCATCGAAACGCACCCAAAGCAGCCGATCCGGCAGTGGGTTTTCCGGATTCACCACAGGTGCAGGATCATCCAATAGCGGCTGCTCCAACATGCGGTAGCGGTACTGCTGAACGTACCTGGGAGCCCTTTTCAGCCTCTTGGCAAGATCTTCCTGTTGTAACAGGTCGCGGTTGCCGGAGACCTTGATCAGCACCTGACCGAAGGCCTCCCGTATGGCCGGCGCACGGGCTTCGGCACCCTGCCCCACCACCGGCACCGCCGCTTCATAGAGTCCGGACACACGCTCCGCCACCGCTCCGGTACACCAGAGCAGAAGCAGTAATATCAGCCATGTCTGTTTAAAGATCATTGAAATATGGGTCCAGTTAAATTCATCTCAGTCGTCTTGACCGCTGGGATTCTAGCGCGGAGCAGAAAGCCTGTCTAAGTCGTTAGTCTTCATCCGGAAACGGAAAAGCCGGACAAATCCTCCAACAGCAACTCTATCACGGTGTACCGGAAGATCTGCTAAAATCCCACGCCAACAGTAACCGCCCACCAGGGAGTCAACCTGTGGCCCAAGACAGTACTCGCAACAGCGAAACCCAACTCAGTTACCGGGATGCCGGTGTAGACATCGATGCCGGCAACAGCCTGATAGAACGCATCAAGCCTATCGTCAAAAAGACCTTCAGGCCCGGCGTGCTGTCCGGCCTCGGCGGATTTGGCGCGCTGTTCGAACTGCCCCTCGACCGCTATTCCGAGCCGGTACTGGTCTCCGGCACCGACGGGGTGGGCACCAAGCTGAAACTGGCGCTGGAACTCAAGCGCCACGACACCATCGGCATCGATCTGGTGGCCATGTGTGTCAACGACATCGTGGTGGCAGGTGCTGAGCCGCTCTTCTTTCTCGACTACTACGCTACCGGCAAGCTGGAGCTGGACGTGGCCACCGATGTGGTCAGTGGCATCGCCAAAGGGTGCGAACTGGCGGGCGCAGCCCTCACCGGCGGCGAGACCGCCGAGATGCCCGGCATGTATAGCGAAGGGGATTACGATCTGGCCGGTTTCTGCGTCGGCATCGTCGAGAAGCGCAAGCTGATCCAGGGCGAACGGGTAAAGCCCGGCGACGTGCTGATCGGACTCGCCGCTTCCGGCCCCCACTCCAACGGCTATTCCCTGATCCGCAAGATCCTCGAAGTGAGCGGCGCCGATCTTGCCGAGCCCATGGGTGAAGGGACGCTGGGCGAAGCACTGCTGGCGCCGACTCATATCTACGTCAAATCCCTGCTGGCGCTGATGGCTGAGATTGAAGTCCACGCCCTCGCCCACATCACCGGCGGTGGCCTGCCGGAGAACCTGCCTCGCGTCCTGCCTACCGGAAGTAAGGCAGTCATCGACAGTGACTCCTGGCAACTGCCGGAGGTTTTCAGCTGGCTGCAGTCGAAAGGCAATGTGGTCCAGTCGGAGATGCTGCGCACCTTCAACTGTGGCGTGGGTATGGTGGTCTGTGTCGCTGCCGAAGATTCAGAACGTGCAATGCAGATGCTGAACGATTCCGGCGAGACCGCCTGGCGACTGGGACAGATCGAAACCAGCGACAGCGATGAACCGGTGGTCGAGATCAGCGGAAGCCTGGGTGCATGAGCGATAACCATAAACTGCCGCTGGTCGCTTTGATCTCCGGTGGCGGCACCAACCTGCAGGCGATCATCGACGGCGCAGTGGGCGATCTGCCGGTGGAGATCCGCGCCGTCATCAGCAACCGGCCCGATGTGTTTGGCCTGACCCGTGCAGAAAACACAGGCATCCCTACCCGTGTGCTGAACCACAAGACCTTCCCTGACCGGGAGAGTTACGACCAGGCGCTGATCGAACTCATCGACGAGTATCAGCCAGAGCTGGTAGTGCTGGCGGGTTTCATGCGCATCCTCACCCCCGGATTCGTGCGCCACTACGCCGGCCGGATGTTCAATATCCACCCTTCACTGCTACCGAAGTTCCGTGGCCTCAACACCCATCAGCAGGCCCTGGATGAAGGAGAGACCCTGCATGGCGCCAGTGTGCACTTCGTTACCGAGGAGCTGGATGGCGGCCCATTGATCGTGCAGGCCCAGGTACCCGTCCGGGATGGTGACGATGCCGGGACTTTAGCCAACCGTGTACTGCAGCGCGAGCACCTCATCTATCCGCTGGCGATACGCTGGTTTGCCCAGCAGAGACTGCGATTGGCGGGAAATGGCCAAGTCTATCTGGACAACCAACCGTTACAGCATCCGGTCCTCTTCACACCGGATCAGGAGATCGTCTGATCCATGAAGGCCACCGGATTCCTCCGCTACTGGCTGGCTGGTATCCCACTACTGCTGTGCAGTTCGCTACTCAGTGCGGAATCCCCCTTCCAGCTCAGATCCTTCGATGCCGGTTTTCAGGTCACCAACTACGGTGTACCCCTGGGAAGTCTGACGCTCCAACTCACCCTCACTGAAGGTGGCGAATATCTCTATCACGCACACACCCGTCCCGAGCGACTGGTCGATTGGTTTCAAACCGACGAGGTTCAGGAGACCAGCGAAGGCGTGCTGCAAAACAGCAGCATCGTACCCCACGCCTACGAATACCGGCTCGGCAACGGAGAGACCAGGAACCTGACCCGGCTCCAGTTCGACTGGCCCGACCAACGGGTCTGGACAGAGAGTGGAGGTACCCGCTGGGCGCAGGAGATCTCACCAGGCGTGCAGGACAAGTTCAGCCAACAGTTGGCGATCCGTTTCGATCTGGCCAATGGCCGGCAGCAGGTCAGTTACCAGGTGGCGGACGGTGGACGTCTGAAGCGCTATCAGTTCCGGGTGGTGGGCAGGGAGTGGATTCAGACCCCTCTGGGCCGGCTGAAGTGCCTCAAGGTCAACCGCAGCAAAGAGGGCCGGGCACCCGACTTCACCATCTGGTTCGCCCCCTCACTCGACTACCTGCCGGTGCGCATCGAGCGGGATCGGTTCCTGGGCCGCTACCGCATGGAGTTGAAACAGCTGACGCTGAAATAGTCTCCCGCAAAGGACTTTCACTCCCAGGGCAAAGAAGACCTACAGTCGCAGCAGCCGGCTCAATATCTTGGTAAAGAAGCCGCCAGGCGCCACGGTTATCTGCGCATCCTCAACATTGACCTGTTCCACTTCGTAACCTGTCATTTCGACTCCGGCTTCACGGTACATCTGCCGCGATAACTCGATGTCATCGGCCCAGCGTGAAAGAAAATCCTGACTCGGATTGATAGAAACCACACGGCCGATCTCCTCCTGGATCAGCTTCGAGGCGCAACGGGGACAGGGGGGATGCGTCACATAGACGGTACAGCCGCGCAGATCACGCTTGGCGAAAATCATGGCGTTCTCTTCCGCATGAATGGTGAGATTCAGTTTGCACTCTCTGTTGGAGAGGCGGCTCTCCGCATCCTCCACCCCGGCCGCAAAGCCGTTGTAGCCGAGGGAGATAATACGGTTGCCGTCCGTGATAACAGCACCCACCTGGGATGAGGGGTCTTTACTCCATCCGGAGATGTGAGCCGCCAGCCCGAGAAAACGGGTATCCCACTTCATGCTCATGGATCATTTCTCCTGTTTTCTGTTGCTGTTTGGGAAGGAGTATCACTCTCCGGACTCTTTGTTCTCCAGATATGCGACATTGTCCGGCACCGGCTCTTCAGTTTGCCTATCTTCCTCCTGTTTGAAACGGCGGGCCACCCCCTCCTCCTCGCGTAACATTTCCAGCAACTCAACGCCCGGCATGGGCCGGTAGAGCAGATATCCCTGCACCATGTGGCACCCTCGCTGTTGCAGGAATGTCAGCTGCTCAAAGGTTTCCACCCCCTCGGCGATGACGATTAGCTGCAGACTGTGCCCCATGGCGATAATGGTTTCAACGATGCTCTCATCATTGCGGTCGCGTCCCAGATCCTGCACGAAGCTGCGATCGATCTTGAGACTGTTGACCGGCATCTCCCGCAGCCGGGAGAGAGATGAGTGGCCAGTGCCAAAATCATCGATGGCGATCTCAATCCCCATTGCAGACAACTCGGCCAATTGACCCGAGGATTCTCCATGACTGTCCATCACCGTGGATTCGGTAATCTCCAGCACCAGCCGGTCCGCAGGAAAATCACAGGCCTGTAACTCCGCGCGCACCATCTGCACCAGTTCACGATGCCTGAATTGCCCCAGGGAAAGATTCACCGCCAGCTGAGGGCCGGAACCCTCTGGACTCAGCCACTCTTTTGCCTGCCGCAGTGCGGTTTTCAGCGCCCATGCGCCAAGGGGAATCACCAGCCCGGTCTCCTCTGCCAAAGAGACAAACTCATCTGGCGGGATCTCACTCGAGGCCAGATGCGGCCAACGCAACAGCGCCTCCACCACCTCAACGGAACGGTTCGCCAGATCGATGCAGGGCTGGTAGTGCAGTATCAGTTCGTCCTGCTCCAGCGCCTTGCGCAGATCCCGCTCCAACCGCAGACGCCGGTCCACCTCCGCATTCATGTGAGGTTCGTAGAATGCGACACGTCCGCGCCCCTCCCCTTTGGCATGGTACATGGCAATATCGACATTGCTCATGAGCTGAACCGGATCGGTGCCGTCCTGCGGATATGCAGCCACGCCCACGCTCGCTGAGACATAGACTTCATAACCCTCCAGGTCGAATGGCTGGCTCAACTTGTCGATAATCTTCCCTGCCACCTGACTACCAAGGTTCATCACTTCAGCCCGGGAGGTCACGTCTTCCAGCAGGACAGTAAATTCGTCCCCACTCATCCGCGCAACCATGTCCTCTTCGCGCAGACAGCCACGCAACCGCTCTCCCACCTGTTGCAGCAGCAGGTCACCCATCGCATGGCCGAGAGAATCATTCACCGGTTTGAAACGATCTAGATCGAGATAGAGCACCACCAGCTGCCGGTCCTTGCGCCCGGCGTTCTTCAGGGCCTTGTCGAGACGCTCATAGAACAGTACACGATTGGGCAGACTGGTCAGCGCATCGTAATGGGCGAGGTGATAGATGCGCTCATCAAACAGTTTCTTATCACTGACATCGTTACCGATGGAGAGGATCTCCACCACTCTCCCCTGCTTATTGCGGACCGCCCTATTCGCCCAGGAGACCCAAACCCTGCGTCCATCCTTGCAGACATTCTCATTAACATTGCTGATATAGAAATCAGGATGCAGTGCGATATCCCGGATCAGGTCGGACAGATCCCGTCCTGACCCCGACTCGGTCTCAGGCACAATGCATTCCATTAAATGCCGGCCCACTACCTCCTGTTCGGAATAGCCAAAGAAACGCAGGGCATACTGATTGAAAAAGGTGATTTTCCCTTGGATATTCCAACGCAGAATGATGCTGTTGGCCGATTCAACCAGTTCACGATAGTTCTCCTCACTGCGGCGCAACTCTTCGGTACGTTCCAGGAAACGCCACTCGAGTTTTTCATTGAGTTTTTCCAGTGCCTGTTGTGAAACCGTAAGTTGAGTACGGGTTCGTCGAGACTGATTTGTGAGAATCAACATCAACACAACACTAATCAGCAACCCGGCAGCCGCCACAATCCAGGCTTGTCTCCTTGCCTGCTCGAACAAGGTAGTCACATCAACGAAGAGGATAGCCTCACCGATCTGCTGCTCCAGATTATCCCGCAGAGAGAGCCGCCGCAGATGATGATTTCTGCCGGACCAGACGATATGCTCCGCATCGCTTCCCCAACCGGCGACCCGCTCCAGACTGGGGATCAGGCTCCCGGCAGCAGCCGAATTAAAGGAGAGGATTTGAGGCACTTCGAAAAACCGGTCATCCGGGTTTGAGATGACCGCATCTGCGACCATCCCGCCATCCCGATTGATACCAACCAGCAGCGTTTCCTGAAACGCCTTTCCGAGGTTGATCAGAACAGGCTCGATATTCGCAATCAACAAGATTCCACCAACAACCTGCCCCGCTTTACGCCTCACCCCGGCAACCCCCATCGACAGACTGCCTCGCGCCCCCGCGATCAATCCATGCACAAGGTGTTCACTGGCCAGGGCGTCATGCAGCAGCAGCTTGAAGGATTCACTTTGCGCCGGATGGGACTGCGGCTCAGGAAACAACAGCGTGCCGGATGCATCAAAATACCAGGTCTGAAAATCCTCTTTCTCTTTTTGTATTTCAATTGGGAATTTCAACGATGCTGGAGTGCGGCTCAACGCTTCCAACCTGTGGAGCATGGCCAGACGGAGTTCAGATAGCCGTGTGTCATAGAGCTGTTGAAACAGCGCCGTCTGCCCATTGACATGGGTAGACAAGCCGTTCTGGAGGTGGAAATAGACGACCACTATGGCCACCGCGCCAAGCAGGAACACGGCCAGTATCGGCGGGGATAAAATGCGCCAGTAGAATCCATTATTGTTCATTATTTGCAAGTCCCTAAATCCCATCCCTGGTGACTCTACGAGCCCGCCAAGCACTAATCCATCATGATCGATACACCACCATCAGACAAACAGATACGTTCCCGAGTTGAAAGAACGGCTAATGTTCCTTGCTATTGCCCAGAGACTGAATGTTCTCATCGACACTACGCAAGTGTAGGTCACGCTGAGGAAAAGGGATCTCCACGCCATTTTCGCGCAACGCTTTTTCCAGCGCCATGTGGAGATCATGGGTCAAGAGACGGCGCTGGATTCGCTCCTTGACATGCACTGCCACCTGGAAGTCGAGGGAGCTGTCGCCGAAGCCCGTAAAAAAGACCGTCGGCTTGGGTTCATCCAGCACTAACGAATGTTCGGCTACCGTCTTGAGCATAATGCGATGGGCCAGTTCAGTATCGGATCCATAGGCAATGCCCACCATAAAGGTAACACGGGTGACCTGATCGCTAAGGGTCCAGTTCACCAACGGCTCGACGATAAGATTATGATTGGGGATGATCAACTCCTTGTTATCGAAATCCGTAATGGTCGTTGCTCGCATCCGTATCCGCGTCACCACACCACTGATTTCGCCGAGAGTAACGGTATCGCCAACCCGAACCGGTCGTTCAAACAAGACGATTATTCCAGACATGAAGTTGGCGAAGATCTCCTTCAGGCCAAACCCCAAGCCAACGCCGATTGCCGCAATCAGCCACTGCACCTCTCCCCAGCCAACGCCAACCAGGTTGATCGACATGACGATGCCGACCGCCAGTATGAGGTAACGAATCAGGGCGGAAACTGCGTAGCGATTGCCCTGCTCCACATGGAGAGGCTGCAGTAGCGCAATCTCCAACAAGCCTGGCAGATTGCGTTCGGCAACAAAGGTCAATAAAAGAACCAGAGCGGCCAGACCAATGTCCGCAAGAGTAATCGGTAACAGTTGGCCGCCCGCTTCTGCGGTTGTCATATGCTCCCAAATCGTAACACTATCCAACACACCCAGGGCCGGGGTTATCGCAGACCAGTATGTCCAGAGAATCAAACTCACAAAAACGATAAGCACCAACCGCAGCAGCCGGCGGGTCTGGTCATTGATGGTGGCGAGACCGATCTCGGGGATCTCGATCGCTTCCGGTGTAATCTCACCCGTCTGTTTCACCGCCTCCCTGCTGGCCCGTGAATCAATATCTGCCTGACGTTTGGCCAGTGCCCTGGCGAGAGCAAGACGGCGCTGCGCCACCAACAACCAGCGCACCGCGAGAAAATAGATCAACAGTGCTATCAGAAAGACAATGAGAGAGTTGAATATCAGTCCGGCAACCCGCAGACTGGTGTAGTGGTAGCCTTGTGCCGCCAGCATGACCAAGGCAAATGGGATCAACAACAGTAGCGGATACCAGATATATCGACTGCGCCAGACGAGGCTGGTGGTACGGCGCTCAGCGTTACTCTCTTTTAACCGAAGCACTCGCCAGATAAAGAGCAATAGAGCCAACATTGCGACACTGAACACCAACCTGCCGATGGTATCCCGATAGAGGCCTGCATTGGATGATTCCGTCATCGCGACCAAAAATGCGACCCATACCATAATCGGGATCAACCAGGTCAGGTTGCCGGATACACGCCGACGGGTTCTCGCTTTCCAGCGAAAATGGATCTCTGCCAGACCGTTGGAGACATAGAGTGCCTGCAGAAAGAGGAAGGCTGCCAAGATAAAGGCACTGCGCCTGAAGCCAAAACCCGCCGCCTCGACAAAGGCATCTGCACGTACATGACCCAGCAACCACCCTGCATAGGCCATCAGCACCGGCCAGGGCATGGCAAGCAGCAACGTGATAACCAATACGACCAGCGTGTAACTGAATCGATCCTGTTTGACCAGCCCTACCTTGGCGGCAATATCCCCCAAACGTTTTTTAAATCGGCGCCTGCCCACCAGCAGCGCCGCTGACAAGAGCAGCACAATCAGGGTGAATGGCGCAGACTGTATGGCAGTTTTTACCAAAGCCTGCAAGACGGAAAACCAATTTGCAGGGGAGAACAGAACCAACAATGGTTTGCCGAAAGCCCCGATCCACTGGAGACCCACCGGTTCCGCATTTGCGATCCACAATAGATTCTCATCCAGAAGCTCGTCGTACTTGTCTACACGATCGATAAGGTTCTGCTGCTCCTGGATCGACTCCCCCAACAACTGTATTTTGAGTGTATAAGCATCATCGAGCTTGTTGAGAAGCGCCTTCCGGTCTTCCATCAGCCGGTTCAGCTCACCGGTTAGCCCTTCCAGTTGGCTGGGGGATAGTGTTTCGGTCTCCTTCTTTTCGCCAGCGAGCAGCATCGCCACCACCTGTGCGATATCCTGCAGCTCGTTCAGCGACTCCTGAAGCCGGAATTGGGCCAACCGCGATTCATCCAGTTCACGCTGTTTCAGCGAGCGTTTTTTCTCATACGCTGCAACCTTGGGCAATTTGATCTGTTGGTTGCGAAGAAAATCCCCCAACTGTTGATCCAGCCGGGTGATTTCCAATTGTTGCAGGGAGCGTTGGTAGTTGCGATCAATCCGCTGATATTGTGTCCGAATCGATTTCAGCTGTGCTGTCTCTTCCTCATTAGTCCGGCTCAACTCACTAAGCAGGCGACTAAACTCAGAATTCATCTCCGCCGCAGCAGTGATGAGGATATGCTTACCAACCGCCTCCTGCCTCGCCTGGGCAGCTTCCGCTTCCGCCGCCTTTGCCTCACTGGCATGTCGCCGGTTGATCTCGTCCCTCCCTTCCTGCTCATATCGTTTGGTCATGACAAGCCGTTTTTCCAGCAACTGGCGTTTGGCCTGAAGCAGCTGCAAACGGAGGTCGTGACTCAAACGTTCATTGTTGAGCATCTCTATTTCTGCCAGCAGCGCCATACGCACAGCTTGGGCGTTAACCAGCATGGCCTCGGTTGCTTCTTGGCTCTTATCTGCCGGCGGTGTCTTTCGCAGGGTCTCATCCACCTCTTCCAGGAGGGTATTGGCCAGAGAGAGCATCTGGCGATTTGATTCGGGACGGGCCAGTAATGTGCCGATGGATTGGACGAGTTCCGCCAATCTCCCGCCAAGACTGACGATTGCGGCACTCTCCTCCCTCACCCGGGCCTCCAACACAGTGTCCGGCAGCCCACCAAGCAAAGACGCCGTCTCTTCCGTGGATTGGCTCACCAGCCCCTTGATCTCGGCATGCAGCCGTTTGAGCTCTGCCGGCGCATCCACCGCTGCCTGCTTGAAGAGTGCTGTCTTTTCGGCATAAGCCTTCGCCGACTTCAACGAAGCAACCGTCTCCCGATAGAGATTCAGCTCCATCTGGACCGCCTCATCCCTTGGCTCTTCCAGCTTTTCCAGAAGGGAAATCCTCTCTTCCATCTTTGCCGCCTCCAGCGCCTGCACCGGCACGGGATCCAACAGAGACCCAAGGATCAGCAGGAACAAAAGCATTGAAAGGAAGCGGTGCATCCCATACCCCGGCAATAGCAATGAGAAAAGACTCAGGCAATCAGAGTCTGATGACTTACTCTACAGAAAAGCTTGGCGATCCACCGCCCAGCGCACATTGTGGTTTAGTTTACCAGTAGTGCATTCCAGCGAAACCGTCCCTTGTCCACTATCGACCGTAATGTTACCAAAAGGACATAGCAGGGGATTGGCGAGAGATTAGGGGACGTTAGTTGTTCTGAACCAGCAACTCAGATTTCACTGAGCGGAGTACCCTGCACCTGTTCATTTTCATGTCTATCCTTGCTGTCGACCATCCTCTTGGAATCGTCCCACACTTCCTTACCCATCTTCTTGGTAGCATGCCAAGCTACACCCGACTTCTGCTTGGTGGCCTTCCAGGCTTTTCCAGAGGTCTCCTTGGTGGCATCCCAAGCTTCGCCTGATGTCTCTTTAGTCGCCATCCAGACATTTCCTGAGACCTCCTTGGTAACATCCCAAACTTCTCCTGATGTCTCTTTAGTCGCCTTCCAGGCATTTCCTGAGGCGTTCTTAGTGGCATCCCAGGCCTCTGAACTAAACTGCCTGCTCTTCTCCCAGGCACTGGGTTCATGCCCTTCGGCTTGGACGACAAGCGCAAAAAATGCAAGCAGACTGGCGCACGCGATCCTCCAAATTTGATATTTCATTCTACTTCTCCTTCGAGGTATTTAGTGTGGACGGAATCAGATGGCATCAGCAACGACCTTTTTTCCTTTGACCAGGCGGGCAATGGTAGCCACGTGAATCTCCTCCTCGAGATGGGTTGCTCTCATAACGTACTTGTGGCGACGGAGGAGGAGAGTAGCGTGGATCTTTATCTGTATTAATCGCAGTCCCTACAGCGGCTCCCAGCGCACCGCCAAGAATGGCACCATCACGGCCACCGATCTCATTACCGATTGCCGCACCTGCAGCACCACCGATGGCACCACCAATTGCCGCATCTAGGGTCGAACTGTCTGCGTTCACCTCGATAGCAAGAAACGCAGTGATAAAAAACAAGTGTCTAAGCTTCATGTTCATATGATCCTAATCCAGAAAAACCGAATGCTCTTGTATTATCAGCACTAATCTGAGGTATTTTAGGAATCTGATCACAATCTGATTGGGAGACTGTTGGTAAATGAGAACATGTCGTACTCGTGGACGTCGGCAGGACAGGGGGGCAATTCCAGAGTTAATAGTTACTCACTCAGTCTGAATCAGTTAGCTTGCCGCACAAAAAAGCCCGCATTACGCGGGCTTAGATGATATCTGGGTATCGACTGATATTGATCAGTTGTTCTGAATCACGATATTCGGGAACTTCGCTGCGTAATCCTTAGCCTGCAGTGAAAGTTTAGCTGCCGTCTTACGGGCAATCTCACGGTAGATCATGGAGATACGTGCATCGGGCTCGGCTACCACGGTCGGCTTGCCGCCATCGGTCTCTTCGCGGATACGGATATCAAGAGGCAGTGAACCCAGCAGGTCGACATTGTACTGTTTCGCCATGGAGGAACCGCCACCTTCACCGAATATATGCTCTTCGTGACCGCAGTTTGAACAGATGTGAGTGCTCATGTTCTCCACGATACCCAACACCGGTACCTCTACCTTCTCGAACATCTTCAGGCCCTTACGGGCATCGAGCAGGGCGATATCCTGGGGGGTGGTAACAATTACCGCACCGGAGACCGGCACCTTCTGTGCCAGGGTGAGCTGGGTGTCACCCGTGCCCGGAGGCAGATCGACCACCAGATAATCAAGCTCTGACCAGTTGGTATCATTGAGCAGCTGTTCCAATGCCTGGGTAACCATAGGGCCACGCCAGATCATGGGGGTCTCTTCATCGATCAGAAAACCTATAGACATCGCCTGGAGACCATATCCTTCCATGGGCTCCAAGGACTTGCCGTCCTTGGACTCCGGCTTGCCATCGATACCCAGCATACGCGGCTGTGACGGACCATAGATATCAGCGTCAAGTATGCCGACGGTGGCACCCTCTTCGACCAACGCCAGCGCCAGATTGACAGAGGTGGTGGACTTGCCCACGCCGCCCTTGCCAGAGGCAACGGCAATGATATTTTTGATATTATCGATCGGCTTGAGGGCCTTCTGCACAGAGTGGGCAGAGATTTTCCAGCCGGCATCCACCTCGACGGCAACCACACCGTCCACTCCTTCTACCTGAGTCTTCACTGCAGCCGCAATATCATCCACACAACCCTTGGCGGGAAAACCGACCTCGACCGTCACCTTGACCTTGTCGCCATCGATATCAATGCCTTTGATGGCATTCGCGCTTACCAGGTCCTTCTCCAGATGAGGCTCGACGTAGCCTTTAATCGCCTCGTTGATCTGATCTTGTGTTACTTCAGACATCGCTGATTTCTCCTGCCGCCAGGCCACCAACGGCGCCTGAACTATTCATATAAAATTATGGCGGGCAATTCTACACCAAAATCACAAGAATATACCAAGTATTTTGCTGGGTTTTTGGCCTCCGCCCTCTCAACCCCTGTGAAAAGGCTGTCTGGCCAGACTGGAATCAAACGCGTATTCCATCGCTATGAGTGATACAGAAACCACATCACCTGTCGCTTCTCTACCACTCCCTCCTCAAGTAGTGACTATATTTAAGAGTGATAGTTTTCATTTTTCCGGCAGGGAAGGAGTGCAACGGTGAGTACGCAATCGGAACTCCAACAGACCATCGAGGACATGGTTGACGACCATCGGGGCATTCTTGCCGTTGATGAGAGCCACCCCACCATCGCCAAGCGTTTCAAGGCCATCGATGTGGAATCCACTGAGGAGAATCGACGTGTCTGGCGTTCCCTGCTGCTGGCCACTCCAGGATTGGGCGACTACATCTCCGGAGCTATTCTGTTTGAAGAGACCCTGGGACAGAGGGGCGAGGAAGGCGCTCTTTTGCCGCAAGTGGCCTGGAGGCAGAAGATCGTCCCAGGCATCAAAGTGGACAAGGGTACGGAGCCTCTCTCCGGGGCTCCGGGTGACCTGATCACTCGAGGTCTGGATGGACTGGGTGAACGGCTACAAGGCTACAAGGCGCAGGGTGCTCGTTTCGCCAAGTGGCGAGAGGTCTATCCCATCGCCCGCCACAACCCCACACCGCTTGGCCGGCAGAGCAATGCCGAGGTGTTGGCACGCTATGCGGCAGTCTGCCAGGAACTGGGAGTGGTTCCCATCGTGGAGCCGGAGGTGCTGATGGAGGGTGAACACGACATCGGCCGCTGTGCCGAAGTCACCGAGCAGGTGCTGCATGCTGTCTTCCACGCCCTGCACCAACATCACGTCTCTCTCGAACATATGATCCTCAAACCCAATATGGTGCTGCCGGGTAAGGCGTGTCAGCGAGCAGATCCGGATGAGGTGGCTGCAGCGACGTTGAGGGTGCTGCGCCGGACAGTGCCTGCCGCCGTCCCGAGCATTAACTTCCTGTCCGGTGGCCAGGACGATGAGGAGGCCACTGCCAATCTGAACTCCATCAACCAGCTGGGGGGGAATGCGCCCTGGCAGTTGAGTATCTCCTACGGCAGAGCTCTGCAACAGCCTGCTTTGCGCGCATGGATAGGCAAGACAGAAAATAGCGCCGCAGCCCAACAGGCCCTGTTAAAGCTGGCCAGACTCAACAATTTTGCAAGAAAAGGTGAGTATGACCCTTCCATGGAATAGCGTTTGACCCGACTGGTTACGTGCCTATTGTATCCGGCCGCCACGCGTCCCTGCCGCTTCGCCACGCCATGGCACGCAGCTACAAGGGCCTGATAACACTATGCGATGGACGTGCAGGTACAGAAGCGATTGTTCACCCATATTTTAAAGAATTTATAAAAGCAGCCGCCTTTATGGTTACTACCCATTCCTGAGTTGGAGCAGGGTGATTTTGCAGTCCGGATTGGTAACCCGGTAGTTGCATAAATTCCGGTGCTAACAACCATTCCACCGTATAAAAGACAGGGAGAAATAAAAAATATGCACTATCTCTGGAGTTCACTGCTGGTGAGATCCAGAAACCATGAAAAATCCTACATTTGAAACGATAAAAATGAGAAAGC
>JAMJIN010000288.1:0-3049 GCA_036784775.1 Chromatiales bacterium | reverse complement strand
CACAAACAGGCTGTCGAAGGCCGAGTCGATTTTGGGGACTGGGATGTCCCAAAATCTTTCACGAGGTCGAAGACTCACTTGGTGGTCGATCATTCCTCCACCCCTTCCACCTTCGCTATTGCCGCACGGATCATTTTCATGGCCGCGTTTGGATCTGTGTTCATGTTTGCCATCGCCTTACAGGCCACGTAGAGGCCGGGAGCTGCGGCCATCAGCCGCTGATTTGCCCTGACCTCCTCGATCGTGTCAGTCGTGCCGGTAAAGACATAGCCGACCGCAACTCGATCTCCATCAATTCCTGCCAGCACGTTTGACCATCGATCTTTGTTCCAGGGACCGGGCGTGTGGGTTGATTTCGGGTTGGTCATCTCGGGGTCCTGGTTGGGTGGGTGTGTGGTTAAAAATATACCGCAATGGTATATCTAAAGCAAACCGAAATGGCATATTTTTTCCGCTTTAGTGCGCGCGACAGGCCGAAAGCTAAAATCCGACTGATTAATGAGGTCTGAGTATTTGTTCTTTATATGTATTGCACATGTCAACGTATGGTCTATTATGCAATATATGAAGGCGAGGCAAATAGTACGCAGCAAAGAGATCAGGGAGGATGGAATAATTATTGAGATGGTCGTCTGGCAGTTGCAGGAGAGGAGCAAAGAAAGACCTCACGGCCTCAAGTACCGCCTGTACTGCGGTCGTAATGGAAAGACCCTGGTTCGCTATGACAACGAGCAGGGCAAGGGCGATCACCGTCACTACGGTGAATCTGAGGAAATCTATCGGTTCACCGGGCTGGCGAACCTGATCGGTGCCTTTTTGGACGATGTGGAGAGGCTGACATGAGAGCGATTATTGAAATAACCAAACCGGGCGATTATGCCCGGCAGGCGCTGGCCGTGGCCAGGGCGGTGGATGCAGGGCAGGATCTGCCGGAGACCGATTATCATCTCGGATTCGAGAACGCATCTCAGCTATTCTCCTCCCTTACCCCGGCAAGACTGGCATTGCTGGAGGCGTTGAAGGCAAAGGGACCCATGACTATCTATGCGTTGGCAAAGGACCTACAACGGAACTACAGCAACGTGCATACCGATGTTCAGCAACTGCTGGAACAGCAACTGATAGAGAGGGTCGAAAAAAACGGAAAGGATTTGATTCACGTCCCGTGGGATGAGGTTCAGATCAGGTTGGCTATGGGGAACGAGGCGGTCGCGTGAGAAGGCTGAAGGCTATTACTAAAAGCAGCGCTGTGAGTGTTAGATTTCTCTTTTCTTTTGAATACATATGTTTACGCCAAACGTCTTTTTGTCTTTTTTTCCACCTGTAACTTCTGCGATATTTGCCTTTACGTCGCCGCCATTATCAATGTATCCAGCAAGTGATCTGGCAGTATCAGACTCTAGATAACCGATCTGGATTTCATTAGTAAAGAAGATTAGCGCCCGAGCTTTAATCCATACGCCCACGGCATTATTATCAAATTTATTATCGGGCTCTCTCTTAAGGATAAGAGGCATGCCAGGCTTGCAAAAGGCTTTGATATAAGACTGGCGATTATTTCCATTTGGGTTGTTGGCTGTGACGCCTGCCACTTTTGAGTAAAATTCATCCATATTTAGTTTAGCCTTCCGTAAATCTCCGATATTCGCTCATACTGAAGCATCTATTTTTCCGTCTGGACTTGCTTTGCGGTAATGCCGTTGTACGGGCCTTGGTCGTTGTATTTCACGTCGTCAAGAATTCCATCGACAAAGACATAGGTGAATTTACGCAACCCCCAGCCTTCTCCGACTATGTAGACCCACAGGTCTTTGCCAGAGAACTGCATTTGCTCGTCTGGAACACCTAATGAGTCCATTGCTTTTTCTTGCGTGATCCCAAGACGGACGCCTTCAAGATACCCGCTGGGCGAGCTCCAGATAGTCGGGCGACTCAGATCTCCAGCACAAGCAGGAGTCAGTAAAGTAATGGATAACAATATGATAAGTGTGTGTATTCGCATGATATTTCCTTATTTAGACCCAGCCGCCTCATTCCGATTCGTGTTTGGTTTATATCTCAGTCATCTTAAGTCTATGACATTGTCGCAGTTTTATAAGTTTTCGCGAAAGCGCGGTCATTTCTTAATGCGGTCATTTGACGCCACTAGCACTATTTTGGGTGTTGGGTTCTAGCCGCCCCGAGCGGGCAAATGTTCTCAGGGCATCCTTGTTCTGATCTGGGTTCTCCCGGTAATCCTCCAGGAGGTGTCGCTCATCTTCTGATAAGCGCATGACGTCGCCAAAAAGAAGCCACTCAACAGGAACGTCAAGTGCGTCTGCTAGAGGGCCAAATTGATGCAGATCAGGCTGGCGCTTTCCGTTCAGCCAGCGAGATATAGTGGTTTGTTTTACCTCAAGTATTTCGGCCAGGATTTCCTGCGAAATTCGTTTCTCTTTTTTGAGCTGCCCAAAACGAACGACAAGCCTGCTTCTCCACTGATCTAGACTCATACCTTGAATGATAGAGGGCGAATGAAGCTGATTTGATATCCGTACTGGCATAATCATAAATAAATATACAGCATTGGTATTGCCTCATGGTATGCCGTTATGGTATATAATTAAAGAATGAACAAAGAAATCAGAACTTTTAGGAAAGATCGGGGCTGGACTCAAGCTGAGTTTGGTCGAGTGTTGCGCGTGAGGCAGGCGACTGTTTCGAAAATGGAGATTCGTGGACAAATTTCGAAAGCGGTTGCAATTCGGCTTCATACCCTGGCTCCTGCTCGCTTTCCGTTGGTGAGCCTGCTGGCTGGGCGCTGATGTACCGATAAGAGGTTATCAGCAGCCGCGAATCAGTAACGTGTCCATGCCCTTTTTTATAGCAAAAAGGCTGTCACAAACGGAAATCAGTGATTGTGAGGCTTTGTTAAATGACCCAAGAAGATCTCTGTCACCACACCCCAAAACCCTAACACAACAGGCCCCCCACACATGATCAGATTTAAATGCCAACTATCCGTTCTATCTGTCCTTCTGAAGCGTCGGTTTATCCGCTGGGTCATTGC
>JAMJIN010000405.1:0-1707 GCA_036784775.1 Chromatiales bacterium | reverse complement strand
AATCCGCGTAATAACGGGGCGCGTTATAACGAGGCGCGACTGTAAATGAAAATTGCCTTACCTGTGTCCAGCCTCTCCAAGCCAGGCGCACCTGATGCAGGTAGCAATACCTGAGTGCCTTACACTCATTACTGTAGCTGCAAGCACACCAGGGACTGATCACACTCTCACAGAATCAATTCACACCAGACATTTTAAGTCTCCTGGCCTCCCGCATGGGAGAACAAATCTCCCTGATTTCTAATGAAACAGAAAATAGTTTTTTGTGTGGCTAACAAAAGATCACCAATCTCTTCCTTTACTCATGCCCACAACAAAAGCAGGGTTATTCCAAATAAGTTTTGTGCAGACTAAACAACGGAGACTTGCCTAAACAGTATCTTTGTGCCTTGCTTATAACATGCACTAAATGAACGGTTCCCCCTTTATCGCTCATAAGCATTTTGGAAGAATAGAATATTGCCTCCGTCACCCAGTGTCACAAATGCTTTCATGAATTACTGCCTCCATCACACAGGATCACAAACTTTTAAGAAAAGAAAAGGCTATCTAGCCCTGGCAGTAAATATTATGTTAGTTGCATGTGTAATAAAATATGTACGCTACTGCGAGTCAGGTAGGGGATTTTTTTGTGTACATTAATATATTTCAGGAGTAGAACAAATTGTTTTATTCCTAGACCATTAGAGTAGTAAACATGTTTTATTTTATAATTACTAGTCAACAAAAAATTTATCTAATGCCAAAATGTTTATATTAACATGTCAGTGAACCATTTAATAATACATGTCTAATGTATTCAGAACTAATGCTAATCTAGTGGTAATTTTATGCGTGGCAAGGATGTGAAATATTCCTGAAACCCTCTGATTTACACACAATTCCCTGAGACCCAGAAACCCTCCGATTTATGCACAAATCTGCTGCATTTGTATTTCTGAAACTTAACATGACTATTGTGTGGTTCACGTCCTCACAGAAATCTAACTACTTTTCACTGTACCTAAAATGCATTCAATAATCTTTATCCAAACTGACACCAATTTTACTCACTGTCTTTAGGCGAGCATTAATAATTATTTCAAAAATATGCATCTACCATCTACCAAACATGTCATAAGCAAAGTAAAAGTACAAGCTACAATGCTACCTTTGTCGAGCAGACAACGTATTCTTTCGCCACATGCAGAACAACGTTTTAAGCAGGCAGAACGCATAGTGTTCCACAGCGGAATCCTACAATTGAAAGAACACTGATCACTAGATGGCACCACTATTAGAAGCATAGAAAACAACATGCAATGACTTTGGCTCTTTCATTGCTAGGACGATAAGAGATTTATTATGGCTAGCTAAATCTTTATCACCAAACTGAACCATGCAGATATGATTAATAACAAATGGTCTGAGCAAAACAGATGTTTCACTACATACAACATAGATAATATTAAATTTATTAATAATTTCAAAGAACTACTGGGTTGTGCCCAATGCTTATAGAATAGGTACCAACCATTGACGCAATACTTGCCTACAACCACAAGAAGCAAGTAGATTTTGGTAGTTGACTACAGCACATAGCAAGGAGATATTGGTGCTTGCCAACAGCACATAGCAAGAAGATATTGGTGCTTGTCGACAGCACATACCAAGGAGACATTGGTGCTTGCCAACAGCACATAGCAGGGAGATGTTGGTGCTTGGCTA
>JAMJIN010000049.1:0-21724 GCA_036784775.1 Chromatiales bacterium | reverse complement strand
CCTCAGAGCCATGCTACCTCGTTTGCTTCGGGCTGCTGCAACGACTTCACCACGTCCCGAGACATGGCTGCGGCTTGCTGAACTTTCGTGCTAATCAAGAAAAATCTTGGGCACATTGAAAACTCGCTGCATGCTGCCCGTATTGGGTTAAACTTTCCAAACAACTTACCATTTGATACGTCGAGTTCGGAGAGTGCCGATGATGATTTTCAGAACCGTACTTATGGGGATTGCCTTGTGCGCCGCTACGGTCGTCCAAGGCAATGATATTGAAACCCTGAAGCAGCGATGTGAGACCGCTCGTGAGGCAAAACTTGCTCCGGAAAGAACAAAACTGATCGAAGGGTGTGCGGCCAAGCCACGCAATACCCGTGACTATTGTGAGCGTTTTTACAAAGATCACGGCAGTGGCGGCAAGACACAGGCTGGTGGATACCGCCAACGGCAGTTTCATGATCTCCCTGAATGCCTGCAGTACTACGAGGCTGAACAAGCGGCTAAAACACGCTGAGACCTTACCGTTCTCAGGTTGACTAACCGGGTCACACACTCTATATTGGATGTATAATTCGATTCCCTAAGGAACCAATGCTTCGTCGTCTATTAATCACATGGCTTATCGTCTCTATCCTCGGTTACGGGATGGCGTTGGCTGCTGATGCGCACAACAAACAGTCGACGGACCACACTCACGAGATTGGCGATAACACAACGCATACTGCCGATGTGGACGATGCAAGCGACAGCGACCACTGCTGTCACGGGGTCATCCATCTACTTGGACTAACCCAGGCCGAAACGATCAAACTGTCAGCCGATCAGGGTATTTTGCGAACCCCTTTTCCTGTTTCAAGCGTATCCTCTCCCCCTGCGTTTCTTTTCCGCCCTCCAATCTCTGCCTGATTTTCGTCTCACCTCACACCTGCAATAAACCTGCCTGCTGTTTGCTTGATCAGTGTTTGTAACAGGTTCTCTTTGTTAACGAATTTACGAGACTCGGGTTATGTCATTCTCCATCTACAGGCATGCAGGCCTGTTCGCCTGTTTATTTATCTTCACTGCCTGGACACCAGCAGTGCATTCCAAGGGGCAACCACCCCAAGAGGTGGAAGTCCAACAACTGGCTGCCATCGTCAACCATGCACTGGAATCAAACCCGGAGATACAGGCAGCTAAAGCCGCCGTGGGCACCGCTCATGCAAGGCTTACAGGCGCTGGTCTGCCATTGAATAATCCTGAGCTGGAAATGGAGGCTGAACACACCGACATCGGCACCTACACCCTCGGCATCAGTCAGACCATCGACTGGTACAATAAACAGGATGCCATGGAGCAGGCTATGCGGGCGGAACTGAATGTTGCCCAAGCACAGGTTACGGCTCTGAACCTAGTGAAGTCAGCGGAGCTTCTCAAGGCGATAGGCGGGATTGCCACCCATCACGAGATCGCCACACTCTCAAGGCGCCGCACCGGGATACTGGAGCGCTTCTCTCAACTCGCCGAAAAACGTCATGCGGCCGGTGACATACCCCAGGTGGAGTTGGAACTGGCACGCCTTTCACTTACCGAGGCCGTCATGCTACATGCCGGAACCGGCAGCGAACTTATCCAGGTAAAAAGCGACTATTTCAGCCTCAGCGGCCAGACACTGGACGATAAAATCCAGTTACCTGACCAGCTGCCTGCCAGCCTCTCCAGCACGTTGAATGAAGAGACACTCGTGCGAAATCATCCCCAGGTGCAGGTTGCACAGCTGATGATGCAAGCTTCCCGGCAGCATATTCATGCCGTGGATCAGGAACGTAAGGCCGACCCCACATTCAGCTTGAGAGCGGGACGCGAAGAGAGTGAAAACCTGCTTGCCCTCACCTTCTCCATCCCCCTGCAGGTCAGGAACGATTTCCAAAGCAGTGTAAATGCCGCTCAGGCAGAGGCGTTGTCAGCGGAACAGGAGGCACAGCAGACCTACCGGAATCTGTTAACCCGACTCAGGAGCGCACGGGAGCGCTATCTGCTGGTTGCCGATGCCTGGTCCCTGTGGGTTTCACATGGGCGTACCAGTCTGCACCAGCGTATCGATCTGCTGGAAGCCTTGTGGCAGGCCGGTGAGATGAGCACCACTGACTACCTGTTACAGGTGCAGCAGACACTGGATACACAGATCGCCGGGGTCAGACTCCAAGGTGATCTGTGGAGCACCTGGGTCGATTGGTTGAGCGCCTCGGGCACCCTGGACACGTGGTTGAGCAAAGCACTGGAGGAGCAGTAAAACATGTCTATTCAACAATGGATTCAATGCCTGCTTGTCCTGGCCTCTCTTTATGCCAATCCCCTCTATTCCGCGGATGAACATGACCATGACCCTGCTGAAAATTCGACAGAAGCCGGACACAACGATGGAGATGACCATGATGAGCACGGTCATGAAGAGGAAAACCGCATCCATCTGAGTGAAAAGCAGCGCCGCAGCGCCGGTATCCGCGTGGAGAAATTGACCCTTCGCCCCATTCCTACAGAGATCGAAGCCCCGGGGGAGATCCTGCTCAATGCCTACGCATCCAGTCAGGTCACGCCACGCATCGAGGCCCAGGTCATAAAGCGCCATATTCACCTCGGGAGTCCCGTTTCTGTGGGAGAGCCTCTGGTTACGCTCTCCAGCGTCTCTATGGCAGAGGGCCAAGGCGCCCTGCTGGTCGCTGCCCAGGAGTGGAGAAGAGTGAAGAAATTGGGCAAGAAGGTAGTTTCAGAGAGACGCTATCTGGAGGCTCAGGTGGCTTTTCAACAGGCCCGTTCCAAGCTGTTGGCTTATGGCCTGACAACCGGCCAGACTGATCGGCTGGTCAAAGGAAACGCGATCCGCCAGGCAGACGGCCGCTTTACCCTGCTCTCGCACCAGGCCGGTACAGTAATCCGGGACGATTTCATCATCGGGCAGATGATAGAACCCGGTGAACGGCTGTTCAAAATCACCGACGAATCCAGACTCTGGGTTCAGGCCCGGATCAATCCGGAGTCAGTACCTCACATCAACATGGGTGCACCGGCCCGTGTGCTGGCAGGAACGGAATGGATAGAAGGCAAGGTCATCCAGGTACATCACGCGCTGGATGAGACCACCCGCACTCTGGCGGTTCGCCTGGAGATCCCCAATCCGGCAGACCGGCTCCATCCCGGTCAGTTCGTGACGGCCAGGATCAAGACCGGCGAGTCAGGGCAGAGCGCCCTCACCCTGCCACTGGATGCCGTAATGCGCAGTCCCGATGGGGATTGGCAGGTCTTTGTAGAAGAGGAACCCGGCGAGTTCGAACCCAAAGAGATTGAGCTGCTCCGGCAACTGCCCGGTCTGGCTGTGATTAGTGGACTGAAACCTGGAACCCGCGTGGTCACTCGGGGTGCCTTCTTTGTGCAATCGGAACTGGCCAAGTCCGGTTTCGAAGTCCACAACCATTGAGGGCAACACCATGTTGAACAGACTGATCGACTGGTCGGTGGCCAACCGCCTGCTGGTGGTACTCGCCCTATTGGCCGCATTGGGTGCTGCTGCCGCACTGATTCCAAAACTCAATCTCGACGCCTTCCCGGATGTCACCAATGTCCAGGTGCAGATCAACACAGAGGCCCAGGGCCTGGCCGCCGAGGAGGTGGAGCAGCTCATTACCTATCCCATCGAAGCGGTGATGTACGCCCTGCCCGATGTGGAGGAGGTCCGTTCTATCTCAAAGACCGGGCTCTCCGTCATCACCGTGGTCTTCAAAGAGGGCACCGATATCTACTTCGCCCGCCAGCTCGTCTTTGAGCGTCTGCAGGATGCCAGAGAGCAGATTCCCTTAGGGGTCGGCACACCGGAGATGGGACCCAACACCTCCGGCCTGGGGCAGATCTATCAATATATACTGCGCTCCGACGATCCGCAGAGACATGGCGCCATCGCCCTGCGCAGCCTCAACGACTGGGTGGTAAAGCTGCTGCTGTTACCCGTAGACGGCATTACCGATGTGCTCTCCTACGGTGGTGAAGTGCGGCAGTACCAGGTACAGGTTAACCCCGGAAAACAGCTCGCCTACGGCATCAGCATCGACGAGATTGCCGAAGCCATCGAGGCCAATAACCGCAACGCCGGTGGCTGGTATATGGACCGTGGCGCAGAACAGTTGGTGATCCGCGGTGTGGGTTGGCTGCGCGCAGGCAAGGAGGGTCTTCAAGACATCAGAAACATCCCGCTCAAGCAGAAAGACGGTGTAGTGGTCCGGGTGGGAGATATCGCACAGGTGGAATTCGGTGGCGAGATTCGCCAGGGAGCGGTGACCATGACACGCCGCAACACCGAAGGGGAACCAGACCCCCTGGGCGAGGTGGTGGTCGGCATCGTGCTCAAACGTTTGGGGGCAAATACCAAGGCGACCATCGATGCGGTCAAATCACGGCTGGCCGCGATCCAGCAGGCACTGCCGGAAGGCGTCACCATCGAACCCTTCTATGACCAGGCAGATCTGGTGGAGCAGGCGGTGGAGACTGTCAGCCGGGCGCTCACCGAGGCCTTCGTACTGATCGTGGCAGTACTGCTGCTGTTCCTGCTCAATATCCGTGCCACCCTGCTGGTGCTGATCTCGGTGCCGCTATCAGTCGGGCTGGCCCTGACTGCCATGAGCTACTGGGGACTCTCAGCCAACCTGATGTCACTGGGTGGTCTGGCCATCGCCATCGGCATGATGGTGGACGGTTCGGTGGTGATGATGGAGAACATTTTTAAACACCTCTCCCGCCCGGACGAGGAACATCTGGACAGGGTCGGGAAAACTGTTGCCCCCGGTGATAGCGATCCCTATAACGCTTCCCATGATCGCCACGGCATCCCCCTGCGCATTCAGGAAGCCGCCCGCGAGGTGGGCAGGCCAGTGTTCTATGCGGTGATCATCATCATCGTGGTCTTTGCCCCACTATTCGCGCTGGAAGGTGTTGAGGGCAAACTGTTCCAACCCATGGCCGTTTCCATCGTGCTGGCAATGTTGACCTCACTCGTTGTGGCGTTGGTGGTCATACCTGCACTCGCAACTTTTGCCTTCCGCCGGGCCGTCAAACATCGCAACAGTCCGGTCTTCCTGCCGTTGGAGTGGCTCTACCGGCACTCACTTCGCTTCGCCCTGAAAGTGAAATGGCTGGTGGTGTTGACGGTCTTGGGCATTTTCTCCGGCACCATGACACTGCTACCCCATCTGGGCACAGAGTTCGTACCGGAACTGGAAGAAGGCACCATCAACATCCGGGTCACCCTGGCACCCTCAGCCAGCCTGGATACTGCACTGGGTGTGGCGGCAAAGCTCGAAGAGCGCCTCATGACCTTCCCGGAGGTGACCTATGCCTCCAGCCGCATCGGCCGGCCTGAGCTCGGTGGTGACCCGGAACCTGTCTCCAACATAGAGATCTACGTGGGATTGAAACCAGTGGAAGAGTGGAGCAGCGCGCAAAACCGCCTCGAGCTGCAGAAACGATTCGAAGAGGCTCTGTCAGTGCATCCCGGCCTGCTCCTCACCTTCTCGCAACCCATCGTCACGCGAGTGGACGAGTTGCTCTCCGGCGTCAAGGCACAACTGGCGATCAAACTGTTTGGGCCGGATCTGAAGGTGCTGGCTGCAAAAGGCAAAACCATCGAGGCATTGACCCGACAGGTCGATGGCACCCGCGGCGTGGAGATGGAACAGATCGCCGGTGAGGCCCAGCTGACGATACGTCCCAGGCGGGATCTGTTGGCCCGCTACGGCATCCCGGTTTCCCAGGTGATGGATCTGGTGGCCGACGGCATTGGAGGTACAGAAGCAGGTCAGGTCATTCAGGGCAACGAGCGATACGATATCACTGTGCGCCTCGCAAAAGCGTTCCGCAAGGATACAGAGACACTGAAAAAGCTGGTACTACAGGCCCCCGGCGGCGCCTGGGTGCGGCTGGGCGAAGTGGCCGATGTGGTTATCGAGTCCGGCCCCCCGCAAATCCGCCGTGATGATGTGCAGCGCCGGGTAGTGATCCAGTCCAACGTGGAGGGTCGTGACATGGGCAGTCTGGTGGCAGAACTACGCCGGCGTATCGCTGATGAGATCGATCTGCCGGCGGGCTACTCAGTGGTCTTCGGGGGGCAGTTCGAGAACCAGCAGCGGGCGCAGCAGCGGCTGATGATTGTGGTGCCCCTCTCTCTCGGCCTGATCTTTCTGCTGCTCTACTTCGCCTTCCACTCCGTGGGACAGGCGTTACTGATCATGCTCAACGTACCGTTGGCCCTGATCGGCGGCATCGCCGCCCTCTACTGGACCGGCCAGTATCTCTCGGTACCCGGCTCCATCGGTTTTATCGCACTGTTTGGTGTAGCGGTACTCAACGGCGTGGTAATGGTCAACGCCATCAACCAGAATGTCGAGGCCGGTGGCCCCGTTTCCGAGGCGGTCTTCCAAGGCGCCCTCTCCCGTCTGCGTCCGGTACTGATGACCGCTGCCATTGCCGCATTGGGCTTGATACCGATGCTGCTCTCTTCGGGTGTCGGCTCCGAAGTACAGCGCCCCCTGGCCACTGTGGTGGTCGGAGGACTGGCATCGAGTACCCTGCTGACCCTGTTTGTCCTACCCAACCTCTATCGGGTATTTTCAAGAGGGATTCAGTCCGATGCTTCCCGTTAATCAAAGCAACAAAGAGACAGATCATCCTCCATGGACTTTCTGACAAACCTTGCTGACCTCTACCTGGATGCTGCCCCCTGGCTGCTGTTGGGACTGATTGCCGCCGGACTGATCAAAGCCTGGCTGCCGGAAGACCGTCTCAACCAGTGGCTGGGCGGAGAGGGTCTTTGGCCTGTCATCAAGGCCGCCCTGATCGGTGCTCCGCTCCCCCTCTGCTCCTGCGGCGTACTGCCTGCTGCACTGGGCATTCGACGAGCCGGCGCATCCAAAGGCGTCACACTCTCCTTCATGATCGCCACACCAGAGACAGGCCCTGATTCAATCGCCGTCTCCTACGCCCTGCTCGGCCCTTTCATGGCGGTGGTTCGCCCCATCGCCGCTGTCCTGAGTGCGGTGTTTACCGGACTATTGGCCACTAAGGAGCAGAAGAAACCTCTCCCCCTTGCGGTCGCTTGCAATGAAGGCACTTGTTGCGGAAATGGCTGCCAAACCGAAGTAAAGGACTTCCCTCCGGATCCTCTCAACAAGAGCTTGCGGGGTCTGCGCTACGCCTTCAATGATATCCTCGACGACCTTGTACTGTGGCTGGGACTGGGGCTGGTTCTCGCCGCACTGGTAGCCACACTGGTTCCCCCTCTGATGATGGCCGAGTGGGGCAGCGGACTATCCGCAAAAGTGTTGATGCTGTTGGTGGGAGTACCTATGTACGTTTGCGCTACCGCCTCCACTCCCATTGCCGCTGGGTTACTTCTCGCGGGTATCTCCCCCGGCACCGTGTTGGTCTTCCTGCTGGCAGGACCCGCAACAAATATCGCCACAATTGCCGTGATAACAAGGGAGATGGGGAAAATGACCACAGTGGCCTATCTTTCGGGCATCAGCCTGGCGAGCGTTTTACTCGGGTTAGTAACGGACCATCTTGTCACTATATTCGACATCGACATCATGGCTCAGCTCGACATGAGCGGTGAAAGCCTGCCTCAATGGGTTGCACTCAGCAGCGGTGCTCTGTTGCTGATATTTGCCATCAAGCCACTGCGGCGATCCTTGGGAATCATTCAAAAATAACTGCCCTGTATTGCAGCAATTCATTTCCGCATCTACAAGACACCTTCCTACCGGCTGACTTGTTGACATTCTTAATGCGAATCATTATTATTCGCATCTCAAATAACCCTGAGTATCTTACTGTCGTCTGAGCGACAGGAAAGAGAGTGTTTTAAGCCAGCCAACCAGGGCCTCCAGGTCTTGGCAGCCAGCCAGTACCGTGTTGCTGATCCTGAGAGGAAGTAATGAACAGAAAGAGAATGATTGCCGGTTTCCTGGCGACAATAATTGGGGCTGGCCTGCCGCTGTCGACATCAATGGCGAATGAGAGCGAGATGCGACAGGAGATTCTCAATCTCAAGCATAAAATTGAACGCTTGGAGAAGAGCCGCAAGACAGTTGATACCACCAGGCCAACAGAGTCGGATTGGTCAAAGAATATCACCCTGAGCGGTCTGGTGGAGATCGAGATGGGCTACAGCGACGGTCCGGATGGCAGTCAGAGTGATATCAGCCTGGCCACGGTAGAGCTGGGGATCGAGGCTCAGATCACCCCCTGGGTAAACGCCCATGCGTTGATCCTGTATGAAGAGGATGGGAGCGACTCCCCCGAGATCGACGAAGGGATCATCACTCTGCAGAACCAGGCTGTTTCACCCTTCTCACTTGCCATCGGCCGCATGACTCTGCCCTTCGGCAACTACGAGAGTGCGATGGTCTCCGATCCACTCACCCTGGAGACCGGCGAGATTCGGGAGACCGCCCTGCAGGCCGGTTATAACCCGGGTGGTTTCTACAGCTCTGCCTTTGTCTTCAACGGAGAGACAAAAACGGGCGGCAGTGAGTCCATCGACCAGTACGGTTTCAACCTGGGACTGGTACAGAATGAGGAAGGGGCGGATTTTGGCTACGACATCGGCCTCTCCTGGATGAATAATCTGGCCGACTCGAATAGCCTGCAGGACGCCGTTGCCGATCCTCTCAACCTGACCGGCAAGGTGGCGGGTTACAGCATCCACGCCTTGACCACCACCGGCCCGTTCATCTTTATTGGCGAGTACCTTGCGGCATCCAGCGCTTTCAACAGCACCGATCTGGCCTTTAACGGCGCTGGCGCAAAACCGGTCGCATTCAACATCGAAGCTAACTACACCTTCTCCATTGCCGACAAGAAGACGATCTTTGCCATCGCCTGGCAAGGAACGGAAGAAGCCCTTGCGCTGGCATTGCCTGAGAGTCGTTATCTCGCAACCCTCTCTGTGGGGACCTACGAGAACACAGTCCTCTCCTTCGAGTACGCCCACGATGAGGATTACGCCAGCAGCGAAGGGGGAAACGGTGAGACGACCGATACCATCACTGCCCAGCTCGCCGTAGTGTTCTGATCACCATAAACGATCAGCCGAACCTATTGCGAAGGTGCCATTCCTATTATCGCTCGCAGCAAGCTGTATAGAATTAAATCCGAAGAGATTAAGCCTCTGGCCGCATGTGCGGGAACAGCAGAACATCGCGAATAGAGGGTGAATCGGTGAGCAGCATCACCAACCGGTCGATGCCGATACATTAAGAATCAATATCAACTGGCTTCTTTTTTAATAGCTTTGTTCCTGTGAACATAGCTGTTATTAAACTCCCGCCTTCTCGCGTCTCTGTGCGCACCACAAAGAATATATGAATGACAATTAAAAACATTAGGGTGTACGCAGAATACTTGTGGAGTTTTCCAATGGGGCTCTTAAAAGTTTTTAAGAACTTCATTTTAGATTCTTCCGTTCCCTTTGGATCATAAGGAGCAATTGCCTCTGGGGCAACTCCCTGCTCAGCGATGTATCCTTTAACAAATGAGCCAAAAGGAGGGTAATAGATATCCGTACCTGCACGAGTCAAACCTGTTAATGAAATAACAATTAACAAGAGTATGATTGCCGATACTGCCAGGCGACCGAGAGGGTTGTGTCCTACATACTGCTGAGGAGACCCATCATTTACAGAATTCAGGTAACCTTGCACTGTTTTCACAAAACCCCTGCCGGGTAAAATATTCCTCCACCGTGCATATTTGTTTCCAGCAAATCCCCAAACTAGTCGCCAAAAAAGATTCAATACAAAGATATAACCAACGGTCACATGAATCTCTTTCAAAGCGATCTTGGCATCCATGCCTGCTATTCCTAATTCATTTTTATACATCATGATTAGTGCTATAAAAATAAGACTAATAACGGAGATGAAATTGACCCAGTGAAAGATCCTCGTTGGTAAATCCCATACTTTGTATTCGCTAAAAGTTACATTTCCCATTGAGAGATTCCTTTCACTGAAAATTAGAATGCCTAGTGGTTTTCACGGTCATATAACTCGTGGTTCCACCAATAATGACGGGCTGATAATAGACTTTCTGAAACTCAAAAGTTGCGATTAAGATTTCTACTATCGTTGTAATTATGCTGATGCGTTATTCCGTTGTTATGCGTATGTCGGCGTCCGTCTGATCCGTGTTTGTGACTTTTCCCTTCATGTGATTTTTTCGCAAATACGCCTTCCATTGGCATTGACAGTAACAGGACTGCAACCATCGGTGTTTCCTTACAGGCTAATGCTTTGTTTTTATTCATCGCAACTTTCCTTGTGTTAACTTTAGGCTAGATTAACCTTTCCTACTGACTCTTCGCAGCAAGCTGCGAAGAGTTGAACCCAAAGAGATTAAGCCTCTGGCCGCATGTGTGGAAACAACAGAACATCGCGGATGGAGGGTGAATCTGTGAGCAACATCACCAACCGGTCGATGCCGATACCCTCACCCGCAGTCGGCGGCATGCCGTGTTCCAGGGCGCGCACATAGTCGTCGTCAAAATGCATCGCTTCATCATCACCCGCATCCTTCTCCTCGACCTGTTTGCGGAAACGCTCTGCCTGATCCTCCGCATCATTGAGCTCCGAAAAACCGTTGGCGATCTCGCGGCCACCGACAAAAAACTCGAAACGATCGGTAACGAAAGGGTCTTCATCGCTGCGACGGGCCAGGGGAGAAACCTCTGTCGGGTAGGCGGTGATAAACGTCGGGTTCATCAAGCGATGCTCAACCGTCTTCTCGAAGATTTCGATCTGCACCTTGCCCAGGCCATAGATATCTTTCAGGGGAATCTCGAGGCGCTTTGCGATTGCCCGGGCGCTCTCAAGATCATCGAGCTCCGCTTCACTGATATCGGGATTGAAGTGGAGGATTGACTCTTTTATCGACATACGCTGAAACGGCGCACCAAAATCGTAGGACTCACCCTGATAGTCGACCGTGGTCTTACCCAACACCTCCTCACACATGGCGCGCAGCATATCCTCCGTGAGATTCATTAGATCATTAAAATCCGCATATGCCTCATAGAACTCCAGCATGGTGAACTCAGGATTATGGCGACTGGAAAGACCCTCATTGCGAAAATTGCGATTGATCTCGTAAACCCGCTCAAATCCACCCACCACAAGCCGTTTGAGATAGAGTTCCGGCGCGATACGCAAGAATAGGTCCATGTCCAAGGCGTTATGTTTAGTGGTGAAGGGACGCGCGGTTGCACCGCCGGGGATGACCTGCATCATGGGGGTTTCCACCTCCATGAACTGCCTGCTGTTCAGATAGTTGCGGATGAACTGAACCACCTGGGTACGGGTACGGAATGTCTCCCGTGTCGCCTCGTTCATGATCAGGTCCACGTACCTTTGGCGGTAACGCTGTTCCTGATCTGACAGACCGTGAAACTTTTCCGGCAAGGGACGCAACGCCTTGGTGAGCAAACGAACACTGTCCACCTTGACCGATAGCTCGCCGGTGCGGGTTTTGAACAACACACCTTCCGCGCCGATAATGTCGCCGATATCCCACTTCTTGAACTGGGTGTTGTAGACCCCCTCTTCCAGGGAATCCCGCTGCACGAAGAGCTGCATACGGCCCGACATATCCTGCAAATGCGCGAAGCTTGCCTTGCCCATAACCCGGCGGCTCATCATGCGTCCTGCAATGGAGACCCGCAGTCCGAGGGCTGCCAAATCTTCATCCGGCTTTTCATCGTACTCCGCATGCAATTCGCCGTTCATGCAGTCACGCCGAAAATCGTTGGGGAAGGCGTTGCCGGTTTCACGCAGCTGGTTCAACTTATCACGCCGCCGGGCGATGAGCTTGTTTTCGTCCTGTACCTGATCATTCATGTGCTTAATCTAATTATCTGTTAACCGTAAACATCCCGCCGTCATTTCGACAGAAGGGAGAAATCTTTTTCCGCTGACTTCTCTGCCAGCTGAACGGGATCCCTCGTTTCACTCGGGATGACGCTATTCATTCGTGTTTGGCGGCCGTCACTCACAACCCGCTCTTCAGGCTCGCCTCGATGAACTGGTCAAGTGCTCCGTCAAGCACCGCTTGGGTATTGCCCGTCTCCACCCCTGTACGCAGATCCTTGATGCGTGACTGGTCGAGCACGTAGGAACGGATCTGACTGCCCCAGCCGATGTCGGACTTGGTCTCCTCCACCGCCGCCTGAGTGTCGCGTTGCTTCTGGATCTCCAATTCGTAGAGCTTGGCCCGCAGCTGTTTCATCGCATGATCTTTGTTCTTGTGCTGGGAGCGGTCGTTCTGACACTGCACCACCGTACCCGTGGGGTTGTGGGTGATGCGCACTGCCGACTCGGTGCGGTTGACGTGCTGCCCCCCTGCGCCACTGGCTCTATAGACGTCGATACGCAAGTCTGCCGGATTGATCTCCACCTCAATGGAGTCGTCGATCTCAGGGGAGACAAACACCGCCGCGAAAGAAGTATGACGGCGGTTGCCGGAATCAAAGGGGGATTTGCGCACCAGCCGGTGCACACCAATCTCGGTACGCAGCCAGCCAAAGGCGTGGTCACCTTCGAACCTGATGGTGGCCGACTTGATCCCCGCCACTTCACCGGCGGAGACTTCCATCAATTCGGTTTTGAAGCCCCGTGCCTCACCCCAGCGCAGATACATGCGCAGCAGCATCTCGGCCCAGTCCTGGGCTTCGGTGCCGCCCGAGCCGGCCTGGATATCAAGGAAGGCATTGGAAGGGTCCATCTCCCCGGAGAACATGCGCCGGAACTCCAGTGAGGAGACCTGCTGCTCGTAAGATTTAAGATCTGCATCTACGGAGGAGACCATCTCTTCGTCCCCCTCCTCCACAGCCATCTCGAGCAGATCGGCTGCATCGCCGAGGCCGCCTTCGAGTTGGTCGATGGTAAGCACGATGGTTTCCAGCGCCGCCCTTTCACGCCCCAGGGTCTGCGCCTTCGCAGGATCGTTCCAGATCGCAGGGTCTTCGAGCTCCCGCAGAACCTCGGTCAGACGTTCCTGTTTCTCAGGGTAGTCAAAGATACCCCCTCAGGGACTGGGTGCGTCCCTTGAGGTCGTTGATCCGGTTGGTGATCGGGTTGATATCCTGCATGGTTCATCCGGCTGGGTAAAATGGGGAATTCTACACCAGCCGGGCGGCACTCGTCACATTTTTGGCAACACCAGGCAAGTCATTGCAACTACTGGCTGGTCACAGGCAGGCTCGTATCCGCACCGGCCGGGTCCACCCTCTGCCGGAAACTTCTCTGAAACACCCCGGTTCCCGATATTAATCCGCAAACCACCGCATTGACTCCGCGCGACAGCAGGCCGGGTTGTATCTCTGTCTCGTCATTTTTCTCTATCTGCGCTTTTTCTTCCAGCCACTGGGGTAGCGCCTTAATAATATCCCTATCCCAGGTGACGGGCGGTTTCACCCTACGGGTATCGCTGTAGTAAGATTTCAGCGCTTCCTTTGTCGTATCTGCACAGCCCGCCGCCGCCAGCCGCACCGCAATTTCCTGTTCTGCTGAGTAGATACGCTCTTCAATGGTGAAACCAGACTCTCCCAACACCGACGCAATCGCCGCGTAGCTCAGTCCTATTTCGTAGCGATAGAGAAGTGACTCCCGCTGCCGGTACGGCAACGTACGCACCAGATCGACCAGCAGTATTCCCCACTGCACGCCATTATCTCCATCGACCAGATCACCAATTGGGTGGACCATTGTTTCCCCACTCTGCTGACAGAAACCGCGCAGTTGGCGATGTAACATCTTGTAGAGCTGGGTCTTGAGACGTCTTGGAGTGGATGCACGGGAACGTGCATCGACAAAACCCGCCCATACCTTTCGGTAGAGCGACCTGCCCTGCTCACCAGTACCGCAATGTCGTGCGACATACCGATAGATCCTGCCCTTGTACCGTTCATAGAGGCTTTCAAACGCGTCTGCATCACCCTCCATGAATTTCGCCATCAAGCCTTCAATATCGAATCTTCGTTTGCCCACATTACCCTCACTTACGCTGTAGCAACGGCAAATTCCGTCGCTTCAACCCATGACATCTGTTGTGTCTAAAGTCTTACATGGCATGTCGGGCATCATTGGGCAGTCCTTCTCATTTCGTTCACACCAGACCACCGGGTTTCGCGACCCATTTCGCAAAAACTGGGGGATTTCGTAAACAATTATTGATTTCACCCGACAACCTCAATTTTTCTGACCAACGACCACTCAAAGGGTGAAGCTGTACATATACCGGAAATTGGGACATCAAATGCGTAGAGCGCAGGGATGGAAGGCAGCTAGATAGCGTCCATCCGGAAACCCACATCTAACCACAAAGGACACGAAGAGCACGAAGGTAAAAGATTGATTAACAATGAATTTTCTTCGTGCGCTTCGTGGTGAAAACAGTGTTTCCTGACGGGCACTAAATAAGATTTTGCGCTGTGGGAGCGGCGCCCCGCCGCGATGATTCCTTCGACGGGTAAGTCTGGGCGGGGCGGTGGTCACAAACTGCCACCAAGAGTAGCCTTCGCAGCTACTGGTTGGTTGCAGTTAAAGGCAGCTTCGCCCCAGCAGGCTCCACACTCTGACAAAGACCCTTTTTTAGGGCACCAGACCCCGATTACAATCTTCGAAGCACAGCACTGAATCCACGCGCCAACAGACCGGCCTGCATCCCAGCCTCATTGCTTTCTTCTTGTGGCGCCTTCTCCCCCAGCCACTGGGGTAGCACCTGAAAAATATCCCTATCCCAGATGACTGGCGGTTTCACCCTTCGGGTTTCGCTGTAATAAGACTTCAGCGCCTCCCTTGTCGTATCAGCACAGCCAGCAGCCGCCAATCGCACTGAGAGTTCCTGTTCTGCCGACCGGATACGCTCTTCAATGGTAAAACCTGACTCTCCGAGTACCAGCGCGATTGCCGCGCAGTTCAGCCCTATTTCATAGCGAAAGAGAAAAGACTCCCGTTGCCGGTATGGCAACGCACGCACCAGGTCAATCAGTAGCACGCCCCACTGTACGCCATCATCCCCAGCAACCAGCTCTCCAACCGGATAGACGGTTGCTTCCCCACTCTCCTGACAGAAGCTACGCAGTTGCCGATGCAATATCCTGTAGAGACTGGTCTTGAGATGTCTTGGGGTGGGTGAGAGCGTACGGGCCTCGACAAAGCCTGCCCAGAACTTTTGGTAGAGCAGCCTACCCTGTTCACCAGTACCGCAATGCCGCACGACATACCGATAGATTCTGCCCTTGTACCGCTCATAGAGACTTTCAAACGCGTCTGTATCACCTTCCATGAAATTCGCCATCAAGGCTTCAACATCGAACCTCCGTTTACTCACACTCCCCTCCACTTGGGTTGTAACCGCTGCAAAGTCAGTCGTATCAATCCACGATATCTGTTGAATGTGGAGTTTTACACGGTCCGTCAGTCACCATTGCGTAACCCTTCTCATTTTGCTCACTCCATGCCACTGTTTTTCGCGAACCACTTCACAGAATTAAAGGACTAATGCAAACAAATGTAAACTCGCTGCGAATATTTCCTGCGACCTTAATATTTCCAACGATCAGCCGCTAAGAGGTGGAGCGGCACATAATATTGTTATTTTTGGAGGAAATAATGCTTATCGAAACAGGGACTGTCACCGCACCACATCGAGTCTTTGGATTCACCTGACTCTATGCGTCTGTACCATCGACAAACCCTGAGTCTATGCACCCACTTCTGACACGCCAGTTAAAACGGCTTTTCGGTATCCCTGATGAGCCGAAGCTGACTGCTGCGCTGCTGGAACTCAGGCGACTTGCAGATTCCGACGGATTGCAGGAGGAGACCCGCAATCTTCTGGGGGGTCTCGATCGCCTGCTCGGTCAGGTGGATAATACTTATCAACAGCACGAAGCCGATATCACGCTGCGCGACCAAAGCCTGGAGATCAGCAGCGAAGAGATCCTTCAGGCCAACGAGAAGTTGCGTCGTAAGGAACGGCGGCAACACGCCATAATAGAGTCCCTGCGCCATACGGCCAACGAACTGCTCAGATCCACCCATCTCCCCGAACTGTCTGACGATGAGACAAGTCTCGAAAAACTCTCTCTGCTGATGAGTGACCTGGTCAAAGAACGGCAGCAGGTGCAAAGCAAACTCGAACGCACACTCAGTGAACTCGAAAGGCAAAAATCCGCTATCGACCAACACGCTATCGTCAGCATCACCAATACCAACGGCAAAGTCACCTACGCCAACGAAGGATTCTGCCGTGTCAGTGGTTTTCAACGACACGAACTGATTGGCAAAAAACATCCTCAGTTTAATCAAACTGATCAGTCAGCTGCCACCATCAAAAAGATCTGGTCCACCATCCGCCATGGACATACATGGAAGGGTGAATTTGCCAACAGAAACAAAACGGGTACTCCGTTCTGGCTCGATGCAACCATTGTCCCTTTTCTGGACACTCAGGGAGAACCCTTCCAGTACATCATCATCTGCACGGATATCACAGAGCGCAGAATATTCCAGGAGCAGCTCAAGGACGCCATTCATCGGGCCGAATCCGCCAATCAGGCAAAGAGCGAATTTCTTGCCAATATGAGCCATGAAATCCGCACCCCGATGAACGCAATCATCGGGCTGAGTCATCTGGCAATCGAGGGGAAGACCGATCAGCGTCAGCATGAGTATCTGACCAAGATTCAATCATCCGCCAAAACCCTGCTCAGCATAATCAACGACATCCTCGATTTCTCCAAGATCGAGGCCGGCGAGATGACTCTGGAGACGGTGGATTTTTCCCTGAGTGAACTATTGGAGCAAGTCTGCACCATCTTCTGTTTTAGTGCAGAACAAAAATCTCTGGAAGTAGTCTACTCAGTTGCCCCCGACCTGCCGGACAGATATATCGGTGATCCATTGCGATTGGGGCAGGTGCTCACCAATCTTGCCAGCAACGCCGTCAAATTCACGGAACAGGGCGAGATAGTCATATCGGTTACCGCGGAAGAGTCACAACAGGGAAAAATCCGGCTTCGGTTCGATGTCAGTGATACCGGCATTGGACTCTCCGAAGATAAACTCACCGTGCTGTTTGACTCTTTTTCGCAGGCCGACTCATCCACTACCCGTAAGTTTGGGGGAACTGGCCTGGGACTGGCGATCAGTAAAAGCCTCATCAGCATGATGGAGGGTGAGATCAGCGTCGAGAGCACGGAGGGAGAGGGCAGCAACTTCTACTTCACCCTTCCTCTGCAGATTGATCCCGAACGGGAAACCCCTAAAAACCTACAACTGCATGGGGCCCGCACAATGGTAGTGGATGATCTCGAAAAGTCGCGGGATACAATATTAAAAACCTTTCGCTTCCACGGTGCCAATGCCACCGGAAAGGCATGCGGCGAAACCTGCATAGAAGAGCTGCAACGCTGCTGCCGCGAGGAGCCTACCCGGCCCTATCAACTCACACTTATCGATTGGTCCATGCCCGGCATGGATGGCCTGCAACTACTGAGGACAATTCAGAGTGATCCGCTGATCGACCCCAAGCCTCGTATTATACTGATGAGTAAATACAATAATGATCAGGCCATCCGCCAAACTGAAACCCGTAACACAACCCTACTGACAAAACCCATCATACCGACAGCGTTTCTTAATGCCGTACTGAAGGCATTGGGGCGCCCCACCCTGCGCATAAGGCACGAAGCCACATCCGTCAGCAGCAGGGATGTGGAAAATATCCAGGGCATCCTGGGAGCCCATATATTGGTTGCGGAAGACAATCCTGTTAATCAGCAAGTTACCAGAGCACTGCTGGAACATTACGGACTTAAAGTCAAAATAGCGGAAGATGGGCGTGCCGCCATTGAAGCATTGGCAAAGACACGCTTTGACTTGGTGCTTATGGATGTACAGATGCCGGATATCGATGGCTATGAAGCAAGCCGCATCATCCGTCAGGACGCTACCTACGACGAAATGCCGATTATCGCCCTGACTGCAAATGCCATGTCCGGCGACCGGGAAGAGAGCCTCGCGGCCGGTATGGATGATTATCTGCCGAAACCCATAGAACCCGATGCGCTCTATGCGATGCTGATCAAGTGGATCCAGCCTGGTCAGACAGGCCACATCTTCAACGAAGAATACACATCGTCAGCGATTCTTCTGCCTGAACATCTGCCCGGTATCGACATCGAAGCAGGCCTGAAAAGGATGCGAGGAAACCAGGCCCTGTTCCGGGATCTGCTACTGCGATTCCGCGCTGATTATGAACACTGGAGCGGTCGCATCAGCATAGCAATTCTGGAGAACAACAGGGAAGAGGCCCTCCACCTCGCACATGCGCTGAAAGGCGTTACCGCTACTATCGGCGCCATGGACCTCTCCACTGCAGGCACCAGCCTGGAAAAACATCTGAAGACAGATATGGAAGATCTGACGGAAATCCACAACACGGTCACTGACCAGCTCTATCAGGTACTTGACGGCCTTAAATCCCTGGACAAACCACCTGAATCAGCAACCAGCCGACCAGTCAGCACATTGGATCAACAGACCCTTCAGACACTACTTTCCAGTATGAAACCACTGTTGGTCAACGGCGATCTGCAGGCACTGCAACTGGTCGAGCAACTGCATGAAATGGTTCGCGGCACAGAGATGGTGAGCACTGCACTCGAGCTGAAAAAACATGTCGACGCATTCGACTTCGAAAAAGCCCTTAGTACACTGGAATCACACTCTCCTTCACCGCAGTAATCGCGGCGAGGATTAGATCAAAAGAGATTGAACTCTCCCGCCCCGGAGCAGAAAAAGGTATGCTTCGGGAATGCAGATTTCCGTCATTATTCCCACCTACAACCGTGTTGACACGCTCCCGAGGGCGCTGGATTCAGTCTTCTCCCAGCACCTTGCACCAGATGAAGTGATTGTGATCGATGACGGCTCTACCGACGAAACAGTCGAGCTGATCAGCCGTCGATACCCGCAATGCCGTTACCTCCACCAACACAACCAGGGCGTCAGCAGTGCACGCAATCTGGGAATTCACGTGGCTCAGGGGGAGTGGATCGCACTGCTCGATTCGGATGATGCCTGGCTGCCACAGAAACTCCAGTTACAGTCTGAGGCTCTGAAGGCCGAGCCAGGCCACCTTATCTGCCACACAGAGGAGATATGGATCAGGAACGGGGTCAGGGTCAATGCAATGCACAAACACGCCAAGAGTGGCGGTTTCATCTTTGACCGCTGCCTGCCGCTCTGTGCAATTTCCCCCTCCTCCGTCATTCTGCACAGATCTCTGTTCGACAGCGTAGGGCTGTTCGATGAGAGACTCCCAGCTTGCGAGGACTACGACCTCTGGCTGCGCATCTGTGCCACCGAGCCGGTACTGTTTCTGCCGGAGCCCCTCATCACCAAATATGGCGGCCATGCGGATCAACTGTCACACAAACATTGGGGCATGGACCGTTTTCGTATTCAGGCACTGGAAAAGATCGTTCAGGACAAAAGGTTGCAAGAAAACGATCGCTTCGCCGCGATAGAGATGCTGCTAAAAAAGGCGGAAATAATGGCCAAAGGTGCCGAGAAACGAGGCAAACAGGCAAGGGCTGACTTCTACCGCGAGTTACAGACACGTTATCGTTCGCACTACACCTGTCAGCCATGATCTATGCCCGCCGCAATATCGTGATTGCCCTGCCGCCGGAAGCCAAACCCCTGATCCGAACGTTTGAACTTGAGCGCCTGCAACCCGTCACCAGGCCACCTGTCTACACAGGCCGGAATCTGGCGCTGGTAGTCTCTGGAGCAGGAGAAAAGGCCGTTCACGAAAGCGTAAACCTGTTACAAACTCTTAATCGCCATCCCAATCCCCGCTGGTACAATTTCGGCATCGCCGGTCATGCAGACCTGCCACTGGGCACCCTCCTGACAATCGACCAGGTAACAGACCAAAAAACAAAAAAGACCTGGATACTACACACCAAACCCGTTGCAACGGCCCCCGGCTGCAATCTGGTGACAGTGGAAACCGCAGTGGATGACTATCCGGGTTCTGCGGCCTATGATATGGAGGCGGCTGGATTTACCGGTGCCGTCAGCCAGTTTGCCGAGTTGGAACAGATACGGATAATAAAAATAGTCTCCGACAATCAAACCAACTCACATCGCCGAATCAGCGGAAAGATGGTCTCCGCCTTGATACAGGCGAAGATATACATTATTGAACAGCTTCTTTCCGGCCCGGCTGAATAGTCGAATTGTAATCGGGATAGGGAGCCGCTCTAGCGGCCCCCTCCCACAGCACCGTACATACGGGTCCGTATACGGCGCCTGGCCTGCTATTCGCAGAGAGGCTTCATCGGGCAAATCGAATCCACATCAAGTGTCTATCGGGCCGTAGCCGGATGATGGATCTTGCACCATAACGTGCGCAAGGAAATGAGTCCTGTTTCTTCGAAATGTGCATTACTCAATCCACTGTTGGTGGCCAATGTCTTTGAGAGTCGCCAGTAGCTTTTACGTGACAGTCCGAGTCGGATCGCATCTCGCTTATTCACTCCCAGGTTGATCAGTGCCCGGATTCTGCGTCTTGGTCTGCGCCACTGTTTCCAGTAACACATCCTCCCGCCCGCTTTGACTTGACGAAGATCGCCAGGTCGTCAGCGTAACGGATGAATTTGTGCCCTCTCGCCTCCAGCTCCTTGTCGAGGTCATCCAGCAGGATGTTGCTCAGTATTGGAGATACCGGGCTCCCTTGGGGAACCCCGAGCCGGGTTGGCTGTAGACGGCCATCGACCATGACGCCTGGGCGCACCTGGCGGCTTGCTGTACGGATCGATGAGGCCTGTAGCCAAAGCTGCAGGTAGAGAAGGTGGGATTGAAAATGTCTCCGAGCACGATTGCAATCCCTTGCATTAGCACTCGGTCCAGCACACGAGGAATGACTAAACGGCGTACCCCGCCGGACTCCTTGGGAATTGCGCAATGCCGATACCATCAGCACCGGGCGCTCCTTTGTTGGATCTGACCTTTTTCCAGGCTTCGGTTATACTCGCATTGGATACGATGTATTCCACCGATGCAAAATCGATAGGAGGAGATTCTGTGACGCGCCAAGCACCCAAGTCCCCGGTCGGGGTTGACGAGTTGCTCGAGCTCACGGGCTCCTCCCGATCACACTGCCTTCAGACCTTTCCCCGGAAAAACACCCGGGTTCTCGTCCTCGGCTGACTTCTGCCATGTTAACGCGCACCTTCGCAGGTTCTGTTCCACCACGCCCGTTAGGACGTTTAGGCTGGCAGATCTCCCCGGGTAAGAACATGATCTTTCCCTGCACAACCGCTGCATTTACCCTCCCCCAGAGATCTGGATGGGCTTCGTCATGTTGTGCTGACTCACCCTGGGGTTCGGCCTTATATGCAGATATTGCAGGAGCAATATATCTGCCTTTCAGCGGGTCGGTCGCCCTTCCGCGCCTTGCCGTCGGCTAGTATTTTTAAAGGGGTCAATGACTCCTCTCCAGATAAGGTACAGGGGACTTGCACCCCATAAGATCACTTGATTAGCACGAATGTTCAGCAAGCCGCAGCCATGTCTCGGGACGTGGTGAAGTCGTTGCAGCAGCCCGAAGCAAACGAGGTAGCATGGCTCTGAGG
>JAMJIN010000287.1:0-3073 GCA_036784775.1 Chromatiales bacterium | reverse complement strand
GGATGTGACGTTCTGACGGAGGATGTATCGACGCAGCGAGGCGGCCTTCGCCATCTATGCGCGGTTTTACTCAGCCGCTAACACCACCACCCGTCTGCGCACGAGGGTGGTGATCGAACACCTGGATACCCCTTTCGATAATGAAGGCAATGCCCGGGTCATCTACCTACGCTACGCCAACGCCAAGGAGCTCGCCACAGTACTGACCGGCGTTAGCGACACCATGGACAAGAGCAGGAAGAAGGGCAAGGGGGCTAGCATCTCCACCCCGGTCAATATCCAGGCTGATGAAGCTTCCAACGCACTGATCATTACTGCGCCGCAGAATATCTTCAATACGCTTCAGTCCATCATCCGCAAACTGGATATCCGCCGCGCCCAGGTGCTGGTCGAGGCGATTATCGCCGAGATCTCGTTAGACAGGGTCAAGGAGCTTGGTGTGCAGTGGATCGTCGACGGCACCCCTGGCGGCTCGGGACCGGTGGGCGTCATCAACCTAGGCTCTCCCAGCATCGGCAGTATCGCCGGGGCTATCGCTGCGGACTCCATTCCACTGATACCGTCTGGCACCACAATCGGACTTGGCAGTTTCAACAACAATTCGATCAATTTTGCCTCCCTGATCCGTGCATTGGAGAGCGACACATCGAGCAACCTCCTCTCAACCCCCAGTATTCTTACCCTGGATAATCAGGAGGCGGAGATCGTTGTCGGCCAAAACGTACCTTTCCTGACGGGGCAGTACGCCTCCACCGGTTCATCCAGCACCTCGGTCAATCCTTTCCAGACTATTCAGCGCCAGGATGTCGGACTGACCCTGCGCGTCAAGCCGCAGATCAATGAAGGTAACGCTATCCAGTTGGAGGTCTCCAGCATCAACAGGGCAGCCAGCACCGGCACCGCCGATATCGTCACCAATAAGCGAACGATAAAAACCGTGGTCATGGTGGATGACGGCGACACCATCGTGCTTGGCGGGTTGATCGACGAAGATCTACAGCAAGTGGAGGAGAAGGTGCCGTTTCTGGGGGACATCCCCGTCCTTGGTGTCCTGTTCCGCGCCAACTCGACCACCAAGGTCAAGCGTAATCTGGTGGTATTCCTGCGCCCTGTTATTGTTAGGGATGCCGCCACCCATGCCGCTGTGACCGGCGACAAATACAACTTCTTCCGGGCACAGCAGTTGCAGATGCGCCAGCTGGGGGTCGATCTGTTACCCGATGAGGAGGCGCCTCTGCTGCCTGATCGATTCAATGCTCTTCCTCAGCCTTTTGACGAGGAGAGTGGCACGTCTCAACACTGAGCCAACACCACATGTCTGAGTCACTTCTGAACAACTCTCCGGCAGAGACAGCACCGGCTACGGATGATGACACAGAGCATCGTCAACCAAGAATCCGGGACGATGCACCTATGCCTTTGCCAGGCGTCACGGCGTCATCGTCACCGAAGATGCGCTACGTCAGACTCGGGTACTGTTCAAAACCGGGACACCAATAAGCGTCTTCAACGAGATGCGGCGCTTCCTCGGGCGTCCACTTGTCCTGAAGGAGGTCGCTGAAGAGGAGTTTGAACGTGAACTCACCGCGATCTACGAGCCAGGTTCCAAACAGTCCAGCCAGATCATGGAGACCATGGGCGATGACATGGATCTCGACGATGTAGCGCGGCAACTCGATCAACCCGAAGATCTGCTGGAAAACGACGATGACGCCCCTATCATCCGTCTGATCAACGCACTCTTCACAGAGGCGATCAAGGAAGAGGCGTCAGACATCCATTTCGAGCCCTACGAAAACCGTCTTGTGGTTCGTTTTCGTGTGGACGGCGTCTTGCGGGAGGTGCTCAACCCCCCCCGTACAGTCGCCCCTTTTCTGGTCTCCCGCATCAAGGTCATGGCCCATCTCGACATCGCGGAGAAGCGTATCCCCCAGGATGGCCGCATCTCGCTGAAAGTGGGACGCAGACCTGTAGATGTTCGTGTCTCCACGCTGCCCTCCAGTTACGGCGAGCGGGTGGTACTGCGACTACTCGACAAGAAAGCCGGTCGCCTGGATCTCTCCCATCTCGGCATGTCCAAAAAACTTCTGGCGCAGATCGATCCGGGTGTGATCCAGCGTCCCCATGGCATCTTTCTTGTCACTGGACCCACCGGTTCCGGCAAAACCACCACCCTCTATGGAGCACTTACCAGGCTCAATACCCAAAGCCGCAACATCGTCACTGTTGAAGACCCGATCGAGTACTACCTTGACGGAATCGGCCAAACCCAGGTCAACAACAAGGTCGATCTGACCTTTGCCAGAGGGCTTCGCGCCATTCTGAGACAGGATCCCGACGTGGTGATGGTGGGTGAGATTCGTGATCTGGAAACCGCCCAAGTCGCAGTACAGGCGAGTCTTACCGGCCATCTGGTTTTGTCCACTCTACACACCAACACCGCCATCGGCAGTGTTACCCGTCTCCGTGATATGGGCGTCGAACCTTTCCTGCTGGCATCCAGCCTGATCAGTGTCCTGTCCCAGCGACTGGTGAGAACCCTCTGCACCCACTGCAAAAAACCCTATTCAGCTACCCAGCGAGAGCTGGAATTGCTGGAGTTACCCCAGGACAAACGGGTAACCCTCTATGCACCCGCGGGTTGTGACAAGTGCCACAATCAAGGCTTCCTGGGACGCACCGGCATCTACGAACTTGTCGTTATCGATGAAACCCTGCGAAACCTCATCCATCAGGGTACCGGTGAGTTGGAAATGCTCAAACACATAAGAAAATCAACCGGCTCCATGCGCCAGGATGGTTTGCGCCGTGTACTGGAAGGTGATACCACCATCGACGAGATCATTCGTGTCACGCAAGAGGGCTAGTACACTATGGATGCCTTCGAATTCGTAGCGCTCGACCTTTCCGGCAAGGAGAAACGCGGCGTCCTCGAAGGGGACAGCGCCAAACATGTAAGACAGCAACTTCGGGAGAGCGGACTTACCCCGTGTTAGCGGCTGAGTAAAACCGCGCATAGATGGCGAAGGCCGCCTCGCTGCGTCGATACATCCTCCGTCAGAACGTCACATCC
>JAMJIN010000404.1:0-1711 GCA_036784775.1 Chromatiales bacterium | reverse complement strand
GGAAAGGATTTGATTCACGTCCCGTGGGATGAGGTTCAGATCAGGTTGGCTATGGGGAACGAGGCGGTCGCGTGAGAAGGCTGTTTGGGCAACAATAATCCGGCAACTTCAGAACGACGGTCCTAGTTAGCCTGTTTTTTCATCACCTGTTTATAGAAGTCTCGTAGGTGCATTCTCGCGGTACTCTGTCCGCCTGGAATGCGATCTATGGAAAAAATAATATCCTCGTATCCGTTGCTTGTGTGAATTCGCAAGCGACAATCTTCTGCATTGATTATCTCGTTTAATTGATCGAGCTTGATGTAAGTCAGGTTTTTGCTCGATGTATAGATGGTTCGTGAAACAGTATTGAATCCATCATTAGTGTGCAGGGTTTGCCCGCTAGTTTTATGGGATGAAATTTCACCGTCAATATTAATATCAAGCCCGGAGAAATTCACATATCCGCCACCGGACGCAATGTCCGAGTTATAGGCTAGAATCAGCGCAACGAGATGCGGTGTGCTTTCCTCCCATCTTGCGCCAAGCTTTAAGGAAGATGCGTTTGTAAAAGCTTCTGGATTATACAGAAATGCAGGAGACATGGATATCTCTGTCGCATTACTGAATGTCGAAATTTCCTCTTTTATGACACCAACTCCAGCCGCCTTTGTCATGGCATCGGCCATGCTGTTACAGCCTGTCGTGATAATGGCTATCGATATGACGCAAACAAATAATAATGGCCTGTTCATTTATTGAGATCCATTTGTTGGCAATGCTCGTTTGTGACTGCTTTCATGGTTGAATCCAGCGCATCAATAATCGCCTGCAGACGAGTGCGGTCTTCAGGAGAGAGCAGTCTGTATTTGTCCAGCAATACCTGCTCTTCTTTCCGATATGCACTCGTGTCCTTGTGAGATGTGGATAGGTTTTCTTTTGAGCCTCCAGGTCGATACATAGGAGGCTCGCCGCTAGCCAGCCACTCGACTCGTAGACCGAAGTGTAGCGCAATCTCCTGCAATCGAGTGAATTTTGGAATTGACTCTCCCTCCAGCCATTTTCTTGCGCCTTTTTGGGATACTCCGAATATATTAGCTAGTTCGATTTGCCTCCCGGCTCCTTTTTTAGGAAACCCCACGTTATTCAGGGCTTTATTTAGTCTCTCCGAGAAGTCTTTCTTTTTTTGGTCTGCATTCATATAACCAATTGTTCCGTAATTGGCAGGAACAATCAGTTCTTGACGAAAGGTTACTATTGGTTCTATTATCATGGCTATGAACAATCCTGTTACGCAAGCAATTGACGAACTGGGCGGGGTTACAAAACTCGCCGCAGTACTTGGAGTCACGTATCAGGCGGTAAGGAAGTGGGAGCGCAACGGCGAGCCACCAGTGAAGCGCGCAAAGTCCATTGAAGCCGCGACGGGCGGGCGCGTAACGAAAGAACGTCTGTGTCCTGATGTTTGGTCTGATGTCCATGCCCTTTTTTATAGCAAAAAGGCTGTAACAACCCGTCACAAACGGAAAAACGCAATTGTGAGGCTTTGTTAAATGACCCAAGAGGATCTCTGGCACGACACCCCAAAACCCTAGCACAACAGGCCCCCACACATGATCAGATTTAAATGCCAACTTTCCTATCTCTCAGTCCTTCTGAAGCGTCGGTTTATCCGCTGGGTCATTGCCGGGATCGTTGAAGATTCCACTAATGGCGGACCGATCAAGCTTCG
>JAMJIN010000403.1:0-1711 GCA_036784775.1 Chromatiales bacterium | reverse complement strand
GCAAAACGAGTTATTGCATTACCTGGATGAGATCGAGAAGGCAGCGTAGTCATTGCTGGCCTGTTTTTATGCAACGCTGGGGTGTAGTCTACCCAAACCATATAACGTCTGGCCGCTTCGGCACCAAAATTGTTTTTCAGCTCACTATAGGTCAGCATACCCAAATCGTTTGAGTCGATCTTATATCTACCGTCGTCAATCAATTGCTGGTAGATCTCTTGAGAGATGGAAGCGGATTTTTCGGCAGAGAGGCCGGTCGATTCCAGGCAGCGTTGGTGATCCGAGATGGAAAACGGATTGGTCTGTCCCTGATGGTCTCTGACCTGTATGGTTACGCGTCCCCGGTCTGAATTTTCATAGTTCTCCAGTACCTCTGAAAATTCCATTTTTTTCAGTAGCTTGCTGACTCGCTGGCGAAGAGATAAAGTAGTGACCTCAGACTCGTTGGAGATCTCATCTCTGACATTGGATGCAAGCTTATAGGCCTGTTCGAAGGTCAATCCTGCTTCGCTTAACGAACGTGTGAGAATGCCTCTGAGAAAAGGGATTCTGGTGTCTTCAGATGAATCGACGATGATGACTTTGGCCATGTGTTGCCGGCATCCCTCTTAATTAATTCTTTACACGTAACTGCAAGATTATAACTTAGACCAGGTCTGAAACGAATTTTGGGTCAGTAGGCGCTGATAATCTCATTCAGTCTATCTTTAACTTTTTGAGCCTCGGCGTCCAGTTGCGGCAAGCGGTCTTGGGTCTTGGTGAGTTTTTCCTCCGCAGCATCCTGTTCCATATCCTGGGCAATCTTGGCAAGCCTCACCGCACCTACATTATTACTGGCTGATTTTAGACTATGTGTGATGCGTCTCACCTCTGCGTGATTTTTATTTTCAAGTGCACTGGGGAGGATAGCTCTCAAACTTGAAAAACTATCGAAAAAAGCAGGAAACAGTTCTATGTAGTCATCGCCCATGAGTTCCTTCATGGAGGAGAGACGACCTTCATCAATGATTGTTCGTGGACTGAGGTCAACGGGTGCGGGGGGGTTGGAGTCCAATATGTCGGATGGCTGTGATGAGGGCTTGTTAAGCCATTTATCAAGGATTGCAACCAATTCTGCCCACTCAAAGGGTTTTCCGAGAAAGTCATCCATTCCAGAAGCGATACAGCGTTGTTTTTCAGTTTCTATCTGGTTTGCAGTGAGTGCAATGATGGGCAGCCGATGGTTGACGTTTTTCTCCCGTTTTCGAATCTCGATGGTGGTTTCATAGCCATCGAGTTTTGGCATTTGGCAATCCATGAAAACAAGATCATAATTTGTTTCAGAAATACGTTCCAGTGCGGTGAGTCCATTGTCGGCAATGTCCACCTCAAGTCCAAACTTGCGCATTACGATACTGGCGACCTTTTGATTCGCAATGACATCTTCGACGAGCAGTACTTTGGCGTTAAATCGTACCTCTTTGGATACCGTATTTGGATGACTCTCTTCAATGTTATGGCGTGTGATAATTGAAGAGGTTGACTTGTCCAATGAAAGGGCCAGGACGCTCTCGAGAGTCTCTTTTAATAGGTTATGTAGATGGCGGTAAAAACCCGAACATAATTGGCGAACAGCGGTAACCGGATGAAATAGCTGCAAATAGCGAGTCAGAAGAAACAGCCAGCGACAAAGAGTGACATCGAGAAAGAAATCGGGAAGATGTAGGGAGCC
>JAMJIN010000048.1:0-22077 GCA_036784775.1 Chromatiales bacterium | reverse complement strand
ACTGTCGAGGTCGATACACCCGGTACCACACCTTCTCAACGGCTCCCTACATCTTCCCGATTTCTTTCTCGATGTCACTCTTTGTCGCTGGCTGTTTCTTCTGACTCGCTATTTGCAGCTATTTCATCCGGTTACCGCTGTTCGCCAATTATGTTCGGGTTTTTACCGCCATCTACATTAATCAACCCTGATCGAGAAATGGCTAGGTGTGTTATCAGATCACCCGGTTTAAATTGACTTCCTGGAATTTCAGTTACCAAAGACCCGCGGCGATCAATAATGTAATCTCGAGTCTTCACCGCCACAATGCCATGATCGCTTTGTTCGCTAGATGGCCAAATTTGGTTCGCATAAATCAGTGCAATCAGTACCGCTTTTGCCGGCTTTCCGATGGGAACAGCCATACTGAAAACAATGGCGTTTTCATGTGTCTTTGGGGAGCCAGTATAGTCTCTGCCTATTGAGGGAATAACAATTTCAGGATAGCTGTCATATGCATTGGCAAACTGCCAGTGTGTCTTTGACAATTGTAATTCTTCATCTGATGCCAACCTGTCTCCCATAATTCCAATACCCGGGTCGACAACAGTGATGACATCGCCCTGCGTGGATAAAATCATGACCTCATGAATGGCCTGTTCTCGTTCAACTATGAACGACAATAGGCTATTCATGCCTCTTAGGGCATCTGGATCTTCTGCATGATCAAGCAGAGTAGAAAGGGGGTCACTCTTGTTTCTGAGTAGCGTTTTAAAGCGTTGTAGCTCTGATTCGATTCGACTGCGCAACAACTCATTAGCATGGCGTTCTGATGCCAGCGCACTGTTTAATCTATCTTGATAGATTTGCTGACCATACCAGATTGCCGCGATTGTGACTGGCACAATACCAGCGAAAAGAATCAATGCTGTCCATGCTTGCTTAAGAGAGATTTTAAGTCTCATGAAAGGGTTATTTTCCTCGCATATGCTGCTCTGCTTGTTTAACGAAACTCATATCAAAATAGCGACTGACAAGGTCATCAGGTACCTTGGGCCAGAGTTTCATGTCTACCAGTTTTTCTGCCATAGAGGTCATGTCGGTCTCATTTGCCACCATATTTGTGTAGGTGATCCAGTCTGATGGCATCGTCAGGACTTGCTCGAAAGCTGCAGCGCTCGAGCCAGTGTAGTCTTCGCCCATAACAGCTGCTTCATGTGGGTTGTTTTCAATAAACTCTCCACCTCGTACCAATTGATTAATCAATTCCTGTAGTTTTTCTGGTTGGAGCTGAATAAATTTAGCCGATGCAAGAAAGACATGATCCATATGATCTTTCCAGATCTTAGGAGAAATGGCTGCCATCCAGCCAATACCCAGACTAATTGATTTATTGCCCTCGGGTTCACCGACCACAAAGCCATCAATCTCACCGTTACGCAGAGAATTAATCATATCTCTTGGCGGCATACCCAGTACTGTGACATTTTCTTTTGGGATGCCGTGCTGTTTTAACACCAGGTGTAACAGCACATGATGTTGGGAATAGACATGGGGTACAGAAATGATGGTTTTCTGGTTTTTTAGATCATCAATGGATTTGATTTTTTTGGACAGCACAAACCCATTGCCATTACGATCAGCCATCAGCACGATCTTGCCGGGGAATCCATCGTGAATCAGATTCATGGCCAAGGGAGAAAGAATAAATGTGCCCGCAAGTTTGCCTGACTTCATATCGGCAATCACATCATTCCAGTCGTGATTTTGAACGGTTTGTAACTGGAATGTTTTGAGTTGATTTTGGTATTTTTTCTCGACAATCGCCAGCGGTAGATGCCCTCCACAGATTAATCTACCGATATTCACCACATCCAGGCCACTTTGGGATTGTTGATTGGATAAGCCATCTGAAGGTGAATCGCAAGCGGATAAGCCAATTAGGAAAGTTATGGCGAAAAGAGGAAAAGTAACCGTTCGAAAAAGATGGAAATAAGTAGATTTATACATCAGCGGAACACCCAACCCTATTGAAATAGGTTTTTACGTCAATTACCGTCTTATAGACTGTATTTTCTAGAATGTCACATACTATCCTCACTTGATCAACTGGCCTACAGCGACTGGGTGGAAGAGGAAGTGCTCAAGGCCGTTTCCCACCGCAATCGGTTAAATCGACTCGACGAACGGCACAAGAAACTACCCTGGTGGGGGAAATAGATCGGTTGCGCGAGCAGCTGGCGGCGTTGCAGGCAGAGCATGATGCAATGGCCTTCATTCTGGATTCAGTCCCGGATTACGTCTCCTACGTCAACGCAGATCTTACCTATCAGGTGTGCAACCGGAAATTTGAAATCGAGACGGGTCGAACCCGCGAGGCATTCCTCGGGAAACATGTTGTCGAGTTCATGGGTGAGCAAGGATTCGCCAAGATCCAGCAGCATGTAGAGCGTGTACTGAAGGGTGAGTTGGTTACTTACGAAGATCGCATCGACTACAGATACCTGGCACAACAGGACGTCCAAGTTCAGTATGCCCCCCACCGATCAAAGGAGGGCGCTGTTATCGGATTCTCCGTTTATGTGCGCAACATTACGGCGCGGCGCCGTGCCGAGGAAATGCTGCGCCGACAGGCTCAGCACGATCCACTGACCGATCTGCCCAACCGAATCCTGTTCAATGAACGGCTGGGGCAGGCGATTGGCCGGGCGAATCGAATAAGGAGCCAACTTGCAGTGCTATTCATCGATCTGGATGGATTCAGGCAGGTCAACGACGTGCTTGGTCATGAGTCGGGAGACCAAGTACTGCGGGATGTGGCACGCAACCTGTCGCAGACCCTGAGGAGCAACGACATCCTGGCTCGAATCGGTGGCGACGAGTTTGTGCTGCTGGTTGAGGACCTTCAGGGTCTTGAGCAGGTTAAGATTCTGGCGGACAAGATGATCGAATCGATTACACATTTGCGTACGCCTGCGCTGCAGAAAGTAAGGATCAACGCGAGTATCGGCATAGCCCTCTACCCGGATCACGGTAGTGATACACGAATACTTTTGGTACGGGCCGACGAAGCTATGTACCAAGCCAAGCGCCATGGTAAGGGCTGTTATTTCCTATACGGAGAGGGTGTTCTGTGATCATTCAGCTATAGTGGCGTCGCCGTTCTCAAGAATCGAAATCGACTTGAGCAAATAGTGACCGGGATAATATCCGGAAATTAGCTGCAAGCCTCTGAAGAGGGGTGCCCGACATGGATCATTTGCTGTTTCGTGCAAGGCCGGTCAGTAGACTGCGGGCCACTTCCCCGGATTGACCGCTCAGTATCGCATCTGAAAGACTTCCAGTTTATTGTTCCCGGACGAGTACAAAAAGTTATCTTTGATTAAGTGCTGTCCATTATCAATTGCTGCATCGCCTGCGCTGCATTGGACAAAGTCCGCTGCCGGTGGGTCACCAAACCCAACGCACGCTTCAGTCTGATCTCTTCGACGTTGAGTCTAACCAGTCCTGGCGTCAATAGGGTCTCCGGCAGCAGAGCCCAGCCCAATCCGATCGACGCCATCATCTTCAACGTCTCCAGATAGTCGGTTGAGAGGCTGCAGTTGATCTTATATCCCTCTGCTTTGAGACGATTTTCCAACAGTGTTCGAGTGTAGGTACCCAGGGTTGGGAGAACCGCAGGATGTTGGATAAGCTCTTCAATCCCGATGCTGTCACGACCGGCCAGCGGGTGCTCCTCCCCCACGATGAAACAGAGTGGGTCATGCCAAACCTGCTGCGTCAGCAGATTTTCGGAGGGCTGCAGAGGGAGTGTGACCACACCCAGTTCCAGCTCTCCACTCTCTACTACAAGACAGGCCTTTTCCGACCCCATGAAGCGAATATCAAGTGTGACTGCTGGGTAACTGTCGGCATAGCTTCTAAGAAATGGTGGTAGACGATGCAGGCCGATATGGTGGCTGGTGCCCATGGCCAGCGTGCCTTCGACCTCGCCGCTCAGGTTGGAAAGCTCACGCCGGATGTCGGTGATCTCCTCGACGATCTGTTCAGCCCGCGGCAATAGCTGCCTCCCCGCTTCGGTAAGGACAATCTGCCGCCCGATACGATCAAACAACCGGCAGCCGAGTTCCGTCTCCAGCCCGGCGACCCGCTTGCTGACCGCAGGTTGGGTGATGAACAAGATCTCGGCAGCCTGGGAGAAAGAGCTGGAGCGGGCGACCTCCACAAATGCGCGTAGATTGGCAAATTCCACATGTATTCCTAATTAGAATAAAAAATATGAAAAATATGAATTTGTATTATATATCGGAACATCCTAAGGTTTCACCACCATGATGAGGCAAGGCTGATGACTAACAAGACCCTTTACGACAAACTTTGGGATTCACATGTAGTGCGTTACGATGAAAACGACACTGCACTGCTCTATATCGACCGGCAACTGGTGCATGAAGTGACATCGCCCCAGGCCTTCGAAGGGCTGCGGCTTGCAGGCCGTAAACCCTGGCGTGTTGAGGCCAACCTGGCCACGCCGGACCACAACGTACCCACCACGAGTCGTCCCAACGGAGTCGCGGATATCTCCGATCCTATCGCTCGCATACAGGTGGAGACCCTGGATGCCAACTGCGAAGCGTTTGGTTTGACCGAATTCACCATGAACGATATCCGTCAGGGCATCGTGCATGTGGTCGGGCCGGAGCAGGGTGCTACCCTGCCGGGCATGACGGTGGTGTGTGGTGACTCCCACACCTCTACCCACGGTGCCATGGGTGCACTGGCGTTCGGCATCGGAACCTCGGAGGTTGAGCATGCGCTCGCTACCCAGTGCCTGATCCAGAGGAAGTCGAAATCGATGCTGATTAGTGTCGACGGCAAGACCGCCTCCGGCGTCACTGCCAAAGATATCGTATTGGCGGTCATCGGTGAGATCGGTACTGCCGGCGGCACCGGTTACGCCATTGAGTTCGGTGGCCAGGCAATCCACGACCTCTCCATCGAAGGACGGCTGACGGTCTGCAATATGGCGATCGAGGCGGGTGCCAGGGCCGGTTTCGTGGCGGTGGATGAGAAGACCATCGATTATGTCAAAGGTCGTCCCTATGCGCCGGAGGGTGAGACGCTCGAACAGGCTATCGCCGACTGGCAGACCCTGTACAGTGATGAAGGTGCGGAGTTCGATAGGGTCGTCAACATCAATGCGTCAGAGATCAAACCTCAGGTTACCTGGGGTACCTCCCCCGAGATGGTGGTCAGCGTGGATACGCAGGTGCCGGATCCGGATCGGGTCGATGATCCGGTCAAAGCGGAAGGCATGCGCCGGGCGCTGGACTATATGGGGCTCGAAGCGGGCACACCAGTCAATGAGATCGATGTGGACAAGGTCTTTATCGGCTCATGCACCAACTCCCGTATCGAGGACATGCGCGAGGCTGCGAAGATAGCCAAGGGCAGACGGGTAGCAGACAACATCAAACTGGCGCTGATCGTTCCGGGATCCGGGCTGGTGAAGCAGCAGGCGGAAGCCGAAGGACTCGACAAAATCTTCATTGATGCAGGATTTGAGTGGCGTGAGCCGGGCTGCTCCATGTGTCTGGCCATGAATGCCGACCGGCTGGAACCGGGTGAGCGTTGTGCATCGACCTCGAATCGCAATTTTGAGGGTCGGCAGGGGCAGGGTGGACGCACCCATCTGGTCAGTCCTGCGATGGCTGCCGCGGCTGCGATTGCCGGACACTTCGTTGATGTAAGGGATTTCTGATTCGCCACGAAGGGCATAATGATCGAGAAAACTACTTGTTTTTCTTTATCTTACTCGGTGTTCTTCGCGTACTTTATGGTTATCTGATTATGAAAAAATTCGAGACATTTACCGGCATCGTCTGTCCATTGGATCGTTCCAATGTGGATACTGATGCCATCATCCCCAAGCAGTTTCTTAAGTCGATCAAGCGCTCCGGATTTGGTCCCAACCTGTTTGATGAATGGCGCTATCTGGATCATGGTGAGCCAGGCATGGACAACAGCAAGCGGCCGTTGAATGAGGATTTTGTCCTCAATGATCCCCGCTACCAGGGGGCGGGCATCCTTCTGGGACGCAAGAATTTTGGCTGCGGTTCCTCTCGTGAGCATGCGCCCTGGGCGTTGGAAGATTATGGATTTCGGGTCATAATCGCCCCCAGTTTTGCAGATATATTCTTTAATAACTGCTTTAAGAATGGAATACTACCTATTGTTTTATCTGGCGAAATCATAGATAAATTATTTGGGTTGGCATGTGGTGAGACTGCGATTGATATTGCAGTGGATCTGGAAGCACAGCAGTTGAAAACGGCTGATGGAGAGGTGATTTCATTCGAGGTAGATGCTTTTCGTAAGCACTGCCTGCTCAATGGGCTCGATGATATCGGCCTCACCCTGCAGCATGTGGACGCCATCAAAATCTATGAAGCGCGCCGGCGCCAGGAAGCGCCCTGGTTATTTAATCAATAGAATGTAGGGGCCGCTGTGCGCACCAAATTAATAAGCAGTAATCATGGTGCGCGCGGCGCACCCTACCCAATCTTCGCAGCAAGCTGCGGGTAAGGATGTAAATCGAAATGAGTAAAAATATTCTGATTCTACCGGGTGACGGTATTGGCCCTGAGATTGTTACCGAGGCTGTAAAGGTAATGGCCGCACTGCGTGATGATTTTGGACTGGATATCGAGATGGATGAGGCGCTGGTCGGTGGGGCTGCCATCGATGCCACCGGTGGGCCGTTGCCGGAAACGACATTGGAAATGGCGCAGGAGGCGGATGCGATTCTGCTTGGTGCTGTCGGTGGTTACAAATGGGAAGAGCTGGACATCTCCATCCGTCCCGAGAAGGGGCTGCTGGGTCTGCGCGCCGGTCTCAATCTCTTTGCCAATCTACGTCCCGCGATCCTCTATCCGCAACTGGCGGATGCCTCGACCCTGAAGCCTGAAGTGGTTTCGGGTCTCGATATCATGATCGTGCGCGAGCTGACCGGCGGCATCTACTTCGGCCAGCCCCGGGGCGTGCGGGAGCTCGATAGCGGCGAAAAGCAGGGCTTCAATACTCTGGTCTATGCCGAGTCCGAGGTTGACCGCATCAGCCGGGTCGCTTTCGACATCGCCATGAAACGCGATAAACGGGTCTGCTCCGTGGACAAAGCCAATGTCCTGGAGTGCACTGAGTTGTGGCGCGAGGTCGCCACCCGTGTGGGCGACGACTACCCGGATGTTGAACTGAGTCACATGTATGTGGATAACGCTGCGATGCAGCTGGTGCGGGCGCCGAAACAGTTTGATGTGATGGTTACCACCAACATGTTCGGTGATATCCTGTCGGATTGTGCCGCCATGCTCACTGGTTCTATCGGCATGCTGCCTTCCGCCTCGCTGGATGAGAACAGCAAGGGCATGTATGAGCCGATCCACGGTTCCGCGCCGGATATTGCCGGGCAGAACAAGGCGAACCCGCTGGCCACCATCCTCTCGGTATCGATGATGCTGCGTTACAGCCTGAATGAGCCCGCGATGGCGGATCGTATCGAGGCGGCGGTCAACAAGGTGCTGGACGATGGCTTGCGGACCCAGGACATCATGTCCGAGGGCAAAACCGAGGTCAGCTGCGACGCCATGGGCGATGCGGTGGTCGCTGCGCTGTGATGTTGTAACCGGGAAGAGCGCAAAGGCTGTAATTAAAGTCATTGTTTACGCCGAGTAAGATTCTTCGTGTTCTTTGCGGTTAATTGAAATAGAGACAAGACAGATGAAACGTGTTGGATTTGTAGGTTGGCGTGGCATGGTCGGATCGGTCCTGATGGGCCGTATGCGCAAAGAGAACGATTTTGCCGATATCGAAGAGCCGGTCTTCTTCACCACCTCTCAGGCTGGTCAGAAGGGTCCTGACATCGGCAGAGAGATTCCGCTGCTCAAGGATGCGACGGATATCGATGAACTGAAGAAAATGGATGTAATCCTTACCTGCCAGGGTGGCGGTTACACCAATGAGGTCTTCCCCAAGTTGCGAGCTGCGGGTTGGGACGGCTACTGGATCGATGCGGCATCCAGCCTGCGTATGAAGGACCACGCCATTATCGTGCTCGACCCGGTCAACGAAAACGTCATTCGCGATGGCCTGAGCAGTGGCGTCAAGGACTACATCGGCGGCAATTGCACCGTCAGCTTGATGCTGATGGCGCTGGGCGGCCTCTTTCGGGAGGATCTGGTGGAGTGGACGACTGCGATGACCTATCAGGCAGCATCCGGCGCCGGGGCCAAAAACATGCGGGAGTTGATCAAGCAGATGGGCGCAGTAAAGGCGGCTGTCAGCAATGAGCAGCTGGACGATCCCTATTCGCCGATTCTCCCCATCGATCAGGCGGTGGCTGATGCCATCCGCAGCGACGGTTTCCCCGCTGAGAATTTTGGTGCGCCTTTGGCGGGTGCCCTGATTCCCTGGATCGATGTGGCCCGGGAGAATGGCCAGAGCAAGGAGGAGTGGAAAGGCTTTGCCGAGACCAACAAGATCCTGCGCCGGTCCGACAATCCTGTGCCCATCGATGGTACCTGTGTGCGTATTGGCGCCATGCGCTGTCACAGTCAGGCACTGACGGTCAAACTGCGCAGGGATGTGCCGATGGATGAGGTGGAAGAGATCCTCGGTTCCGCCAATGACTGGGTCAAGGTAGTACCCAATGAGCGGGACATCACTGTACAGGAGTTGACGCCGGCCAAGGTGACCGGTTCCCTGGTGGTGCCGGTGGGTCGTCTGCGCAAGATGAATCTCGGTGCGGAATACCTGAATGCCTTCACCGTGGGTGATCAGCTTCTCTGGGGCGCGGCGGAACCCTTGCGGCGGATGCTGCGTATTCTCATCGAAAGTTAAGTGTTTTTTGAAAATTTATTAACATCGAAGCCTGGATAAAGATGGCCCCGGCGTGCAGATAGCACGTGCGGGGCGCCGCTCCTACCAACTCTCTGCAGTATGCTGCGGGGAATCAAACCCTATCAAGAGATTGAACAGAACATGAACCCTGAAGTGGATATTGCACTGGTCGGCGCGACCGGCCTGGTTGGTGAAACCTTACTGGAGGTCATCTCTTCGCATCCCAGTCTTGCTGGTAGCTTGCAGGTGCTCGGGGATGAGGAGGCTGTGGGAGATACGGTTGAGTTCGGGGGCCGGGCATTGACCATTGCTGATCTGTCGCTGTTCGATTTCACCCAAGTCCGTATTGTTATTTCGACCGGTGAAGACTCTTCTGCTGGAGACTGGCTTGATCTCGCACAGGATGCCGGTTGCATTATTTTGGATATCGGTGCCCGGCTGCTGGAAGCGACCGATCTGCCGCCTGTGGTCGGCTGGGTCAATCCTGAGTCGATGGAAGTTGTATCGAAAGGGGGCATCATCACTTTGCCGGACGCAGGCACGAGCCAGTTGGTCAGGGTTCTCAAACCCGTGCTGGACAGGGTGGGGCTCGAACAAGTCTCGGTGGTCAGTTGTCAGGCCGTTTCAGATTTCGGCCGTGCCGGCGTGGAAGAGATGGCGAGGCAGACCGCGCAGTTGCTCAATGCCAAACCGATAACTCCGGTGTTGTTTCCCCGGCAGATTGCATTCAACCTTTTGTCACCGCTGGGTGAGCTCAATGAAGATGGGAGTGCCTTCAGTGAGGTAAAGGCTGAACAGGACGCTCTTCGCATCCTTGAATGTGAGGATCTTTCGCTTACCGTGACAACTGCCATAGCGCCTGTTTTTTACGGACACTCACAGATGGTTCAGTTTCAAACTTCCCGGCCGCTAACATTGAAGAACCTGCAGTCGCTGTTGGCAGAGACTGAGGGTGTAACGCTTGTGGATAGTGAAAACGGGGCCTGTGTCAGCCCGGTGAGCCATGCTTCAGGCAAGGAAGACATCACAGTCGGCAGGATCAGGTCTGTGGGGAAAAACGCAACGCAATTCTCACTTTTTACAGTGGCTGACAATCTACGTTCAGGTATTGCGGCAAATGTTGTGAAGATTGTTGAAGTTTTGGTAAAAGACTATGTATAAGCTATAGTTATGCGGATAATATTAATTTTATTCTATCATTAATAATGTTCCATCTGGATTTAAATAAACCCTTTTGCAGCTGCTTCTCATCCACGGGTGAGCGGGGTGGTTCAGGCAAGGAGGAAGCATGATTCGTAAGCTGTCCCTGGCAGTGGCAATAGCAACAGCCCTATCACCACTGGGCGCCTATGCGCTTGGTTTGGGTGAGATCCATACTCAATCGTCTCTCAACCAATATTTCAAAGCGGATATCGATCTGATATCTGTAAAATCTGATGAGGTGCAGGACGTCAGGGTAGAGCTGGCTTCTCAAGCCGCCTTTGCCCGGGCCGGTGTTGAGCGTCCTTTTATGCTTTCCGGCTTGACCTTTAAACCTACTCTACGCAGTGATGGCAAAGTGGTCATTACGGTGAGCAGTCGGGATCCCGTGCGTGAACCTTTCCTCAATTTCCTCATTGAGGTTAACTGGCCGAAGGGTCGTCTGATCCGTGAGTACACTGTACTACTGGATCCGCCGGTTACGGTAAAACGCAAACCGGCGCCGGTTACCGCCCCGATTGCACAGACAGCACCTGCGAGCACACCAACCCCCGTACAGAGCAGGCGAACGGTTACACCCCGCCAGCAGGAGGCTGCTGCCAGCAGGAGTGATGGCGGTGCCCGCGAATACGGCCCCGTTAAGAACAATGACAATCTGTGGGTTATCGCCAAGTCGATGCGGCGCAGCGGCGAAACCACCGAACAGCTTATGATGGCGCTGCTGCAGCACAATCCAAAAGCTTTTATCAGAAATAATGTCAATGGTCTGAAGGTCGGCAAGATCCTGCGTCTTCCAGAGGGCGCTGATCCGAGTGCACTATCCTCTCGTGAAGCACGGTCTGAGTTCCTGGCCCAGACCAGCGCCTGGAGAGAGAATCGTGGCCGTGGGAAAGCTGCGACAATTGACCAGTCTCCCGCCATATCAGCGCCAGTCCCCGCGGATGATCGTCTGAAGCTGGTCTCTGCCAAGCCCGAGGCCGATGAGGCCGTCGACAGGGAAGGCAAAGCCGAACGGAAAGAAGATCTCCAACGTCTTGAAAAACAGATTCTGCTGGTACGTGAATCCAATGAATCCACGCGTCAGGAGAGTGAGGAACTACGCGGTCGGATCAAGGGCTTGGAAGCCCAGCTGGCGGACATCCAGCGGCTTCTGACCCTGAAGAGCGATCAGCTTGCACAGTTACAGTCGACACAGCTTCTTGAATCTCAGGTTCCTGAGGTGATGGCCGAAGAGGAAGTGCTGCCGGTTTCCGATGAACCCGTCATCGAAGAGGCAGATATTGAGTCTGCTATCGACGAGGCCATGCAGCAAGCTGCAGACAGTGCTGTTGTTGCTGAACCCGTACAAGAGGCAAAACCTGAACCTGCTGTTATAGAAAAGCCTGCCCCTGTGGTTGCGCCGCCTGTAACTCCGACCCAGGTGGCAGAGGAGACTGCGCCAAAACCAATAGAAAAGAAAAAGCCGAAGGGATTGCTGGGTGCCCTGACCGGCAACACAACCCTGATGGGTATAGTGGGCGCAGTTGGAGTGCTCCTGCTCTCGCTGCTATGGCTGATCATGCGGCGTCGCAAGGAAGCTGAAGCGGAATTTGCCGAAAGTATTCTTGTCACTCCAGATGGAGAGCCTGCAGCTGAAGCGGCCCAGGTGGAGGCGGGTTCCATCAACGAACTGACTGATGAAACATCATTCCTGAGCGATTTTTCTCCCAGTGACATCGATGCACTGCAGGATGAAACCGGCGAGGTCGACCCTCTCTCAGAAGCAGACGTTTACATCGCTTATGGCCGTTATCAGCAGGCTGAAGAGCTGGTCAAACAAGCGATCGAAAAGGCCCCTGAGCGTGCGGAACTGAAGCACAAGCTGCTGGAGATTCACTATTCGGCAAAAGATACGAGTGCCTTTGCCGCACTGGCCGGTGCACTTTCTGCTGCGGGCATCGCAACCACGAACCCGGGTGTCTGGAGCAGAATCTCCGCCATGGGCAGGGAGCTCGATCCGGAAAACAGTCTGTTTGGTTCTGCTGCGGACACAGCGCCGACGGCGGACAGTTTTGCATCGGGTATGGATGATGAACTCGATGACCTTGGTTTGAATCTGGATAGTGAGCTGCACGACTCTTCACTCGATCTGTCGACCCCTGCGCCGGTTGCCCCTGAATCTGCCGATACCCTGGATGATCTTGATAACGACCTTGATTCCCTGGACCTGAGTGAACTCTCTGATCTGGATGATATGGAACCCAGTGCTCTGGACTCTGAGTTGTCCATAGATTTAGAAATGGCCGATGATGCGGTGGCACAAAATGATGCCGCAAACCAGACGATATCCGATACCACAGACTCTGAATTGCTGGATATCGATCTTGCCAGCCTGGGGCTCGATTCGGGATTGCTGGAGGATGCCACGCCATCCGAAGGATTGGATGATAGCCTGCAGCTCGACTCATCACCAGATACCGATAGCGTGCTTGCCGACCTGGACCTGGGAGATCTGGCTGACGATACGGGCTCTGCAACCAGCAGCATTATAGGTATCGATGACTCCGAATCTCTCGACGATCTTGATCTTGAGAGCCTGGAACGTGAATTGGAGTCGCTGTCCGAAGATCTGGATGCAAAAGAGAGCGAAGGGTCTGATCTGTTGGGTACCGACAGCGAGGATCTGGGTGAGGCTGACGAAGATATCGCACCCCACTCACTGACCTTCGATGAGGAGATGGAACTGGGTGCAGAAGATGAAGTGAATACCAAACTTGATTTGGCCCGCGCTTACGTGGATATGGGTGATGAAGAGGGTGCAAGAAGTATCCTCGAAGAGGTGGCCACAGAAGGCAACGATGAGCAGCAGGGAGAGGCCACGCAATTGCTCGAAAAGATGTCATCCTGATATTGTCGTAATAAATGTCTTCTGAAGGGGTGCAGTTTGCACCCCTTTTCTTTTATATCCATGAAGAGGAATAGATGAGAGTTGCCCTTGGGGTTGAATACGACGGCGCTGCATTTCACGGTTGGCAGACCCAGGACGATGTGCGCAACGTGCAGCAGTGCGTCGAAGAAGCCGTTTCCAGAGTGGCGGATCATCCTGTGAGGCTGCATTGTGCCGGAAGGACCGATACAGGGGTTCACGCAACAGGGCAAGTGGTTCATTTTGAGACGGAAGCGGTCAGGAGTAGACGTTCCTGGATATTGGGGACAAATGTCAATTTGCCGGGAGATGTCAGCATTTCCTGGGCACGAGAGATGCAGGACGATTTTCATGCACGTTTTTCAGCTATCGGGCGGCACTATCGCTACCATATTCTGAATCGTCCGATGCGTTCCGCTCTATGGCGGGATCGTGCGGTCTGGGTGCATCACCCCTTGGATGAATCGAGCATGCACCGGGCAGCGCAGGCACTGGTGGGTGAGCATGATTTCTCATCCTACAGGGCGTTGGGATGCCAGGCTAAACATCCGGTACGTACCCTTCACCGGTTAAATGTGAGCCGGGAGGGCGAGATGGTGAAAATCGATGTTCATGCCAATGCGTTTTTGCACCACATGGTGAGGAACATTGCCGGTGTGCTGATGGCCATCGGTCGGGGAGAGCAGAAGGAATCCTGGGTACGACAGATCCTTGAATTGCGTGACCGTACGAAAGGTGGCGTCACGGCCCCGCCGCAGGGACTCTATCTCACCAAAGTCGATTATCCTGACAACTATTTGTTACCTGAGGGACCTGATATCTCATTGTCTGCATAGCAGGGATCGCCTGATCCGCTATGCTTGATCAGGCCTACATTTTGTAGGCCGGTTCAAACGCAGTGGAACCGGCAAACTGACTTAAGCAGTCGCCGCCTGCCGGTAATTTGCGTAGCGCAGTCAGGCGCTATCCTGTATCTTCCCATGCTTTATGAGAACCAGGACTAAAATCTGCGGTATCACCAGACCGGAAGATGCCCTTGTGGCGGTTCAGCAGGGAGCTGATGCGATTGGGTTGGTGTTCTATCCGCCCAGCCCAAGAGCGGTGAGTGTGGAGCAGGCCAGGAAGGTCGTCGAGGTTTTACCGGCATTTGTCACTGTTGTGGGCCTGTTTGTGGATGAGGACCGCGCACGGATCGCAAGCTTGCTACAGGAGGTACATATCGATCTCCTGCAATTCCATGGGAAAGAGAATGTCGCGGCTTGTAAAGGCTACGGCAGACCATGGATCAAGGCGGTGCGCATGCGCGATGGGATCGATCTGGCCGCGACGGCAAGTGAATTCAGAGGCGCAGCCGGACTGCTGTTGGATGCCTATGAACCCGGTAAGCCAGGCGGTACAGGAACGGCCTTCGACTGGGAACGGATACCTAAGGATCTGGCCTCAAGAATCATCCTTGCCGGTGGATTGAATCCGGACAATATTGAAGCGGCTGTGCGGCAGGTCCGCCCCTATGCAGTAGATGTCAGCGGCGGCGTCGAGCAGTCCAAAGGCATCAAAGATGCGGGTAAAATAGCGGCCTTCATTGAAGGAGTGAAGCGTGGCGACAACAGCTGAAAAGATAATTGGCACCCAGCCGGACGATAGAGGCCATTTCGGCGTCTATGGCGGCCTGTTCGTGGCAGAAACCCTGATGGAACCCCTCAAGGATTTGCGCCTTGCCTATGAGAAATATATGCAGGACCCCGAGTTTCTCAAGGAGCTCGATGAGGATCTCGCCAACTATGTCGGTCGGCCTTCTCCAATCTATTTTGCGCAGCGCTGGAGCCGGGAATTAGGTGGCGCACGCATCTATCTGAAGCGTGAGGATCTGAACCATACCGGTGCGCATAAGGTCAACAATACCATCGGCCAGGCACTACTTGCGAAGCGCATGGGCAAGACCCGGATCATTGCCGAGACCGGCGCCGGTCAGCACGGTGTGGCAACCGCCACGGTGGCCGCCAGGTTGGGACTGGAGTGCGTGGTCTATATGGGAGCTGTCGATATAGTCCGCCAGGAGGCCAACGTCTACCGCATGAGACTGCTGGGCGCCGAGGTCCGCTCCGTGAAGTCGGGATCCAAAACCCTGAAGGATGCGCTCAATGAGGCGATGCGGGATTGGGTCACCAATATCGATGACACCTTCTATATAATCGGCACCGTTGCCGGCCCCCATCCCTATCCGGCTATGGTGAGGGATTTCCAGACCGTGATCGGTCGAGAGGCGAGGGAACAGATTCAGCAGCAGGCTGGCCGACTGCCTGATGCCCTGGTTGCCTGTGTCGGTGGTGGCTCCAATGCAATTGGACTCTTCTATCCGTTTCTCGATGATACAGGGGTCGGGATCTATGGTGTGGAGGCGGCTGGTGATGGTCTGGAGACCGGACACCACGCAGCGCCACTCTGTGCCGGACAGCCGGGCGTTTTGCATGGCAATCGCACCTATCTGATGGAGGACAAGGATGGCCAGATCATCGAAACTCACTCCATCTCTGCCGGACTCGATTATCCTGGTGTCGGTCCTGAACATGCCTGGCTGAAAGATACCGGGCGGGCGCAGTATGTGGCGATTACGGATGAAGAGGCGCTGGATGCCTTCCACGCTTTGACTAAAATCGAGGGGATTATCCCCGCGCTGGAGTCGAGTCATGCGCTGGCCTACGCGGCCAAACTTGCATCGACAATGGAGAGTGACAAAATCATCCTGGTCAACCTCTCCGGTCGGGGAGACAAGGATATGCACACCGTGGCGGCACGGGAGGGCATCGAGATATGAGTCGTATCAGTCAGAGATTCAATGATCTGCGGGAGCAGGGCAAAACTGCATTGATCCCCTTTATCACCGCCGGTGATCCGACCCCTGGGATAACCGTCGGTTTGATGCATGACATGGTTTCTGCGGGTGCCAACCTGATTGAACTGGGCGTGCCTTTTTCGGATCCCATGGCGGATGGTCCTGTTATTCAGCGGGCCAGTGAACGGGCTTTGGAGCACCATGTCAGTCTGCACGATGTTTTGCGGATGGTGCAGACCTTCCGGGAGAGGGATCAGAATACTCCGGTGGTTTTGATGGGTTATCTCAATCCGATTGAGGTGATGGGGTACGCTACCTTTGCCGGGTCAGCCAGTGCCGCAGGGGTCGACGGTGTGCTGATCGTCGATATTCCGCCGGAAGAGGGAGAAGACCTGTTGCAGTCACTACGTGATAAGGCAATTGACCAAATCTATCTGTTGGCACCGACGAGTACCCCTGATCGAATTGGCCGGATCTGCAATGTGGCCGGAGGCTTTGTCTATTATGTCTCCGTCAAGGGCGTAACCGGTTCCAGCCAGCTGGATACCGCCGCAGTAGCGGAAAAGCTGGAGCAGATCAGGGAGAAAACAGCGCTTCCCGTGGGGGTTGGATTCGGCATCAAGGATGCAGCGACAGCAGCAGCAGTTTCTCAGCTTGCCGACGCTGTCGTCGTCGGTAGCGCCTTGGTATCCCGGGTCGAGGCGCTGCAAGAGACACCGGATAAAATCGGTCCTGCGCTGGCGGAAATTTTATCCGGTATGCGCAGGGCAATGGATGCTGTTCATTAAGGCTCCTGACTTCTGGCACATTTATGAGGTAGAATCTCACCCATGAGTTGGTTCGAAAAATTGATGCCAAGCCGCATTCGTACAGATGGCGGCAGCAAACGGGCGGTTCCCGAAGGTCTTTGGGACAAGTGTCCGGGGTGCAATGCGATTCTCTATCGTGCAGAGATGGAGCGGAACCTGGATGTCTGCCCTAAATGCAACCATCACAATCGCTTGGGCGCCCGGCATCGGCTGGAGTCGTTTCTCGATCCGGAGCCGTTGGAGGAGATTGCATCGTCTCTTGAATCGGTCGATCCCCTGAAGTTCAAAGACAGTAAGAAGTACAAGGATCGCCTGAGTCAGGCGCAGAAAAACTCCGGCGAAAAAGATGCACTGGTGGTGATGCGCGGCCAGCTCAAGGGGCTGGAAGTGGTTGTGGCGGCTTTCGAATTCAGCTTCATGGCCGGCTCCATGGGCTCAGTGGTCGGCGAACGTTTTGTTCGTGCGGTGAGTGTTGCCCTGGAACGTCATATCCCGCTGATCTGTTTTTCTGCCAGTGGTGGCGCCCGTATGCAGGAGTCGCTCTTCTCTCTGATGCAGATGGCAAAAACCAGCGCTGCCCTGGATCGGCTACAGAAACGCGGCTTGCCCTTTATCTCTGTCATGACCGACCCAACCATGGGTGGTGTTTCCGCCAGTCTTGCCATGCTGGGTGACATCAATTTGGCAGAGCCCAATGCTCTGGTCGGCTTCGCCGGTCCCCGGGTCATTGAACAGACCGTCAGGGAGACCCTGCCGGAGGGGTTTCAGCGCAGCGAGTTCCTGCTGGAGCATGGTGCGATCGATATGATCATCGATCGTCGCGACATGCGTGACCGCATCGCAGATCTGTTAAGCATATTCATGCACAAGCCACGCCCATAACGCCCAGCTTTTCCCCAACATGCGTTTTAGCAGTCTGGACGACTGGCTGACGTGGCAGTCGTCACTTCATCCACACGAGATCGAGTTGGGACTCAATCGTGTCGACAGTGTCTGGCAGCGTTTGAGGCCTTCAGGGTTGGCATCTCCGGTAGTGACGATCGCCGGAACCAATGGCAAGGGTTCCTCTGTCGCTATGCTGGAATCGATCTTCAAGCAGGCAGGTTATCGTACCGGCGCTTGCACCTCCCCCCATCTGGTTCACTACAATGAGCGTGTGCTACTGAATGGCATCCCAGTGTCGGATGAGCAGTTGTGCCGTGCCTTCCAACGCGTGGATGATGCGCGGGGTGAAGTGGCATTGACCTATTTTGAGTTCGGTACCCTGGCGGCGCTGGATATTTTCGCTGAACTGACGCCGGACCTGGTGATTCTGGAGGTCGGGCTTGGAGGACGTCTCGATGCGGTGAATATCATCGATGCGGATGTGGCGGTGATCACCACGGTTGCGCTGGACCATACCGATTGGCTAGGAGAGACCTTGGACCAGATCGGTGCGGAGAAGGCAGGCATCATGCGTGGCAATCGCCCGGTGATCATGGCTGATAAAGAATTGCCGTCTTCCGTCTATCAGCATGCGGCGTCGATTGGGGCGATCCAGTGTCGGGTGGACGTCGACTTTCATGCCACTTCAAGTGATGGTGGGTGGTGCTGGGAAGGTGGGCGACAAGAGTACTCCAATCTGCCAATGCCTGCGCTACCAGGGGCATTTCAATTGCAAAACGCCGCTGCAGTTCTGGCGGTCGTCGAACAACTTTCTTCCCGGTTTGTTGTCGAACCGCAAGACGTAACAAAGGGTTTGGCTTCTGTGCACTTGGCCGGTCGCTATCAGTTGATAGACGGGGATGTTCCTGTGGTGCTGGATGTGGCGCACAATATTCAGGCGGCTGAGGCGCTGAGAGATAATCTGCGGGAGATGGCTGCGAAAGGATCTGTGCTGGCCGTTTTCGCCATGCTGGCGGACAAGGATGTCGCCGGGGTGATCCAGGTACTGGACCAGGATGTGGACAGTTGGTATCTGGTGGAGTTGTCCGGCAGCCGCGCTTGTTCGGTCGAGCAGCTTGAGGCAGCTTTACGAAAGGCCGGTAGCAGTAGCAGAGTCTGTCGATTTGCCTCGGTAAAAGATGGCTTGCAGGCTGCAATGGCTGATGCAGGCAGGGGTGATGGCGTCTTGGTATTCGGTTCGTTCCTCACCGTTGGCGAAGCACTGCAATATCTGGAGCCAGTCGCCGATGTTTTTGTGGGCGCCTGATATACTCTCCTAATACGATTTATTGATTTCTGACAGGTATCCGGTTTTGGAGGAGAGGCTTAAACGCAGGTTGATAGGTGGAACGGTGCTGGTTTCGCTGGTGGTTATATTTGTACCCATGCTGTTGGAAACTCCGGCCAAGCTGAATAAAGCGATCAAAGGCACCAACATACCGGCAATGCCGAAAAAGCCTGTCGGGTCTGAAGTCAATATCCTGCCATCGTTTGAGCAATCGGTCTCTCGAAATGAGAGCAGCCTGGAAATCGTGCCGAAAAAGCCGAAACCTGCTGCCAAATCCAGCAACAATAATACGGGGAAAATTGCGCGAACCACCCCGTCAGCCTGGATAATTCAGGTGGCTAGTTTCAGCAACAGAAAAAATGCCGACAAACTGGTCAAGCGGCTTAAAAAAGGAGATCTGCCTGCACATGTCGAACTTACATCGGTTCAGGGTAAACGATTCTATCGTGTGCGGGTTGGCCCGGAAGTCGATCGAAAACTTGCAGAGAAGATGGTTAAGCGTATAAATAGAGACTATTTAGATGAGATCAAGAAGAAGGTTAGCCTGATTCGTTATCCTTAGGAATCGATGGTAGTTATGGATTTTACAGGTACAGCTCAACGCGCAATGGGGATCTGGGGAGAGTCAGGTCGCCCCGGGTGGTTGGATCAATTGGTCAGCCACATTTTACCCAGAGTTGCACTGCTGGTACTCGTGGTTCTGGTTGCCTATGTTCTGGCCCAGATCACCTGGCAGGTGATACCTGTCCCCGCTGAGCAGCATATCGTTCGTAGTGGAGAGGTGCTCACAGGAACAAAACATCCTGGTCGCTCCCTTAAAGATCAGTCGGACCGACTCTCAGCTCTGCATGTCTTCGGCCGGCCAGGGGCCGTAAAAAGAAGCGCCCCGAAGGTTGTTTCAGAAAGGGCGCCCGAGACAAATCTTAACCTGACGCTGCATGGCGTTTTTGCAGACCCTAAACCTGAACTTGGCGCAGCAATCATCGGCCAAGCTGGCTCAGAGCAGAAGTATTACAAGGTTGGCAAGAAGATTATGGGTGGGGTTACTTTGCAGGCGGTGCATGAAGACCGTGTTGTATTGCTCAGAAATGGTCGGTCGGAGGTGCTGCGTTTCCCCAAGGCTTCCAAGCCCGTGGTAACCAGCAGCAGATCGAAATCTGCATCCAAGGCATCGTCCTCCTCTTCTCTGGGCACATACAAGGAGATGTTCAAGCGTGAACCGCTGAAGATTTTTCAACATCTTCGTTTCGTACCGGTTCGCACGGGCAAACAGCTGAAAGGCTATAGGATTTTGCCGCAGAAAAACCGGGATCTCTATAACCGCCTTGGTGTGCGGCCATCCGACCTTGTCACATCTGTCAATGGTGTTCCGTTAAATGATGACAAGCAGGCCATGGGCCTGATCAAAGATCTGCAATCAGCGGATAACATTGAACTGGTGGTATTGCGTCAAGGCCAGCAGACCACGCTGTCGCTGGATCTAAACTAGCCACTGTCCGTAAATAACGCGAATGTCTTTATTTGCGTTCATTGACGTTGTTTACGGACAAAAATACTGCCCGCATCAATACTTTTACTTTAAGGCTTTCAGCGCCTTTGCGTAACCCTGCGAAGCAGCACGTTGGATCCACTGCATAGCCTGACTATCGTCTTTCTCCAACCCCAGGCCATGATGATACATGTAACCCAATGCATATTGGGCTTCGGCATTGCCTTCCACGGCGAGTGGAAAGAGTAGCTTGAATGCAGCCTTATACTTCTTTTCCGCAAAGGCAGTCCTGGATTGTTCCAGAATGATTTTTGGATCCTTGAGTTGGGCTTCTTTTTCGGCACTGGAGGTGCAGCCATAGAGAAGGCTCAGGCTGAGCAGAGGAATTGCGAGCAATCGGAAGATCGCCGGGAGTCTGGAATTTAGGGGGTATTGATCAGTGAGCATAATGGCGCTTTCCTGAGATGGATCTCCTTGGTCAGCCTACCAGCTGGTTGAGATCGAAGATGGGCAGCAGTATCCCCAGAACGATGATGAGTACAGCGCCACCCATGAACAGGATCAGGAGCGGTTCAAATAACCCCAGCACTGTCGAGACGAGAGATTCGATTTCACGCTCCTGAATATCGGCGGCTCTCTCCAGCATCCCTTCCAGGTTGCCACTTGATTCACCACTGGCAAGGAGACTGAGTGTCATGGGCGGAAAGTACCCCGTCTTTTCCAATGCACCATGCAGACTGCTGCCCTCGCGCACTCGTAGTGATGCCTCTTCAACGGCATTGCGCATCGGTAGATTGGTCAAAACCTGAGAGGCGATGCGCAATGCATCAAGAATCGGGACGCTGCTTGCGGCCATGATACTGAGGGTGCGTGCGAATCTTGCTGCGTTTGAGGTTCTGATCAACCGGCCGATCAGAGGGATATGCAGGGTAAAACGTTGCCACAGAATCTGGGGCCCCGGTTGCTTGATGATGTAGCTGAAGATAAATCCGCTGATCAGCAGAGTCACCAACATTAGCACGCCGTAATCCCTTACTGTGTCACTGGTGGCGATGAGCGCCCTGGTGATGAAGGGCAGTTCCTGTCCCATGTTCTCGAATACCCGGGTGACCTGGGGTACGATGAAAGTCAGCAAGCCACCCACGATAAGGATCGAAACTATAACCAGCAGGGCGGGGTAGAAGAGCGCGAGTACGGTCTTTTGCTGCATCTGTTGGCGCCGTTCCGTGTAGTCGGCAAGACGTTCCAGCACCACCTCCAGGTGGCCCGACTCCTCACCGGAGGCAACGGTGCGGATGTAGAGTTCCGGGAAGGTATGGGGGAATTCGGAGAGTCCGTCGGCCAGGCTGCGTCCCTCCAGAACCTTGGCGCGCACTGCCAGCAGAGTGCGTTCCACATGTCGCTTGTCGGTCTGTTGTGACACGGTCTTGATAACGTGTTCAAGCGGCAGGCCGGATTTTAGTAGCGTGGCCATCTGGCGGGTAATCAACGCCAGCTCCATGGCGTTGACCCGGCGCTGCAGGGTAAAACGGCGGCTTTTGACGGTTTCAGAGCTGGCTGTGTCGATGGTGAGCGGGGTGTAGATGGCGGTAAAAACCCGAACATAATTGGCGAACAGCGGTAACCGGATGAAATAGCTGCAAATAGCGAGTCAGAAGAAACAGCCAGCGACAAAGAGTGACATCGAGAAAGAAATCGGGAAGATGTAGGGAGCCGTTGAGAAGGTGTGGTACCGGGTGTATCGACCTCGACAGT
>JAMJIN010000402.1:0-1717 GCA_036784775.1 Chromatiales bacterium | reverse complement strand
AAGCAGGACGATGGTACGTAATGCTCCTTGTCGTCCTTTAAATTAAGTATGCGGTTCACCTCGTCACAGGCATACTGGACGCTGGCGACCTCTAGTGCTTTATAAAAGTTATTTTCGTTCGTCATGGCTTCGGATCGATCACGTATCCTATCTAGACCACTCACCGTAGCCTCCATCTCGTCGCTACTACTTATAGATATGACGTCACTATCCTCCCCCTCGTCATCTGTTATCATAATGAGGGATGGCGGTGAACAACTTTCCACCGAGGAGGAGAATAGTATTTCGGAACTATTTTTACGTCACCATTCCATTATCTTCTCTCTTCCGTTCCCGACGCTGACGACGTCACTGCTTGTAGCAGAGGCAGCGGCGACGCCGGCATCATCCAGTCAACAGAGTTACACGGCCATTACTTCCAGTTCTGACACTGTGTAATTGACATACTGTCCCGCTACGCGCTTCCTAACGGTCGCCATGACACGAGCCCCCCGCAACATATCCAGTGCCTCGTACCGCTCGGTGTCTGACGTCATGTTCATGTAAGCGTTAGCCGTAAATCCCAACACATTAACTGCCTTTTCGTTAAACAACGTTGCCCACACTTCACTCCCAATGGCATCCTGTAGGAGGATACGCAGACAGAATCGATAGCTTGGAACCCGCTGCCATCGATGAATTGGACACGCGTACCCATTCCCGTCGGGAACCACACGTTTGGTACACTGCCGACACGATGGATATACGATATATTTCTCTTGCACGGCACATTGTACTATAGTTAACGGCCGTGTAAATTTATAATTTCCGTTACTTACTTGATTCTCAAGACGCGTGATCGTCATCTCATCGTCGGTAACCTGCTGCGCTGCCATTCTTTCTGTTGATGCTGGTGCTGGTGACGAACTATTCGACTTGTGCTGGGCGATCGGAAAGCGAGTGTGTGTCTGGTTAACTGCGAGCCACTTTATATAGGCCTGCTACTGCCTGTGGCGCGCAATCGTATCGCACCCCTTGGTCGCGCGCGTGATGCGCTATTGTGCGCCGGGTGTGTGCCAGTGCGGTGTACTTTGTCCATCGGTCTTGTGATCGACTCGAGTTACGTCTGGCCATAGTTTCACTGCGGGGGGATTCTCATGTCTTCGTATGAACTCGCGTACTTTCATAAGTATCTGTCCTAACATGTTCTGACCAGCTTGACCACTGTAGGTCAGTGCACTCCAGTAGCCTTCCCGACTCTTTATCCATTCCTTCAATTCAGCTTTTCCTGTGGCTAACAGTCGTTTACGTAGGGTCGGGTCGCGAAATTTAACAGCCACTAACGCATACATTATAGAATATCTTTGTGTGTTCCAGTCTGCGTGTAAATGCGCTTTCTCTCGAATGCTCTTGCTTAGGTATTTCGCCTGTAGACCCGTGCGCGTGGATAGCATTTTTTCAGCTGTATGCATATCCCCATCATGCATGCATTTACGCCACTGGTACGCGCTTTCCACAGTCTTATATTCTCTATTCCACACATGTATCCTGCACACATAGAAATTGGACAAATAACTGTTACCGCCTCTGAACTGTATAGGATGATTCATACTGCCTTTATGCCGTTAAAATGTACAACTGAAAACCACATCATAGACTGGGAGGGAGTGAACATTGTAGACAAGGAACCCAACCGAAGAATCCGGCACATCAAAGAAGCCATCTGGATCAGAAAAAC
>JAMJIN010000401.1:0-1725 GCA_036784775.1 Chromatiales bacterium | reverse complement strand
TATCTGGATTCAGCCGGGTGGGTGAAACGGCTGCCGACCAGTGTCACTTTCCAACCGTCGTTGCAGCAGAATGGCACTTCACCGGGGCAGGCACAATGCTTTTGGAGAAGGAAGAATCCAATTCCTTCTTTGGACCAGTCTGTGGTCAGGCATGTCTTTCTGCCCTTGTCGAAGATCTTCACTCCTTGTTGAATGTCCTGAATGATGCCTTCTTTGGACTCTTCGAACAATTGCTGCAATTGATCATCCCAATAGAATGGGGACTTGGGTTTCAGGAGGTCTCTGAATGGTCGCATTCTCTCCGTCATAGATGTGTAGTAGCTGTCCTGGTTTACGAGTCCAAACCAAGATCTGACGTCTGTGATATTCCGCGGCACTGGGAATTGCATGATGGCATCAAGATATTTGCTGCAAGGCCTCACCTCATCGGGGGTGATCGTAAATCCCGCGAATTCTACGATGTCTTGCGCAAATCGGAACTTCTCTGGATTGAGTGTGATTCCATTTCTGCCGCACTGATCTAACCATGCGCATGCCTGGACGAAACATTCTTCAATCGTGTCTCCCCATATGCAGGTGTCGTCGATGCATTTGGTCTTGTTAGGAAAGTCTGCAACAATCTCGTCGAATCTGCGGGTGTAACCGTCTCCGGATGCGATATATCCCTGAGGTGTCGTACAGTATCTGTAGCGTCCCCACGGTGTGATGAATGTGGTTAGGTGTCGGTCGCACTCCCTAATGGGCACAGAGTGATAGCCATTCCAGGCATCAAACACTGTTTTCTTCTTGTTGCTTGGCACCGACCTTGCTTGGTGAAATGGCGACTGAGTATGGTGGGTCTCTCTGGAGCAATGAGCATTCAATGCCTGCAGATCAACAGTCCGCCTTGGCTTGCCATTCTTCTTCTTGCAAATTACCATCCTATGACACCATGTGACCGGCTCGCCGACGGGGACAGGTTCGATGACACCTAAGCACACATCTCTATCTAGGTCTGCCTTCACTTCCTCCTGCCAATGTAGAGGGACTGGTATAGGAGTGTGTATGGCAACTGGTTTCGCCTCTGGGTCCACCCTAAGTGCAAGTGGAGGTCCAGCCATGAATGGGAGTCGGGTGTGGGGGCACGTGTTGAAGGTGCTGGATGCGTAATAGTCCAGAAGCCATTTGTGAAGCTTTGCCACGTTGTCTTCTGTTGCTGGAAATGGAGGGACAGTTGGAAGGGTGGGTGGCATGGAGCGGGGAGGGCATGTGCATTTTTCGGCATCATCGTCCACCTCCAATGCCACATCTGAGTGGGATGCGGTTGCGGCTGCATCTGAATGATGAATATTTCCTCCCTTTGCTTCACCAACTGTTGGAAACGAGGGTGATACGAGGCCCAGGTCTTCACATGCTTCGCGGCTGAGGTACATATTTGTTGTGTCAGGTGTAACATAACAGACTTGTGCAGTCTCCATAGGGTACCCAGACTTGTCACGGCCTGACAATCTTAGCAGTGCGGCTCCTATGATTTTGATGGCGTTACTGTTAACAGCATTCATCTCATGCTGCACAGGGAGTAGATCAATTCTTTTGAGACCCAATCGCAAGATCAGCTTCAGTCCTATGAGGCAGCTCTGGCATCCAGTGTCGGCTATGGCAGTAATGACACTCTCTCGGGGATTGGATGATAGCTTCGTCCCAAAATGTATATAATCATGAGCACACACCCTTGCTGTTACAGTG
>JAMJIN010000047.1:0-22233 GCA_036784775.1 Chromatiales bacterium | reverse complement strand
GGATGTGACGTTCTGACGGAGGATGTATCGACGCAGCGAGGCGGCCTTCGCCATCTATGCGCGGTTTTACTCAGCCGCTAACAGCCAGCAGGATCAAACCCTGAAAGCGTATCGATCTGAGCAGGCTAAGCTTGCGAAAGAGCGGGAGAACATCATTCAGGCGATCAAGGACGGTGTGCCCGGCGCACTGGTTAAGGATGACCTGACAAGCCTCTCAGCGCGCTCTGAGGAGCTGGAGGAGATACTCAGCTCTGCTCCAAAAAGCCCCCGCCCCCTGCTCCATCCAACCATGGCAAGGCGCTACCGCGAGGAGGTACGTGATTTACAGAAATCTTTAAATGATGAGAGCAAACGTGGCGAAGCAGCAGAATTGTTGCGTGGGCTTATCGAGAAAATTGTGCTCACACCAGTAGCTGGTGAAAAAGAGCTTTCGCTTGATCTCTATGGGGATTTGGCTGGGATTTTGAGGGCAGCCTCAAAGGAGAACTCTATGAAAAAATTCGCCCCAAAAGAAAAGCGACCTGGGCAAATAGCTGTCAATGACAATTATCCACCCAAGTCGCTTGCATTGGTAGCGGGGGCCGGATTTGAACCAACGACCTTCGGGTTATGAGCCCGACGAGCTACCAGACTGCTCCACCCCGCATCAGCGAGGCGCAATATTAACGCCTCCAGTCATACTTGGCAAGTCCTAATATGACACTATTTTTTCAGCCGGCAAAAGCCGCTGTGCAGATCGACAGCAACCCGGCAGGAAACATGCCCAACGCCAGCACGGAGAGGCCATTCAGAGATAAAACTATCCGTGTGTCCATGCCCGCAGTCAAAGGGCTATCATCAAGCGGTTTATCAAAATACATCAGCTTAATGATGCGTATGTAGTAGAAGGCGCCGATAATAGAGAAGAAAACGCCTACCAGGGCCACCCAGGTCAAATCTACGCTAACGACGGCATCGAGTACGAACAGTTTCGCAAAGAAACCCACAGTCGGCGGCACACCCGCCATGGAGAACATGAAAAGCAACATCATGGCGGCAAACCAAGGACTACGATGACTCAGTCCTTTATAGTCGTCGAGACTCTCTGCCTCAAAACCCTTACGGCTCATGGCGATGACCATGCCAAATCCGCCCAGCGACATGATTGCATACACCAGGGTATAGAACATTGCTGCGATATAGCCCTCCTGGGTACCCGCGAGTATGCCCAGCAGAATAAATCCCACATGAGATATAGTGGAATACGCGAGCATGCGCTTGATATTGGTCTGCGCAATCGCGATCAGATTGCCCACACCCATGGAGAGTATTGCCAGGATAATCAACATGCCCTGCCAACCTTCCCAGCCGCCTGGCATCTGTAGCTCGCCCAATCCATCTTTCAGGAGGCGAACTGCCAGTGCAAACGCTGCAATTTTTGGTGCACTGCCAAGAAACAGGGTAACAGCGGTGGGTGCACCATGGTAGACATCCGGCACCCACATATGGAAGGGGACCGCGCCAAACTTGAACGCCAAGCCAACGACCACAAAAACAAGACCGAACACCAGGACCATATTGTTCAGATCAGGACTGGCAAGCGCAGTACTCAATTCATCGAAACGAATGGTTCCGGTAGCGCCATAGATCATTGAGATGCCATAGAGCAGCATGCCGGAGGCAAGCGCGCCCAGGATGAAATACTTCATGGCGGCTTCCGCGCCCTGCTTCGAATCCCGGTTGAAGGCAACCAGGGCGTAGAGAGAGAGCGCCAGCAGTTCCAGTCCGAGGTATATCACCAGAAAACTATTGGCAGAGACCATGATACTCATGCCAAGCACGGCAAACAGCCCAAGGGTGTAGAACTCTCCTTTGAACAGTCCCCTGTCCTTCAGATAATCCTTGGCATAGAGAAAGGCGACGAAGCTGACCAGGTAGATCGCAACCTTCAACACATCGCTCATGGCATCGCGTACGTAGCTGCCATCAAACACCACCTGCGCGTCCGGCTGTACCACTAACAGGGTGACCACAGCGGCAAAAATCAGGCCGATCTGAGTAATCCCGTAAGTAATGATGCGCTGTTCATCTTTCAAAAAGAGATCGACCACCAGCACGATACACGCCAGGGTGAGGACGAAAATCTCCGGCAGAACCGGGATCAATATTGACGAGTCAAAATGCATTGAACGCTACCGAGTAAGTTGCCTGTTCAGAGCTTTGAGATGGAAACATGCTGCAGCAGATTGGCAATACTGGCATCCATCACCTCAACCAAGGGTGCGGGCCAGAGGCCAAGGACCATGACGGCCGCTGCAAGCGTCCCCAGCACGATGAGTTCCCGAGAATTCATATCTTCCAGCGCGGCAACATTGTCATTCGACACATCGCCAAACAGCACCCGCTTGATCATCCAAAGAGTATAGGCCGCACCAATAATCAGTGTCGTTGCCGCCAGGAACGCATACCAGAAATCGGCGCGAAAGCTGGCCAGGATCACCATAAATTCCCCGACGAAGCCGGATGTGCCGGGCAGACCTGCATTGGCCATGGCAAAAAAGACCATGAATGCTGCAAATACCGGCATGGTGTGCACCACGCCACCATAGTCGTCGATCTGGCGGCTGTGCATCCGGTCATAGAGCACACCGACGCAAAGGAACATGGCGGCAGAGATAAAGCCGTGAGAGACCATCTGCACCATGCCGCCTTCCACACCCAGCAGAGCGCCACTACCCGTCCCGGGTCCGGCGTCACTCATGATGATGAAGACGATGAAAAAACCGAGGGTGACAAAACCCATATGCGCGATCGAGGAATAGGCAATCAGCTTTTTCATATCCTGCTGAGCCAACGCCACAAAGCCGATGTAGACGACTGCGATCAAAGACATGCTGATGATCAGCCAGTCGAGGGTGTGACTCGCATCCGGTGTAATCGGCAGACTGAAGCGGAGAAAACCGTAACCACCGATCTTCAGCATGATCGCGGCCAGGACGACAGAGCCGCCGGTAGGCGCTTCAACGTGGGCGTCCGGCAACCAGGTGTGCACCGGCCACATGGGAACCTTTACGGCAAACGCCATCAGGAAAGCGATAAAGATCAGGATCTGTTCCGTCAGGGTTAACTTCAGCTCATGGAACCCAAGGATATCGAAACTCCCGGACTGGAAGAACATGTAGATAAGCGCGACCAGCATGAAGACCGATCCGAAGAAGGTATAGAGGAAGAACTTGATGGTCGCATAGACCCGGTTGGGACCACCCCAGACGCCGATGATGATGAACATCGGGATCAGCATCGCCTCCCAGAAGACATAGAAGAGCATGGCATCCAGGGCCGAAAATACGCCAACCATGACACCTTCCATAATGAGAAAGGCCGCCATGTATTGAGAGGGTCTGTATTTGATCGCTTCCCAGCCGGCGATGATTACCAACGGCGTGATAAAGGTGGTCAAAATAATCAGCGGCATGGAGATGCCGTCTACACCCAGGTAGTACTCGATATTGAACTGGGAGATCCAGGAGGCCCGTTCGACAAACTGCATCGCCGCAGTGCCGCTGTCAAAGCCAAACCAGAGCGGCAGGCTCGAAGCAAAGGTAAGGGCAGCAACAATGAGCGCTGTCCAGCGGGTCGCATTGGGCTCCCTGTCACCACTGGCGAGCACCATTATCCCGCCGATAATCGGAAGCCAAATGGTCAGGCTGAGGATGGGCCAATCGGCAATCATGCTATACGTCCTTCCTTCTTAGACAACCACAAACCAGGTCAGCATCAAGAGCAGACCCAGAATCATCGCAATGGCGTAGTGATAGAGATAACCGGTCTGCACATGGCGAACAATACCCGCCAGCCAACCGACAGTACGTGCGGAGCCGTTCACAGCCATTCCATCGATCAGGCCACGATCGCCCACCATCCAGAGTATCTTGCCCAGCCCACGGCTCCCGCCGGCAAATACCAGCTGGTAGGCTTCGTCGAACCAGTATTTCTTGTCAAGCATGTTGTAGACAGGGCTTGCTATCGACTTGATCCTGTCGGCAATCGACGGATTCTTCATATAGATATACCAGGCCACGGCGAGACCACCCATTGCCAGGTAGAACGGCAGCCCCATCATGCCGTGCAGGATAAAACCTGCCGCACCATGAAAATGTTCACCCATCTGCGCCAACCCAGCATGTTCCGGCAGCACGAAGAGCACCCCATCGAACCAGTCGCCGAAGAGCATAGGCCCGATGGTCAGGTAACCCAAACAGATCGAGGGTATCGCCAACAGAATCAGCGGAATGGTAACTACCTTGGGTGTTTCGTGAATATGCTCCTTGGCATGTTCATCACGGGGACCTTCACCGTGAAAAACCAGGAAGAACATTCGAAAACTGTAGAGAGCGGTAACAAAAACACCCGCGACAACCAGCACATAGGCGTAGCTGGAGCCCACAATATCGGAGTGGTGTACTGCCTCGATAATCGCATCCTTGGAGAAGAACCCGGAGAAACCCGGAAAACCGATCAGGGCCAGTGAACCTATCAGAGAGGTCCAGTAGGTGATCGGCATATACTTCCTGATGCCGCCCATTTTGCGAATATCCTGGTTATGGTGCATACCGATGATAACGGAACCCGCCGCCAGGAAGAGCAGCGCCTTGAAAAAGGCATGGGTCATCAGATGGAAGATGCCTGCTGCGTAGGCAGAAGCACCCAATGCCACCATCATGTAGCCGAGCTGGGAGAGCGTGGAGTAGGCTACGACACGTTTAATGTCGTTCTGCACGATACCGATAAGGCCGGTAAATAACGCGGTAGTCGCACCGATTATCAGTACGAAACTCAATGCAGTCTCGGAAAATTCGTAGAGCGGCGACATCCTCGCCACCATGAAGATACCGGCGGTGACCATGGTTGCGGCATGGATGAGCGCAGAGATTGGCGTCGGACCCTCCATCGAGTCAGGCAACCAGACATGCAGCGGCACCTGCGCAGATTTACCCATCGCGCCGATGAACAGCAAAATGCAGATGACCGTCATCAACGACCAGCTGCTATCGCCCCAGATGGTGATCTGGGTATCCGCCAACGCGGGGGCCTTGGCGAAAACTTCGGCGTAATCGATGCTGCCGAAATACATCGCTACAGCAGCAATACCCAGGATGAAACCGAAATCACCCACCCGGTTTACCAGAAAGGCCTTGAGGTTGGCGAACACCGCTGTGGGACGAACCGACCAGAAGCCGATCAGCAGGTAGGAGACCAGCCCCACCGCCTCCCAACCGAAGAAGAGTTGCATGAAGTTGTTGGCCATCACCAGCATCAACATGGAGAAGGTAAACAGGGAGATATAACTGAAGAAACGCTGGTAGCTGTTGACGCCGGCCAGACTGTTACTCGGCCAGTTCTCTTCATCGTGCGCCATGTATCCAATGGTGTAGATGTGCACACAGAAGGAGACGAAAGTCACCACGCTGATCATCACTGCAGTCAGCTGGTCAACCAGAAAACCGACTTCCATGGTCAGACCGTCGCTCACCATCCAGGTGTAGATTGAACCATTAAAGACCTGCTCACCGTCGAACATAAAGCGCTTGAGCACAAACAGCGAGAGCAGTGCAGAGAGACCGACACCGCCGCTGGTCACCCAGTGCGCCCCCTTACGGCCTATGCGGCTGCCGAAGAAGCCGGCAACAATAGCGCCCAAGAGCGGAGCCAACACTATGACGAGGTAGAGTTTTTCCATGATCGTCGTTCTTTATAATTAATTCGCAGTAATGAATCTTAACGCCAGCCGGGGCTTTAACCCTTCAGGCTACCCAGATCTTCAACATTGATCGAGCGGCGGCTGCGGAACAGCACCACCAGAATCGCCAGACCGATTGCCGCTTCTGCCGCCGCAACCGTCATGATAAAAAAGACAAAGACCTGCCCAGTCGTATCCCCGAGAAAATGTGAAAAGGCAATAAAATTCATATTGACCGCAAGCAACATCAACTCAACACACATCATAAGTACGATGAGGTTTTTGCGGTTGATAAAGATTCCGGCGATGCTCAACGAAAACAGGATCGCGCCAAGTATGAGGTAATCTGAAAGTGCAATCATAATCCCGGCTCCTAACCCTTTTCCGCTTCCATTTTGACCATGCGTACCCGATCAGCACGTTTGACCGCCACCTGTTCAGTGGGATTCTGATATTTTGTTTCCGGGCGTTTGCGCATGGTCAGACCAATAGCAGCGATAATCGCAACCAACAGGATCACCGCAGCGATCTCGAAGGGATACATATAGACGGTGTAGAGCACACTGCCCAACTCTGCAGTATTGCTGTAATCAGCAGCATGTCTGGCCGGTGCAGCAAACTTTTCCAACCCGAAGTTCTGGGGTCCAACCACGAACACCAGTTCCGCCACCATTGCGAGCATCATCAACACACCCAGCGGCAGCACCTTCATAAAACCGGCCCGCAGTGTTGCCACGTCGATATCGAGCATCATCAGCACGAAGAGAAACAGCACCATCACCGCTCCGACGTAGACCAGCACCAGTGTAATGGCCAGAAATTCCGCTTCCGCCAGTAGCCAGATTCCGCTGCTGGCGACAAAAGCCAGGATGAGGAACAGCGCAGAGTGCACGGGATTACGCCGTGTAATCACCATACTCGCGGCGGCAATCAACACGAATGCCAACACATAAAAGATAAACTTTTCGAAAGTCATCAGTTTTTCCAGCCAGTTAGCCTGTTTTATCCAAATTAGCGATGCTTCGCCTGTGCCTCAAGGTCAGCGGCAATCTGGGATTCATATTTATCCCCCATCGCCAGCAGTTTTGCCTTGGTCATCAGGCTCTCTTCACGATTTTCAAAGTGGTACTCGTAGAGTCGTGTCTCGACAATTGCATCCACGGGACAGGACTCCTGACAGTAGCCGCAGAAAATACACTTGAAAAGATCGATGTCATAGCGCGTAGTCCGACGGGAACCGTCGTCACGAGGCTCCGCCTCAATAGTGATTGCCAGCGCCGGGCAGGTTGCTTCGCACAGTTTACAGGCGATGCAACGCTCTTCCCCATTCGGATAGCGGCGTTGCGCATGCAGACCACGGAAGCGTGGCGAAACCGGCGCCTTCTCTTCCGGGTACATAACCGTGAACTTACGCTTGAACATGTATCTGCCAGTCACGCTAAGCCCGCGGAACAACTCCAGCAGGAACAGGCTCTTGAAATAGTTGGTCAGGGCGTTCATGCGTCAGTGCCTCTCAATCGAACCACCAGGGGAGCTGATAGACCACTGCCAGGCCCACTACGGCAATCCAAACAATGGTAATGGGTATGAACACCTTCCATCCGAGACGCATGATCTGATCATAACGATAGCGGGGGAATGTGGCGCGCAACCAGAGGAACATGAAACCGAACAGCGCCGTCTTCATCACCAACCAGACAAAACCCGGCACCCAGTCAAACAGTGGACCAAGGACTGGCCAGCCTTCGAAAGGAGACAACCAGCCACCCAGGAACAGCACTGCGGTCAAGGCTGAGATCAGGATAAGGTTGGCATACTCCGCAAGGAAGAAGACCGCGAAGGTCATGCCAGAATAATCAATATGGAAACCTGCAACGATCTCAGACTCACCCTCAGCCACATCAAAAGGGGCACGATTGGTCTCGGCCACACCGGAGATCACATAGACACCAAACAGCGGCAGTAACGGCAACCAGAACCAGGAGAAGAGCCCGCCCTGCTGGGCTCTGACGATGTCACCCAGATTCAGACTTCCCGCTGCGACCAACACGCCCACCAGGGCAAAACCCATGGCGATCTCATAGGCGACGATCTGCGCTGCAGAGCGCATGGCGCCGAGAAAAGCGTATTTCGAATTGGAGGCCCAACCTGCAATGATGACGCCATATACGCCCACCGAGGTCAGTGCCAGAATATAGAGCAGTCCGGCGTTGATATCCGCCAGCACCAGTTCTTCATTGAATGGAAAGACAGCCCAAGCTGCCAGTGCCGGACCCAAAACCAGCGTTGGCGCAATCAGGAACAGCACTTTGTTTGCGCTGGTCGGGATCACGATCTCCTTGAACATCAGCTTGACTGCATCTGCAATGGGTTGCAGCCAACCTTTCGGGCCGACGCGGTTGGGGCCGATGCGCACCTGCATGTAGCCGATGATCTTGCGCTCGGCATAGGTAAAGTAGGCCACGCAGAGCATTACCGGCGCCACAATGGCGACGATCTTGAGCAGGGTCCAGATCAGAGTCTGCAACCCAATCGGCAGGGCATCCCAGATGCTGATTAAAAAATCCATCGGTTTACGCCTTCTCCAGGGTCACTTCGCCAAACTGCGCACCGAGGGTCTCGGTGCCGGCCAGCCCGGCAGAGATTCGGACGCAACCGTCCGGAATGTTCACGTCGATCGAAACCGGCAGTGTTGCCTCTCTGCCATCCTGTGTCACAACTGCGGAGTCGCAATCGGCAAGGCCCGCTTTTTTGGCCTCATCCGCGTTGATACAGATCGCAGCGGGCGCCGCATCCTTGGTCTGCTGCAGCGCACTTGCCCTGCGCACCAGACAATCCAGTGCATAGGGCGGCACATCGCCAATTCTGATCAGGCCATCGACGGCACTCTGCAGATCCGCGCTCTCTGCCTTTCCAACACTGTTGTCCGGCACCACACCCTCACAGAGCGAAGCCAGTTCATCGCGAACCTGCTCAGATGAGGTATATTCGCAATTCTCCTGATCCAGGAGGTTACCCAGTACCCGCAGGACTTTCCAGGCTGGCCTGGCTTCCCCCGGCGGTTTTACCGCGCCGCGGAAACTCTGCCACTCACCTGCGGTATTGACATAGGTGCCGGAGGTCTCCGCGAATGCGGCTATTGGCAGCATAATGTCGGCAGCAGCTTCCAAGGCAGGGGAAGTATGGGTATTCAGCGCAACCACCAGATCCGCACTCTCCAGCGCACTCTGGGTCAGACCCGCATCCCAGAAATCGTAACCTGGTTCGGCCCCTAGCAGCAGATAACCCTTACGGGGCAGTTTCTGCAACTTCATGACATCCAGCCCTTTCTCAGTTGCCGCCTTGGCACCCGGTAGAAGATGGGGCAGTGCGCCGGCGAGACGGGCGCCGACACTGTTGGCCGCTTCTGCAAGAAAACCTAATGTCGCACCACTCGCGTTTGCTACCGCCGATGCCAGCGCACAGAGTATTGAGTAGTCGGGATGGGCCGCCGCGATATTTCCCAGCATCACTGCTGCGTTATCCGCATCTTTCAGGGCGCTTGCAATGGCTTTGGCATCATCGTCAACAACCACTTCATCGATGACCTTGGCCGCAGCCCCCTCACCCGTCGCGCCCAATGCCTTGGCAACTGCGGCCAGACTTTGCACCATGCCCGCAGGGGTGGTTACCTGCTGGCCGGCAGCATAATTCAGCTCCAACTGCAGCGGATTCATGAAATGCACCTTCGCACCACTCACTGCCGCCTTGCGCAGATTGTGCGCCAGGATCGGCTGCTCCTTGCGGGTATTGGAGCCCACCAGCAGCGCCGCATTCAAACCCTCTATCTCAGTTATCTTCAAACCGAGCCAGCTAAAGGCCGGTTCCGCGCCATCCAAACGGAAGTCGCCCTGACGGAGACGGTAGTCAATATTGTTGCTGCCCAGCCCCCGAGTCACCTTTTGTGCAAGGTAGAGTTCTTCGAGAGTCGACGAGGGAGATACCAAAGTGGCAATCTGCTCCCCTTCACCGATCTCCTGCAAGCTTGCGGCTGCCATATCCAGCGCCACTTCCCAGGTCACATCCTGCCATTCACCATTCTGCTTGATCTTCGGCACGGTCAGGCGGTCATCACTGTAGAGGCCCTGATAGCTGAAACGGTCCCGGTCGGAGATCCAGCACTCATTGATCGACTCGTTATCCTTGGGGGCTACCCGCATTACCTTGTTTCTGCGCAGGTGGAGATGCAGATTGGAACCGACTGAGTCGTGTGGCGCCACGCCCTCGACCTGGCTCAACTCCCAGGCACGGGCCTGGAAACGGAAAGGCTTGGAGGTCAAAGCCCCCACCGGGCAGAGATCAATGATATTGCCTGAAAGCTCGGAGTCGATGCTCTTTTCAACGTATGTGCCGATCACCATGTGTTCACCACGGCCTGTGGCGCCCATCTCCCGGATGCCGGCGATCTCCTCACCGAATCGGATGCAGCGTGTACAGTGGATGCAGCGGGTCATCTCGGTGGCAATCAGCGGACCGATGTTCTTTGCCGGCACCACACGTTTACCTTCCACAAAACGGGAGACATCGCTGCCACAGGACACAGCCACATCCTGCAGCTCACACTCGCCGCCCTGATCACAGATCGGGCAATCAAGCGGATGATTGATGAGCAGGAACTCCATGGTGCCTTTCTGTGCAGCAAGCGCCAGCGGTGAGCGGGTAAACACCTTCATGCCCTCCATCACCGGCGTGGCACAGGCGGGCAGCGGCTTGGGCGCATTTTTCACTTCGACGAGGCACTGACGACAGCTGGCGGAGATGGATAGTTTTTTGTGGTAGCAGAAACGGGGAATATTGATACCCGCCTCATCGGTTACTTCGATGAGCATGGCCCCGGCCTTTGCTTTCAGCTCCTGGCCGTTGATCTCGATGGTTACCATGGAATCCTGAGTCATCGTCGTATTTCGTCTCTACTGACCTTTAACCCGCACCGACCAAACACTTTTTGTGGTCGATGTGGTGTTGGAATTCATCCCGAAAGTGCTTGAGCATACCAGCCACCGGTCCTGCGGCGGCATCACCCAGGGCACAGATGGTACGGCCACCGATTCTGGCAGCCACGTCATTGAGCAGATCCAGATCCTCCTGGCGGCCCTGACCATTTTCGATACGACTCACCACACGATAGAGCCAGCCGGTACCCTCGCGGCAGGGGGTGCACTGACCACAGGACTCTTCATGGTAGAAGTAGGACATGCGCTCAAGCACCTTGACCATGCAGTTGGTATCGTCAAGTACGATTATCGCACCGGATCCCAGCATGGATCCCGCTCCAGCGATAGTATCGTAATCCATGGTCAGATCCATCATCTGCTCGCCGGGAATAACCGGTGCGGAGGAGCCGCCCGGAATAACCGCCTTGAGCTTGCGTCCATCCTTCACGCCGCCGGCCATCTCCAGCAGTTCAGAGAAAGGCGTACCCATGGGAACCTCAAACACGCCCGGATTATTCAGATTGCCGGAGATGGAGAAGAGCTTTGAGCCCCCGCTGTTCTTGACACCGATATCGGCAAACCAGGGTCCGCCCTCTTTCAGGATCATCGGGATGGAGGCAAGGGATTCTGTGTTGTTGATGATCGTCGGACGGCCATAGAGGCCGAAATGGGCTGGGAACGGAGGTTTGAAGCGGGGCTGCCCCTTCTTGCCTTCGATCGACTCCAGCAGGGCCGTCTCCTCACCACAAACATAGGCACCACCACCAAGATGGACGTGCAATTCGAAATCGAAACCGGAACCCAGCAGGTTTTCACCCAGGAAACCAGCCTCGCGGGCCTCTTTCAGAGCCGCCTCGAAACGCTCGTAGGGTTCCCAGAACTCGCCGCGAATGTAGTTGTAGCCCTGGGTCGCGCCTATCGCATATCCGGCGATAATCATGCCTTCAACCAACTGGTGCGGATTGTAGCGCAGGATATCGCGATCCTTGAAGGTACCCGGTTCACCCTCGTCCGAGTTGCAGACCACATACTTCTGTCCCGGGGCGTTACGGGAGATAAAACTCCACTTCAGACCAGTGGGAAAACCGGCGCCGCCACGACCGCGCAAACCGGACTTTTTCACCTCTTCGATGATCTCTTCCGGTGGAGTCTTCTCTTTCAGAATCCTGGTCAGCATCTCATAGCCGCCCCGGCTCTGATACTGCTCGAGCAGCCAGGGACGATCCAGATCCAGAGTACGTAAACAGACTTCATTCACCATCCGTCTTACTCCAGTCCTTCCAGGATCGAATCGATGATCTCTGGTGTCAGGTTTTCGTAATATTGCTTGCCGATCTGCATCATCGGCGCACCGCCACAGGCACCCAGACACTCGACCTCTTTGAGGGTAAAGCGACCATCTTCCGTGGTCTGACCCAGCTTGATACCCAACCGATCCTCCAGATGATCAACTACCCGGTCGGAGTTGTTGATCATGCAGGAGACATTGGTACAGATGCAGATCTTGTGTTTACCGACCGGTTTCAACTCGTACATCGAGTAGAAGGTCGCCACTTCGTAGACCGCTATCGGCGCCATATCAAGATAGGCCGCCACATCGTTCATCAACTCGGTGGTCAGCCAGCCGCCGTTAGCGTCCTGGACGATACGCAGTGCCGCCATCACCGCCGACTGCTTCCAGTCCGCAGGATATTTGGCAACCCACTGGTCGATCTCTCCCCGAATCTCGGTGGAGAAAATTTCCGCTCTGTTATTCACTTCTATCGTGTTCATCTCAACGCTCTAGCGGTCAATCTCACCAAATACCACATCCATGGTGCCGATCACGGCTACCACATCGGCAAGCATATGACCCTTGACCATCTCATCCATCGCAGCCATGTGGGCAAAACCGGGAGCACGGATCTTCAGTCGGTAAGGCTTATTGGCCCCATCGGAGACGATGTAGCAACCGAACTCACCCTTGGGTGCCTCCACTGCGGCGTAGACTTCGCCGGGCGGGGTGCAGTAACCTTCGGTGAAGAGTTTGAAATGGTGAATCAGACTCTCCATATCGCCCTTCATGTCGGCCCGCATCGGCGGAGCAACCTTGTGGTCATTCACCATCACCGGGCCGGGATTGTTGCGCAGCCACTCGACGCACTGTTTGATGATCCGGTTGGACTGACGCAACTCCTCGATACGCACCAGGTAGCGATCATAAGAGTCGCCTTCGACGCCCACCGGGATATCAAAATCGATCTTATCGTAAGCGGCGTAGGACTGTTTTTTGCGCAGATCCCATTCGATGCCGGAACCACGCAGCATCGGGCCGGTAAAACCCAACTGCAGGGCGCGTTCCGGGGAGACGACGCCGATGCCGACTGTGCGCTGCTTCCAGATCCGGTTATCGGTCAACAGCGTCTCATACTCATCGACGCAGGCTGGGAAACGATTGGCGAAATCCTCGATAAAATCGAGCAGGGAACCGTGACGGGCATCGTTGCGCCGCTCGGCATCACGCCCCGTCACCCACTGGCTCTGCTGGTACTGAGGCATCTGCTCCGGCAGATCACGATAGACGCCGCCGGGCCGATAGTAAGCTGCGTGCATACGCGCACCTGAAACCGCCTCGTAGCAGTCCATCAGGTCCTCACGTTCACGGAAGGCGTAGAGAAAAACCGTCATCGCACCGACGTCGAGTGCATGGGTTCCCAGCCACATCAGGTGGTTCAGGATACGGGTAATCTCGTCGAACATAGTGCGGATGTATTGGGCGCGCTCCGGCACCTCCACATCCAGCAACTTCTCTATCGCCCGTACATAGCCGTGCTCACTGCACATCATGGAGACGTAATCGAGACGATCCATGTAGGGAATACTTTGGTTGTAAGGCTTAGTCTCAGCCAGCTTCTCTGTCCCCCGATGCAGCAGGCCGACATGCGGGTCGGCGCGCTCGATAACCTCGCCGTCCATCTCCAGTACCAGACGTAAAACGCCGTGCGCGGCGGGATGCTGCGGTCCGAAGTTCAGGGTGTAGTTACGAATCTCAGGCATCGCTGGAATCCTGCTGTTCTGACGCTTCCGGGAGGTCTTGATCGTTGCCGCGGATAACACGGGGAACCAGCGTGCGCCCCTCCATACTTACCGGCTCATAGATGACACGCGCCTGCTCCGGATCGTAGCGCATCTCCACCTGGCCGATAAGCGGAAAGTCCTTGCGAAAGGGGTGACCGATAAAACCGTAGTCGGTGAGTATGCGCCGCAAATCAGGATGACCTTCGAACAGGATGCCGTAGAGATCGAAGGCCTCTCGCTCGAACCAGTTGGCTCCATTCCATATACTCACCACTGAGGCGACAATCGGGTGTGTCGTATCCACGAATACACGCAGCCGCAAGCGCATGTTGTTTTTCACGGAGAGCAGATGATAGACCGCTGCAAAGCGTTTCTCCGCATCGAGATCGAATGCCCTGTCAGACTCCACGCCACGCCCAAAACCGGTCGATGAGGCCGTGGTCACATCCCACTCCGCTACACCATAGGCAGAATAATCGACGCCACAAACATCGATCACCTCTTCAAAGGAAAAAGCCTCATCATCCCGAAGAATCTCTGCAATCTGCAAGAGATGGTCTCGAGGCACGACCAGGGTAACCTCGCCGAAACCCCGCTCTACTTCGCAACCCTGCTCAGAAAAACGTCCCGCCAGATCGCCAGCCAGAGACGCCATTCTTGCTTCCAGAGGAGTCTGCGCACTATCGCTCATTCCGTTCACCTATCGCGCAATCGTGCTGGTGCGGCGGATTTTGTCCTGCAACTGCAGAACACCATACAGTAGCGCTTCCGCAGTGGGCGGACAGCCCGGCACATAGATATCGACCGGCACCACGCGATCACAACCGCGCACCACCGCATAGGAGTAGTGGTAGTAACCGCCGCCGTTGGCGCAGGAACCCATGGAGATCACCCAGCGAGGCTCTGCCATCTGGTCGTAGACCTTGCGCAAGGCAGGGGCCATCTTGTTGACCAGGGTACCGGCCACGATCATCACGTCCGACTGCCGTGGACTGGGACGAAAGATGATACCGAAGCGATCCATGTCATAGCGAGCCGCAGCAGCGTGCATCATCTCCACGGCGCAGCAGGCCAGACCGAAAGACATGGGCCAGAGAGACCCGGTTCGAGCCCAGTTGATCAGCTTGTCGGCGGAAGTGGTGATGACACCCTTTTCGAGAAGACCTTCTACTCCCATTCAAGTGCCCCTTTCTTCCACTCGTAGATAAAGCCGATAACCAAAATACCGAGAAAGACCATCATTGCGACGTAGCCGACCATTCCGAGTTCGCCCAAGACGACAGCCCAGGGAAAGAGGAAGGCAATCTCAAGATCAAAGATAATAAAGAGGATGGCAACGAGGTAGTAACGGACGTCAAACTTCATGCGGGCGTCCCCGAACGCCTCAAAGCCGCACTCGTAGGGCGAGAGCTTCTCCGCATCAGGCTTTCGGGTTCCAAGCAGAAACCCCATACCAATGACCACGACCCCCAGAACAAAGGCCACAACCAGAAAAATCAGGATAGGTAGATAATTTTCGAGCATTGTTATGTCGCCCCCCTCAGAACGATCATAATTATCGCCAAAGCGAACTCTCTTATTTATTAACGCAAAAGTTTAGAGCAGCACCAAATTCATGTCAAGTCGCATGCAATTGAATAAACTGTTATTTATCAATAAGTTATTCTATATTTTTTTCAGACATAAAAAAACGGCATCACCCGATTATGGGCGATACCGTCCATGAATGGTGCCGATGGCCGGACTTGAACCGGCACGGCTTACGCCACTACCCCCTCAAGATAGCGTGTCTACCAATTCCACCACATCGGCAAAAAAATCGTTGGATATTACTCTTGAACCTCTGATTCAGGCACCGCTACCGGCACCGCTACCGGCACCTCCTGCCCAGGCGCAGGGATCACAGGCACGTCAGAATTGATCGTCTCTGTAGCGGGAACCGCCATCTCCACCTGCCCAGTCTGCATCGACTCCATAAGCCCTTGCGGCTGTCGGCTCTGAGTGGCGAAGTAAGCCAGCGCCATACTGGTGATGAAAAAGAGTGCTGCCAGTGCTGCTGTGGCCCGCGACAGGAATGAGGCCGAACCCTGCGCACCAAACACGGTCGCAGAGGCGCCACTGCCAAATGCCGCACCGGCATCCGCGCCCTTACCGTGCTGAATCAGAATCAGCCCGACCAGGCCCAGCGCCAGAAAGAGGTGAAATACAACAAGAATCGTCTGCATGAAACTTTTCGCTGCCTATCAGAATTTAGTTTGCGGCGGTACAGATGCCAAGAAAATCCGCCGCCTTGAGTGAAGCACCGCCAATCAGGCCGCCATCGATATCGGACTTGCCGATCAACTCCCTGACGTTATCCGGCTTCATGGAACCGCCATAGAGGATGCGCAGTCCTTCTGCCACTTCCCCGCTCTTCTCAGCCACGCGGCCACGGATAAAAGCGTGTACATCCTGTGCCTGTTCCGGGGTCGCCGTCTTACCGGTGCCGATTGCCCAAACCGGCTCGTAAGCGACAACGCCATCGACCAGAGCCTCGACGCCTTCAAGTTCGATCACCGCATTTAGCTGACGTGCACAGACATCCTCGGTAATGCCCTGCTCACGCTCTTCGAGGGTCTCCCCGATGCACAAAATGGGAACCAAGCCGGCCGCACGCGCGGCAGCATACTTCTTTGCCACCAACTCGTCGCTCTCCCCATGATAGGTACGGCGCTCAGAGTGACCGACAATGACATACTTGCAGGCAAAGTCGTTCAACATGGAAGCTGCAGTCTCACCCGTGAAGGCCCCAGAGGCCTCGACCGAGAGATCCTGGCCACCCCAGGCAATCACGGAACCCGAGAGCTGCTCCTGAACCTGCGGAATGAACACAGCAGGGGGACAAACTGCCATTTCAGCATTTTTGACTTCACCCGCACCGGCCTTGAGACCTTCGAGCAGTTCGCGAACGCTCTCGATGGAACCATTCATCTTCCAGTTTCCGGCTACCAGCGGCCTACGCATGTCAAAACTCCTGCTGTACGAACAAAGCGGGCTAGCTTAACGGGCAACGCGCCTGAAATCAATGGCGGATAGGCTATTTAATCTCCAGCCATCTACGCAGAGACCATACTCAATCCACTGTGACCAGTCCCCGCACCACATCCGCGAGCTGCTCCGTCAGCCGGTCGACCTGCTCCATATCATTGCCCTCAAGCATGACCCGGATCAACGGCTCAGTACCGGAAGGCCGCAACAGCACCCGGCCACTACGTCCCAGCTCCGTTTCCACATCATGCACGGCATTGGTCACCTCACCCGAAGCCATTACATCGGCGGGCATCATATCCCCAAGCTTTATGTTGACCAGTTTTTGGGGATATTTCGTCATACCGGCCGCCAGTTCCCGTAGAGGCTGACCGGATAGTTGAACCTCCGCCAGTACTTGCAGCGCAGAGATAATGCCATCTCCAGTGGTAGTCCGGTCGAGGCAGATGATGTGACCGGACTGCTCACCGCCGAGATTCCAGCCTTTTTCAGTCAGGCGTTCCATGATGTAACGATCCCCCACCTGGGTCCGCTCCAGCACCACACCCTGCTCGCGTAATGCAATCTCCAGTCCCAGATTACTCATCAGGGTGCCGATCACCGCCCCTTTCAGGGTTCCCTTCCGCATGCGGGAACTGGCGATAATGAAGAGAATCTCATCACCATCGACCTCTTCCCCCCGGTCATCCACCATAATCAACCGATCACCGTCGCCATCGAAGGCGACGCCAAGGTCAGCCTTGTGTTCCAACACAGCTGCCTTAAGGTGCTCAGGATGGGTGGAGCCCACTCCGTCATTGATATTCAATCCGTCAGGCTGCACACCGATTGCCACCACGTCTGCACCCAACTCGTCGAACACATAGGGGGCGATGTTGTAGGTGGCGCCGTGGGCACAGTCGACCACGATCTTCATACCCCTGAAGCTCAGGCTCATGGGGATCGTGCTCTTGCAAAATTCGATATAACGACCCTCGCCGTCATCCAGGCGGTAGGCTTTGCCGAGACTGGCGGAATCAACCGTCGTGATCTCCTTTCCCAGCTCATTTTCGATGGCGGTCTCAGCATCATCGGGCAGCTTGGTGCCCTGGGCGGAAAAAAACTTGATGCCGTTGTCGTGAAATGGATTGTGGGAGGCGCTGATTACGATTCCCGCCTGGGCATGCAGGGTTCGGGTGAGATAAGCGATACCTGGGGTCGGCATGGGTCCCAGCAGTTTGATATTGACTCCGGCTGCCGACAAGCCTGCCTCAAGCGCCGATTCCAACAGATAACCGGAGATGCGAGTATCCTTGCCGATCAACACACTGCTATTGCCCCCACCACCCAGAACACGACCAGCCGCCCAGCCGAGCTTAAGCACAAACTCCGGGGTTATCGCACCCTGACCGACCAACCCGCGAATACCGTCTGTACCAAAATATTTGCGTTCCACGCTACTCTCCTTTTCGGTTATTCCGTCACTGCAGCAGCAACCCGCAGCGCATCAACCGTTGCTTTTACATCGTGTGCGCGAATGATCGACGCCCCCTGAGTGGCAGCCAAAACGGCTGCTGCAACGCTGCCGTACAATCGCTGATCCACCGGCGCATCACCAAGCAACGCTCCAATCATCGATTTGCGCGAGATGCCTACCAGCAGCGGCACCGACAACGCAGAAAATTCCGACAGATTCTTCAAGAGGGCAAGATTATGCGCCAGGGTCTTGCCGAAACCAAACCCAGGATCCACCAACAGCCGCTCAAGGGAGATACCTGCACTGCGGCAGGCTTTGATGCGTTCAGAGAGAAAATCACGCACATCGGCCACAACATCAGCATACTCCGGCGCCGCCTGCATGGTGCGTGGTTCACCCCGCATATGCATCAGACAAACCGGCACCGCCAACTCAGCTGCCGCTTCAACTGCACCTTCCGCCTGTAAAGCCTGCACGTCATTGATCAGTCCGGCGCCGGCCGCAACCGCTTCACGCATCACCGCCGGCTTGCTGGTATCTATGGAAATGGGAACGTCAAGCTCCCGACTGAGCCGCTCTATCAGCGGCACAACCCGATCGATCTCCTGCGCCTCGGATACGGGACTGGCGCCCGGCCGGGTGGATTCACCGCCGATATCGACGACCGCTGCCCCCGCCTCCACCATACCGAGAGCATGTCGCAGCGCCGGGTCAGTTCGAGTGAAACGACCACCGTCAGAGAAAGAGTCCGGAGTGACGTTAAGGATGCCCATGACCCGGGGGGTCCCCAGGTCAACGGGCTTGCCTGCACAATCAATAATCAACGGGAACGGCTGACGGATCAGTGCTGGTTGGCGGGATTTCCTATAGTATCCGAGGAACCGTCTGAAGCAGACGCCTCGCCAGAGGGTTTTTCCGAATCATCCGAGTCGGACTCATCCCAATCCGCAGGGGGGCGAGGTTTTTTGCCCGCCATGATGTCGTCAATCTGATCAGCATCGATAGTTTCGTACTTGATCAGCGCCGCCGCCATGAGGTGCAGTTTATCGAGGTTGTCCTTCAGAATCTGATCGGAACGCTGGTAGTTGCGATCGATGAAACCACGGATCTCCTCATCGATGATATGTGCGGTATCGTCGGAAACGTTTTTGTGCTGAGTGACGGAGCGACCGAGGAAAACCTCCTCCTCCTCTTCACCGTACAGCAATGGACCAAGGCGCTCGGAGAGCCCCCATTTGGTCACCATGTTGCGAGCGATTTCAGTCGCCCGCTTGATATCGTTGGATGCGCCGGTGGTCACCTTTTCAATGCCGAAGATCAGCTCTTCCGCGATACGACCGCCAAACAGGCTGGAGATCTGGCTCTCGAGAAGCTCCTTGCTGTAGCTGTAACGATCCTCCTCCGGCAGAAACATGGTCACGCCGAGCGCCCGTCCACGGGGGATGATACTGACCTTGTAGACAGGATCATGAGATGGCACTGAGCGCCCAACGATGGCGTGGCCGGCCTCATGATAGGCAGTGAGTTTCTTCTCTTCATCATTCATCACCATGGAGCGCCGCTCGGCACCCATCATGATCTTGTCCTTCGCCTTCTCCATGTCCACCATCTCCACCAGGATTTTGCTGGTGCGAGCGGCAAAAAGCGCCGCTTCATTGACGAGATTAGCCAGATCTGCGCCGGAGAAACCCGGTGTGCCACGGGCAATGATAGAGGGTTTTACATCGTCATCTGCAGCCACCTTGCGCAAGTGGACCTTGAGGATCTGCTCACGCCCCCGCACGTCCGGCAGGGGTACGACAATCTGACGATCGAAGCGACCGGGGCGCAGCAGCGCCGGATCAAGCACATCGGGACGGTTGGTGGCAGCAATCACGATAACGCCTTCATTACCTTCGAAGCCGTCCATCTCCACCAGCAGCTGGTTCAGTGTCTGTTCACGTTCGTCATGACCACCACCGAGGCCCGCACCGCGATGACGGCCTACCGCGTCGATCTCATCAATGAAGATGATGCAGGGCGCATGTTTCTTCGCCTGCTCGAACATATCGCGCACACGGGATGCGCCGACACCCACGAACATCTCCACGAAATCGGAACCGGAGATGGTAAAGAAAGGCACCTTGGCCTCACCGGCAATGGCGCGGGCCAGGAGCGTCTTACCCGTTCCCGGCGCCCCTACCATCAGTGCGCCACGGGGAATCTTGCCGCCAAGCTTCTGGAATTTGGAGGGATCCCGCAGGAAGTCAACCATTTCGGAAACTTCTTCCTTCGCCTCTTCGACACCGGCCACATCGCTGAATGTCACCTTCACCTGGTCCTCGCTGAGCATACGCGCCTTGCTCTTTCCGAAGGACATGGCGCCACGGCCTCCGCCGCCGCCCTGCATCTGACGCATGAAGAAGATCCACAGGCCGATAAGCACGAACAGTGGGAACCAGTTGATGAGGATATTCATCAACAACGAGGGTTTCTCAGGCGGCGTGGCCACAATCTCAACATTGTTGTTGAGCAGGTCGCTCACCAGGCCATCGTCGCCGGGACTGTAGGTGGAGAAATGCTGCCCGGAACTCAGGGTGCCATCAATGGTGCGCCCATTGATGGTGACATCTTTCACTGCGCCTGACTTAACATCACCGATAAACTCAGAGTAGCTTTTCGGCTGGGCCTTGGTCTGGGTGGTGGTGAAATTGTTGAAAACCGTCATCAATACAACGGCGATCACCACCCAAAGAATCAGATTCTTTGCCATATCGTTCAAACTTCTTTCCTCTCAAATTATCCCGGCAGCTAAAAATATCTTTTTACATCAACTAATTAGCAAGAAAAAGACCGCCGCCCTCAAACCATTTCAGCACCGCAACCAAAGGGATACCTGGAATTTTGGCAGTTCCGTACGGTACTACAACTTAAAGCCCGTCGCTACCAGATAGATTTCGCGGCTTTTAGACCGGGAAGACTTGGGCTTACGGCTTACCACCCTGCCGAACGCCTCACGCATGTCCCGTATATAGTGCTCAAAACCCTCGCCCTGGAAGACCTTGACCACAAAACCGCCACCGGGGCGCAGCACCTCTTTGGCAAAATCCAGTGCCAATTCACACAGGTACATGGAACGGGGCTGATCCACGGTGGCCATACCCGTAACATTGGGGGCTATATCGGAAATTACAAGATCCACGGGCTTCTCTTGCAGAATTCCCCGTAACTCATCAAGTGGCTCCTGATCCCGGAAATCCCCCTGGATGAACGGCACCCCGGCAATAGGATCCATCTCCAGGATATCCAGGGCCACCACCATGCCTTTATCTCCGACCAACTGCCGGGAAAATTGTGACCAGCCCCCAGGTGCGGCGCCCAGGTCCACCACCCGCATTCCTGGTTTAATGAGCCGGTCCTTCTCCTGGATCTCCATGAGCTTGAAGACCGCACGAGAACGGTATCCCTCTCTCTGGGCACGTTTCACGTACTCATCCTTGAAGTGACGATCAAGCCACTGGCGGCTGCTCTTACTGCGTTTCATATCAGTATCAGACCATTTTTCCTGCAAAAAATCCCACAAAGCGCCTTTCATGGGAGGCGCCATCTAAGGTAGAATTCCGCCCCAATCTTTATATGGCACCCGATTATGACCCTCTCTCCCCAGCAAAAACGCGAACTGAAAAAATTGGCGCATCACCTCAAACCTGTGGTCATGGTAGGTCAACATGGGCTCCGGGAGAGTGTGCAGGATGAAATCGGCATAGCCCTCGACAGCCATGAACTGATCAAGGTAAAACTTGCCGGCGCCGATAAAGCCGACCGTGAGCAGCTCAGCGTGGCGATTGCCTCCCGCCAAAATGCCGATCTGGTGCAGATTATCGGTCGCGTGGCCATCTTCTACCGGCCCAATCCGGATAAAAAGAAACTTGATTAGCACGAAAGTTCAGCAAGCCGCAGCCATGTCTCGGGACGTGGTGAAGTCGTTGCAGCAGCCCGAAGCAAACGAGGTAGCATGGCTC
>JAMJIN010000286.1:0-3129 GCA_036784775.1 Chromatiales bacterium | reverse complement strand
CGCAAGGCACGCCGGGTAAGCAGTGCGGCCTCGCGGCTACCGGGGACTACCAGCCTTCGCTTCGCTCTCCATGGCTGGCAGCGCCGGTACACCACCGTCATCCTCGATATGGGTGTAGGTATCAATCAGCTGGTTACGGATGCCGCGTGAAGCCGCCCAGGGATGGTCGGCAAGTCCTTCCAGAATAGCAATGTTGCCAGCCCAGATAGCGTTCGTACTAAAAGCATTGTTAACAATAATTTCTGATTCACCATCATCGTCCATATCGGCAATCAGCAAACTGTTTAGATGGCTTCCTCCCTGGTTCAGTCGGGTGAAATCAAGTTCCACACCGGTTTCGCCATCATGAATATACAGCCCGTTGGTACTGCCGTTGCGCCCTTCAACACCATTAACGTGAATGACCTCAGCGATACCGTTGCCATCGATATCGAATGCCGTTGGACCAGCAACGTCATCAAAAATCCACTCCGCACCAGTGTGTTGCCATTTTATACTGCCATCTGCCTCCAGTACCGTGAGATAGTGGCGTCCAATATAGGTCACGATTTCTATTTCGCTGTCAGCATCGACATTGGCAAGGGTAACTGGTATATCAAACCCGCTATTGGAAACAACATTCCTGCGGGCATCGTCATTGAAAAACCAGATTAGGGAGCCGTCCTGATCAAACAGATAAATACCCCGATTGGTCTGGAAATAGATTTCCGGCTCAGGGTCTGAGTCGAAATTTGCTACCGCCGGGATCGCTCTCGGGTTAGAACCGACCGTGGCCGCACCCAGACTTTCATGCAGCGGGAAGGTTCTGAGATAGACACCGGCGTTACTGTAAACATGGCTGGTCATCAGGATTTCAGGAATGCCATCCAGATCCAGATCCACAATCACCGGCTTGGTTCCCGCTGAATTGCTGGTATTTGCTGTCGATGGTGCATCTTCATTAACGACCAGTAAATTGCCGTTGTGGTCAAAAATTGCCAGATAGGGCGAATTGCCCTGAATAAAGGCGACAACAATCTCCGAATCACCATCAGCATCCAGGTCCGCAATGGCAGGGGCGGTATATCTAAAAGAAGTTTGTGAGATTATCTGCGGTATGAGATCTGTCTGGCCAATCAGGGTGCCTTCATGATCAAGAATGAGATACCGGTGATCGCTAAGTACTCCGGTGGTGCGAATTGGAACTAAAATTTCAATATCGCCATCGCCATCCATATCCGCTGCAGCCATCGGATGTCGAGAGTTGGTCGTAGTCCCAAGATTGGGGATAGGGGTTCCGAAGCCTGCACTCTCGAAAGACCAGAGAATGCTGCAATCTGGCCGCATTGCGGTGATATGCTGGCGGCTGGCACCACCGCTTGCATAGCTTCCGGTAAAGATGATTTCAGATTGCCCGTCACCATCGAGATCCATAATGATCGGGACTGTTTCGGTTGAACGACTCTCATTTTCTGGAGGCTGGCAGCGTATCTGGGCGCCGAAATCGAATACAAACTCAGGTGGCGTCGGCGTATAATCAAAAGATCCATCGGGGTTAAGGTTTAACGCGCCTTTTCTGGCGTCAGTTACCAGTGCTGAGGTGAGCACATCACCATCAAGGTCCAAGTCATTTCCAAGAACTCCTGGGACAGCAACAGACAGAGTTTCACCGACTCTGTCCGTATAAATATCATCGGCGGCGACCGGTGCGCGGTTAACTGCAACAACGGTGACGATAAAACTCTGTACCGCGATAGCTCCTGAGCCATCGGTTACCTGAACAGTCACATCATGGGAGCCAACCTGGTCAACTGTGGGTGTCCACTGCAGCGTTCCACCTGCGGCAAGAGTCAAACCAGCCGGTGCTAATGGCAGGGAGAGAGTCAGGCTGTCACCGACATCCGGATCATTTGCTGTGGGCGTTACCACAAGCGCATTACCGGCAGTGACAGTCTGGTCAGCAATCGGCGCCAGCTGTGGTGGCTCATTGGCAGGAGGCGGCACCACCGGCGCGACGACTTCGATGGTAAAAGTCTTGGCATCGCTTAAACCCGCGCTGTCATTCACCTGGGCCATCACCACGTTCGCCCCGAGATCACCAGCACCCGGCGTCCAGTTAAGATCACCCGTGGCTGGGTTTACACTCATTGCAGATGGTGATACCGACAGTGAATAGGTCAGCGTATCGCCGATATCTGTATCTATTCCAAACAACCGCAGTGAGAAGTTTTGGCTGGCTGAAATAGTACGATTGCCCACCGCTACAAGTGTGGGGGGATTGTTCTGGATAGCCGCGCTTACCGCCACTTGGGCCATACTGGCCAGTGTACCGTCACTGACCACCAGGGTAGCCAGATAGTTACCTGCCACATCCGGCGTGAAACTCGGTGTCGGACTGGTAGCGTCCGATAGAATTGCCGTGCTTCCCGTCGGTGTCGTCAATGTCCAGGCATAGCCAAGGGGATTCCCATCCGGATCACTGGAAGCGGTTCCGTCCAGATTCACCTGTATGCCCAGTGTCACGCTGCCGGCATCGGCCACCGCCACTGCCACCGGCGCTTGGTTCTCGGTCTGGATAATGACCGGATCCGAATCGCTGTCGAGCGTACCGTCATTGACGACCAATCCAATAACATAGGTACCGGGCAGATCGATGACAAATGCCGGGGAGAGTGCGCCGGGATCACTCAGACTGGCACTGCTGCCAACCGGTTTGCTGGTAAAGGCCCAGGAATAAGTCAGAACATCACCATCCACATCGCTGGAGCCACTACCATCCAACGTCACCACACCACCCACGGACGACGTCTGATCCGGTCCCGCATCAGCTACCGGCGCAGAGTTGATTGTGCTGATTTTCACCGTATCCGGTGCTGAGTCAGTCACTCCGTCGTTTACAATCAGCTGGCCCAAATAGTCTCCCGGCACATCCGGGGTAAAGACCGGGAAAACTGCGGTGGGATCCGACAGACTGGCACTGCTGGTCGTGGGTACGGCAATCAACGACCACAGATAACTCAACGGATCACCATCCGCATCGCTGGAGCCGTTACCCTGGAGGGTCACCAAGTCACCGACAGCGACCGTTTGATCGGGTCCCGCATCCGCCACGGGGCCTGAATTTTCGGTTGTGACAGTGACAATATCTAT
>JAMJIN010000400.1:0-1728 GCA_036784775.1 Chromatiales bacterium | reverse complement strand
GTCAGTTTCTATTTTGTTCATGTGGTTTGCTCTCCTTGCTGAGCACTACCGGAAAGATACATTCCTGCACTTTTCTGTACGAAATAAACATCCCCGGGGCAAGCCCTCTCGCTTAACGCTCGACTTCCTTGTGCCTCGAAAGCGGGGTATTAGCCCGCAACCTTCTTTCATAACGCCCCAAGGGGCGGGGAATATAACCCCAAAGGATTCAAGTAAAAGAGGCGTGGACACGTTACTGATTTGCTGCTGCTGAGAGACCTTCATCGACATGCCCCTCTTCAGCCAGCAATTGCGCCACTCTGACCTATCCCGGGGGTTACGCACCTTCGCTTTGCTCTCAATGACGCGCAGCGCGGGAAGGAATATCACATCGACTCTCGCATTTGTAGATAGTCGTGAATACGCTGAACGCGGTTTACACCGGGCTCTGGAATGTCACCCGCCAAGAGCTTGTAGTACCAACGCGGAGTAATATCGTTAGCCCGGCAAATAGTAACCACCCGGACGTCCGTCCGATCGATCAGCTCAAAAGTCTGCGCTAAAAGAGTTTTTTGTTCCATAACACGAGCATGAACTTCATTACCCATCAGGTCAAGAAATATATTACACGGCGCGTAACGCGGTGCTCGCGTGCTGAGTTAGAGTTTTATTGAGGCAATAAGAGGCACCACTTTAATGAAACGGCCAACCACTAGAGAATCGCTGATCACCAATCTAAATAGGCTCATGAAGCTTAATAAGTTAAGCAACCGCCAGGTCGGGCTTAAAGCTGGAATTTCCCCAAAGCAGGTTGGTAACATCTTGAACGGTGAATCGAACCCAACAGTTGACACGACTGACAAGCTCGCTGCTGCTTTTGGCCTGACTGGCTGGGCGCTAATTAGTCCTAATCTAAATTATGACATAGCCCGAACCAGCCAGCTGGAGACCCTTATTGATAACTACTCGAGGTCCAGCGGAAAAGGCCGGAGCGCAATAGACCTGATGGCTGAGATGGCGGCAACCCACAACAGTAATGGGTGATACGATGACAGATACCGCCCACCACTGATCAACAAACACATTCACCGCGCACTCTCTCTTTATCTTCGCGGCGCGTAGTCCCCGACATGCGTACAAGCGAGTCTTCGACCTCGTGATAGATTTTGGGAGGAGAGTAGACCAAGGGACTCTCACCCTATCGCAGAACGGTACGTGAACGTTTCCGCTCATACCGCTCCCATCAAGCAAACGCACCTTTCATCCCCTCGCGCCAGTGAACAAACAAACCCGAGCTTTCCTTCATTCATCGGTCAAAAAACGCCATGGCTGGCAGCGAGTGAGTCGATTTTGAGGCGTCTCTGCTCACAAAATCCTTCACTAGCTTGAAGACTCGCTTGCGTCTACGCCATATACCAAACATGACACCTAACGCTGATCCAGAACTTTCGCTCCTATTACGCATTGCGTGTGTAATATATTTCTTGACACTGCGTGTAATACATTCCACAATTTTACCCGCCAGTAAAGATTTACCTGATTACCCCCGAACCTCAGAGGTAATCAGGAAGATTTAAGAGCACCAAATGAACACCCACTCGCACGCCAACACCCAAACCAACAAATGAAAACAACCATGAACCTTTACGAATTACCCAACGGACTGACCGTAGGCCTGGACCGATTGGTTGGGGCTGAATTGAGCAACGGGTATATGCGCTGTTATACATCCGGTGCGTCGATATGGGA
>JAMJIN010000399.1:0-1731 GCA_036784775.1 Chromatiales bacterium | reverse complement strand
GCTTTCTCATTTTTATCGTTTCAAATGTAGGATTTTTCATGGTTTCTGGATCTCACCAGCAGTGAACTCCAGAGATAGTGCATATTTTTTATTTCTCCCTGTCTTTTATACGGTGGAATGGTTGTTAGCACCGGAATTTATGCAACTACCGGGTTAAACTAGACCGAAAATTAAGCGAAGAACAAGAGGAGGCGCTTTTGCGTAGCCTTGCCAGGATGAGGAAAGGATACAATCTGGGTGGCCAGTCCTTCGACCGGGACGAGCTTCATGAGCGGTGAGAAATACACCCTCGATACCAATATTCTCATCTACTGCATCGACCGACAGGCCGGAGAGCGGCACCATAAATCCATCGAACTGATTGAAGAGATGTCGCGTTGTGATTGCATCCTGACGCTTCAGGCACTCTCAGAGTTCTACAGCGCAGTCAACCGTAAGAACAAGATGCCCCGGGATGAGGCAGAGGCTCAGGTGAATGATTGGATGATCCTATTTCCTGTGGTTAACGCCGAACCTGGAATTCTCCAACGGGCGATGAAGGCGGTCGATGACCGTAAATTTTCGTTCTGGGATGCCATGCTGTTGGAGACGGCGGTGCAAGCGAGCGTGACCCGATTCCTTTCGGAAGACATGCAGCATGGCCGTCTCTGGAAAGGGATGAGTATCCAAAATCCATATTAGACTCTATAGATGGCAGTTATCTACTCCGTTACCTTGTATTTTTTCTGCTACTGAAACTCATCAATCCATACTACTGATACAAGAGCCCCGGGGTAGCCTGTGTTGTTGACTGATACAGCTAATCAAGGAAAATTCCGCTATCCTCTTCTCGGTATCCCATTGAGCGATAACCGACACGTCGTTTTTCATACATTCTCGCGAGCATGGGCACCTTGCCATCAACGTAGTCGACAATACGCACTTCGCGTTTGCCAGGATGTAGCCGGTGCAGTCGCCCGGCATATTGCACGAGCGTGCCTTTCCACGAAACCGGTAGCGAAAGAAACAGGGTATCCAGACGGGCATCGTCGAATCCTTCTCCGATGTACCTCCCGGTAGCCAGCAGGAGGCGCTCTTCTTCGATGGGAATAGAGGCGAGTTGCTCCTGAACTTTGCGCCGTTCTTTTGCAGACTGTCCTCCCTGCAGAACCACGATATGCCGGACAAAGCCTTTTAACCGTTGATGGAGATCCTCAAGGTGGTTTTTGCGTTCTGTCAGCAGAATCGGTGATCGACCTTCTTCCATGGCCAACAGAACATCATCAACGATCCGCTCGTTGCGCTTTTCATCGGCTATCAACAGGCTGTAGAGTTCCTGAATGGTTATATCGGGTGTTTGCATGGGAAGCTCGAAGCCGGTTTCCCGAACTACAAGACGATGTTCGAAGGGGCGTTGCGCTAACTGACTACGTGGATCGACCCTGAATCGAATCGGTCCGATCTGCATGTGGGTGATGGGCTGGTGGCCGTCGCGGCGCTGCGGTGTGGCGGTCAACCCAACAACGTATCGTGCCTTTATCTCGGAGAGGACTCGTTCGAACGAAACAGCAGGCAGATGGTGGCATTCGTCAATGATAACCCGGTAGTTGCATAAATTCCGGTGCTAACAACCATTCCACCGTATAAAAGACAGGGAGAAATAAAAAATATGCACTATCTCTGGAGTTCACTGCTGGTGAGATCCAGAAACCATGAAAAATCCTACATTTGAAACGATAAAAATGAGAAAGC
>JAMJIN010000285.1:0-3134 GCA_036784775.1 Chromatiales bacterium | reverse complement strand
GAGATGATTTCGCGCCTCGGCTACGCTGCAGTGCGCACACCACCCATGCCACAACGCCTCCTCAGCATGGCTGAGGCTCGGGGGTAATCAGGTAAAATCATGCCCATGCCGGGCACACACAATACACTGCAGCTCTGGGATCTCGAGCAAGGAGATCTATTGGAAATCTACACTGCAGATGCTGCCATATGGGCTGTTGCCATCACCCCTGACGGCCAAAAAATCGTGGCGGGTGACACGCTTGGACAGCTTCATTTCTTCGCCCTTGAACTGAAGACCTGAGCCGATAAACCATATCTATCACGAACTCTTTTCGCGGCGGGGCGCCGCTCCTACCAGCAGGTAGCGGAGAATTACACCCAATAGTGTTTCAAGCCAGTCACTATTCATCAGCCCTCTGATAGGGGCTGATGAATGGTTACCATGCGGTTATAATCCCCCTCTTCGATTTACCTAGACGAGTTGATAATCATGGATCTCTCCACACTTACCGCAGTCTCCCCGGTGGACGGGCGTTATGGCAGCAAAAGCGCCGATTTGCGCCCAATCTTCAGCGAATTCGGCCTGATCAGGCATCGGGTGCTGGTGGAGGTCCGCTGGCTGCAGGCATTGGCAGACCACGACAGCATTGCCGAAGTCCCCCCGCTCAGCGAGCATGCCAACAATATTCTCGATGGGATTGTTGAAAGGTTCAGTGAAGAGGATGCCCAGCGGGTCAAGAATATCGAGCGCACCACCAACCACGACGTCAAGGCGGTGGAGTATTTCCTGAAGGAGAAGATTGCCGGCAACGATGAGTTGGAGGCAATCAGCGAGTTTATCCATTTTGCCTGCACGTCCGAGGATATCAACAACCTCTCTCATGCCCTGATGCTGCGTGAAGGCCGTGGGCAGATCCTGCTGCCTCAGATGGATGAGGTAATCAGCGTCATCCGCATCATTGCCCATGAACTGGCGGATCAGCCGATGCTCTGCCGCACCCACGGTCAGCCTGCATCTCCCTCCACCATGGGCAAAGAGATGGCCAACGTGGTCTACCGCCTGCATCGCCAGCGGGAACAGGTCGCCAATCTGCAGATGCTTGGCAAGATCAATGGGGCCGTGGGTAACTACAACGCCCACCTCTCTGCCTATCCGGAGGTCGACTGGCCCGGTTTTGCCAAAAACTTCATTGAATCCCTGGGATTGGACTGGAACCCCTACACTATCCAGATCGAACCCCACGACTATATCGCGGAACTGTTCGATGCCACCGCCCGGTTCAACACTATCCTGATCGATTTTTGCCGGGACGTCTGGAGTTATATCTCGCTGGGTTATTTCAAGCAGAAAACCATCGCCGGTGAAGTCGGCTCATCCACCATGCCGCACAAGGTCAATCCCATCGATTTCGAAAACGGTGAGGGGAACCTGGGTATCGCCAATGCGCTTTTCGGCCACTTGGCCGCCAAGCTGCCGATCTCCCGCTGGCAACGAGACCTTACGGACTCCACCGTGCTGCGCAATCTGGGTGTCGGCATCGCCCATACCAGCATCGCCCTGCAGTCCATCATGCGCGGTATCAGCAAGCTCGAAGCCAATGGCGAAGCCATGCTGCAGGATCTGGATCGTAATTGGGAGGTGCTCGCAGAGCCAATACAGACCGTGATGCGCCGTTATGGGATCGAAAAGCCCTATGAAAAACTCAAGGAACTGACCCGTGGACAGCGTATTACGCCTGAGGATCTGCAGGTTTTCATTGAGGGGCTTGAGATTCCCGAGGAGGCCAAGGCCTCACTAAAAAACCTGACTCCAATGAGCTATATAGGTAATGCTGTTCAGCAGGCAGAAAAAATATAACGCAGATTGCAAATCTGCTCAAAAATGTGATCTCCAGCACAGTTTCGCATAAGGAATTTAGTTCATACTAACTCTGCACGCACGAACCTGATTGGCTTGTCCTCCCGTTCGTGTCCGCAAACACCGGGTCTTCAGCTGTGCGTGCGATTTAAAACCCGGCATACCTCCCCCAACTTGGTGTGCCGGGTTTCTTTTGCCTGTTTTACGCGCTTCTCGTTAATCCAAATCGCTCAGTCATCATCACGATGTTCGCCGACACGGATAATGACCCGGGCAACAGGATTCAGCCAGCGATGGACACGGCTGTCGAGATCGCTGTTTCCACCGTTCAGATCCTCGTCCCCCACCACACCCTTGTGGACATGAACGTTGACATTTTGCTCGGCGTCAAAAACTCCGGTGGCACCACTACCGTTGTATCCACCTGGATCAGCGGGAACACCGGGCACACCTGGAGCACCGCCGCCATTGACAATCTCATCATTGGCCTCGGTTCCAGCATCGTAGCCGTTGAGTAAATAGGTATGGATACCTTTTCGTTTGGGGATTTTGATGGCATCCAATCCAACAAAACCATCATTGGTGGGCAGCAGCATGCCGATAATTGTCAGACGTGAGGTGGAGTGCCCATGAATATCCAGTTCAGCATCCGTAGTCTCACCGGGTCCCAGTAGCCCGGTGGCCGGATTAGCCACATACTCACCACCGGCCGCCTCAACATCGCCAATCAGGCCAGAGATGTTCCCGCCTTCAGCTGCAGCCTGCAAATTCACTGATGCTTCCGTGCCGACTTCAAAAAGATGAGTGTCCCGATCATGCGCAGCAACCAGCAATGGGGTGAAGTAGACACCAGCAGTAAGATTGGTGATCTCTACAGTGATATCCCTTGCCAGTAATGGTGATGAAGCCAGGATGCCACCTGCCAGTAAAAGGGTAGCGATGTGTCTTTTCATAATGATCTCCTCAAAACAGTGTTGTTACAGGATCCCCTGCACAACCAAGTCTGAGTCCTGGTAATCTCGCAACCGTCCCGAAATTGTCACAATTCACTAACTTTCAGTAGAAAAAACCATTTATCAGCCCCCGCCCTGATGACAACAGACGGGTATTAAATTGTAGGAGCGGCGCCCTCGCCGCGAAAACTCCGTAGATGGGCAAATCGCGGTGAGGGCGCCGCTCCTGATATGAATTGACCTGTCAACTACTAGCAACAATTTTCATTTTCTCTCTCTCTGTCAATGGCCTCAGTTCAGGATATGAAAGGCGATTCAACGACGGTGGATCACTCTGATATA
>JAMJIN010000398.1:0-1736 GCA_036784775.1 Chromatiales bacterium | reverse complement strand
TCACCTCATTAGTTCATGCCCATGCTGGGCGTACACAAACGGTTCAGATCGTGGCTCGTTCCTCGCACGATCTAACCTTATTCGTTAGGTTGTTTATTTTCCTCAATCACTGCTGGGTTCCTTCATGGGATTCTTGCCAGCTTCTTCTAGTTTCTCATTAAGTGCAGCTCTGCGCGCAGCACTTTTTTTAGGTTGGACGTAGTAATAATCAAATAACATTTCAAGAACATCTAAATTCCAATCTGCTTCATGCGGCTCAACTGGCAAGATTTCACCAGATTGTTGGCTTTTTTGTGGATGCGCCGCGAAATTACCTATATTTCTAATTGCATCTAGATCTTCGGAAATATGACTTGGAAGATGTGCATTTAAGGCATCATCAATTGCTCTACTAAGATTGCTATTAGTAGAAACACGTCTCTCTTGTAATAAATGTTGAAGACAGCGACGACTAAGGGCGGCAGATGCCTGTGGACTATCATTTAAGACTAAACAGGCTTCATTAAAATCACGGGCGATGGCTTCAGGGACTTCAACGGGTGCAGATGGTCTATTAGCTCCTTTGGGAAAAACCATCCATTGATTCCCCGAATGAACGACTGAGCCCCAGTGCTCTTTGTACTCAATAAATATTATAGGCAGGTGGCATGCTGGACATGTCATTTTATGGACTGACCAAATGTAAGTGAAATTTTCTGTTTTCCCTTTGTTGCCAAGATTTACAATATCCACGTCGGCATGAAAATCTCTTTGACAGTGTGGGCACTTCATGACTTTTCCTTTTCAAACCCTAACGTTTTGGGTAAGGGGCGCGGAGCGAGGAACGAGCGGAGCGTCCCAGTGAGCGATAGCGAACGTGCTTGACCCACTTGTTATGTGATTTCATACTCATGTAAGCCCAAGTATGCCTGCCAACCAAAACAGAGGGCCTTTAACATCAACCTCTGCTTTTCTTTTTTCATACCTTACTTCCTCAATCTCTGATGTGTGTTTATCTGCCGTTTCTCTAATATCGGTGATCGATGCGTTATTTGAATCAATTTCGTTTTCTAGAAGTTTTATCTCATTAATAATTTCTTCTTTTTTATGTTCAGCTGTATTTAGATCAACACACGCTTTGTTATTATCACCCTGATTCTTTGAAAACGGGTTCAATGAGTCAATTATGCACTCGACGCCTTGATACTTAACCATTAGGCGGGTTCTTTCAATGTTTTCTTCAGCTTTTAGTAAGTCAGTGTTTTGTAGTTGCTTTAATTTATTTGTGGCTTCTGTGTTTTTTTCTTCTACTACATTTATTTCGTTATTTGCCTTTTCTAGCTTTGAATTAAGTTCACTGATTTCAAGGTCGTATCCAGCTATCAGAGGATCATAGAAAGATGAGTGATACGCTAAATATATAGCGAAATATAGAATGCCTATAATACCAAAACCGAGGGCAACCCATTTGCCAACGAATATTAAAGCCAAAAGGAACTCTTCTTTAACTTTGTTCATTATTGATATCTTAGCTGGTTGCTCGTGGATTTATTACACAGTTAAATATACAGCTTCCCAAATGTAGATGGCGGTAAAAACCCGAACATAATTGGCGAACAGCGGTAACCGGATGAAATAGCTGCAAATAGCGAGTCAGAAGAAACAGCCAGCGACAAAGAGTGACATCGAGAAAGAAATCGGGAAGATGTAGGGAGCCGTTGAGAAGGTGTGGTACCGGGTGTATCGACCTCGACAGT
>JAMJIN010000046.1:0-23082 GCA_036784775.1 Chromatiales bacterium | reverse complement strand
ACTGTCGAGGTCGATACACCCGGTACCACACCTTCTCAACGGCTCCCTACATCTTCCCGATTTCTTTCTCGATGTCACTCTTTGTCGCTGGCTGTTTCTTCTGACTCGCTATTTGCAGCTATTTCATCCGGTTACCGCTGTTCGCCAATTATGTTCGGGTTTTTACCGCCATCTACAGCAGGGACGGATGATGAGTGGAAAGATGGCAAGTTCGCCGCTGTTGGAGCGGTCGATCAGCAGTGGCAGCTCCTCTTCAAGGATAAACTCAGAGGCTAAAAAGTCGGTCGAAACCAACAACACAGCCACCCTCGCCTGCCGGATGGCATCCTCTATCTCCGGCTTCCAGTTGCTGCCGAGATCGATCTGTTTGTCCGACCAGGCGCGATAGTGAAATCTGGCATTCTGATAGAGGTTTCCGCTCTTCAGATCCTTCGCTTTCAGACGGGTAAACTTGAGAGAGTCCAGAAAGGCGATAAGTCGCTCATGCCAGTCATCATCGCGATGACTATAGGAGACGAATATATTTATTTCTCTACTCATCGGCCTTTACTTGTAGCAATTCGGTTTACCGACTGATTGACGCAAGAATGCAGGACGTAGGATGCTGGTGAGCTTGCGAACCGCATCCTACAAAAAGTGAACCTGTCCTGCTGATAGGCGCTACCAAAGCATAACAGCCGTTTCACCAGCCGCATTGGCCCAGTAAAGACGAACGCGGAGAATATAGGTTGTGCCTTTCATCAGTCGATGCTCGATTTTGGCATTGTAGTCAGTACCGCTGTCATCATCGGCTTGAAGATAGATGGGATCATCGGTTCCACCATCCTCAAAAAGCACCATCAAAGTATCTGCCTCTCCAAAAGACTGCATGGTGTATTTGCGCGTTGTTTGCGGCTTGATAACCAGATTCACCTGTCCGCCCGCCTCTATCTGAATAACCTCAGACTGAAACGGTGTCAGATTTATGTAGTCTTTTTTTCTCAACGACGGGTAGAAATGCTGTACCCAGCTTTTGTCTTTGGGTGAGAGGCCGGCAGCAGGATGAATGCCAGTGGAATCATAGGGGGACGGACCTTCAATCAGAGCAGCACGAAATTCGTAATGCATGACGGAATTGCTGTCCCAGCCCGAACCCTCCACGTCACTTTCAGAAACTGCGTCCAAAATATTGCTGTCGATTTTTCTGCGACTCCAGTTATTCGGCGGGCCGCTGAAATAGTCGTAGACCCCCTGCCGGTTCCATTGAATGCCGGCAAACGGATTCTGATGTTCATGTTTGGCACCGAGGGAATGACCAATCTCATGCAGCGCCGTATCCTTTCCATGGGATGTTGTCAGCGACCAGCCAAAGTTCATCGTTCGCTTACGCTTTGAGATATTACCCATCGGATAGGTGCCGATATATGACCAGGAGCCTTCATCCTGATTAAAGCCGATCCTTATTTCGGCTTCATCGAGATTTTTCACTTCAACGATTTCAAGGCCGATACCCAGATCCTTCCACTCTTTGAAGGCTTTTCTCACCGCACGTTTATCCGCTGCGCTCCCTGTCCATTTTGTTGGCGTGTCATGTTTCGAATGTTCGAAAAAACAGTAATGGATAACCGTACCGTTTACCCAGATGTTATCCATATCCAGGATAAATGCAGCCCGTCCCGGATCGACATCCTGTGGCACTTGTCGCACAGCCATTTCCGGCATATCGCAGAATTTACGACCCGCTTTTTCAGCCCTGGAAACATTCACCTTCTTTGCCCTTCTTACGCGTGTTTTTTTCTTGATCACCATCCCATCCTCCTGTCCTTATCCGGCATTGGTCTATCAGAAGATATAGCACAAGGAGAATAATGTTCCCAGGAAACCCCGCGTTTGACGCCGTGAAAATAGTATGTTGATCGGATTAACGATAGCGTAATCCGACAACCTTATGGTTTTGTTGGGTTACGCTGCGCTAACCCAACCTACTCATAGCTTTTTACAACACACTCTTATATCTGATCGATGCGGAAGCACCTGACGCGGTGGGTCTCTGAAATCGTGGTTTCATCAGGATATCCGGCACTACAGGCCGCAACGGCCTCGGGACAACGGGGGTGAAAATGGCAGCCATTCGGCGGATTGGCCGGGGACGGCATATCTCCCTCCAGACGGATCACCGAGCGTTGGAAATCGGGGTCGGGCACAGGCACGGCTGAAAGCAGTGCTTTGGTATAGGGATGCGCCGGCGACCCCAGCACCTTCTCGACACTGCCCTGCTCCACAATACGGCCCAGATACATCACAGCCACCTCATCGGCCAGATAGGAAACCACCGAGATGTTGTGCGTGATGAAGAGGTAGGATAACTCCAGTTTGCGCTGCAGCGATTTCAACAGGTTGAGGATCTGCGCCTGCACCGACACATCCAGCGCACTGGTGGGTTCGTCGCAGACGATCAGTTGCGGCTCCACCGCCAGAGCACGGGCGACACAGATGCGCTGACGCTGACCGCCGGAGAACTCATGGGGATAACGTGTAGCTGCATCGGCATGCAGTCCCACTTGTTCCAATAGCTGACTGACCCGCACCTTGCGATCTCTTTTTTTACCGATCTTCTGCGCACGCATCCCCTCGGCAATAATCTCCCCTACGAGCATGCGCGGATTCATGGAGGACATGGGATCCTGGAAGATAATCTGCATATCCGCGCGACGCCGGCGCAGCGCCTCTCCCTTCAACTGCGTCAGTTCGTCTTCGCCAAATTTCACCTGCCCTTCGGTGGGGCGGATCAGTTGCAATATACCCTTGCCGACGGTGGTCTTGCCGCAACCCGACTCGCCCACCAGGGCCAGGGTTCGTCCCTTGGCAATCGACAGCCCGACACCATCCACGGCCCGCACCTGGCCCACCACACGCCGGAACACGCCTTTATGGATGGGAAAGTGAACCTTGAGGTCCGTTACATCCAGCAGGGATTCGTCTCCCGCCTGGGACAAGATATGGGTTTCCGCCTCGACGGAGGTATCACTCAGCGTGGGCGTGATCGGGTCGTCGGCATAGATAAGGCAGCGTACGCCCTGCCGTTCGGTTAGGTCGACCCAGTCGGGTATCTCGTTGCCACAACGGGATACCGCCTGTTCACAGCGATCCGCAAAACGGCAGCCGGAAAATCGCTGGTTCAGCGGCGGCACCGTCCCTTTGATGACCGCCAGTTTTTCATCCCGCTTGTGACTGTCCGGCAGAGATTCAAATAGCTTGCGGCTGTAGGGGTGTTTCGGGTCTTCAAAGAAGGCACCAACATCCGCAGTCTCAACGATCTGCCCTGCATACATCACCGCCAGGCGGTCAGCAGTCTCCGCCACCACACCCAAGTCGTGAGTGATGAGCAGAATCGCCATGCCGGTCTCCTGCTGCAACTGTTTCAGCAGGTTCAATACCTGGGCCTGTATAGTCACATCCAGCGCTGTGGTGGGTTCATCGGCGATCAACAGCTCCGGTCGCCCGGCCAGTGCCATGGCGATCATTACCCGCTGTTTCATGCCACCGGAGAGCTGATGGGGATACTCTCTGGCACGGCGGCGGGGATCGGGAATACCGACAGAATCGAGCAGTTCCACCACCCGCACCGTCACAGCCGCACTGCTCAACTTGTCATGGAGGCGCACCGCCTCAGCAATCTGATCACCGATGCGCAACACCGGGTTGAGAGAGGTCATGGGCTCCTGAAAGATCATGCCCATGCGGCCACCCCGCACCCGACGCATCTCCTGTTCAGAAAGGGTCAACAGATCCAGACCGTCAAGTTTGACATGCCCATCGCTGATGCGTCCGGAAGGGGGCAACAGGCGCATCATGGAGAGGGCGGTCATCGACTTGCCGCAGCCCGATTCACCCAACAGCGCCAGCGTTTCGCCCTTACGGATGGTCAGATTGAGACCATCCACCACCCGCACCGGGTTCTGCTTGTTGCCGAGCCGGGTGTTCAGGTTTTCGATTGCTAACAGGTGATTTTTCATGGGCAATATCACTACCGGCTGGTGCGCAGTCTGGGATCGAAGGCATCCCGCACCACATCCGAAAAGAGGTTGGCGGAGAGCACCAGGGTAAACATGAAAATCAGTGCTGCAGCCAGCGACCACCAGACGATCGGTTCGCGGGCCATTTCGAGCCGGGCGCTGTTGATCATGTTGCCCCAACTGTTCATGGTAGGGTCGACCCCGATATTGACGTAAGAGAGCACCGCCTCCGCCAGCACCAGGCCGCTAAAGTCGAGCACCAGGGTGATCAGCACGATATGCAGCACGTTGGGCAGGATATGACGGCCGATGATGGTGAAGTGGCCGACACCGAAGGCCTGGGAGGCCTGCACATACTCAAGCTCCCGCAGCTTGAAAGTCTCCCCCCGCAACATACGGCAGAGACCTGTCCAACTGGTCACCCCAAGGATCATGCAGAGAAAGAGCAACCGCAGGTCGGCCCGCTGGGTCAGACTGGCAAACTCCGCTTCGTGATTACTCATGTAGATCTGCATCATGAGGATGGCGGCGGCGATCAGCAACACCCCTGGAATGGAGTTGAGGGTGGTGTAGCTGTATTGGATCAGATCGTCCACCCAACCCCGGAAATAACCTGCCATGATGCCGAGCAGGATCGCAGCAGGCAGCATCACCATGGTCGTCAGGGTACCGATCAACAGTCCGGTGCGGATACTCTTCAACCCCTGATAGAAGACATCCTCCCCCACTTTGTCGGTGCCGAAGAGGTGGTACTGAACCGCCAGTTCGCCCAGGATAAAACCGATCACCAGCAGCACGCCCAATGTAATGAGCACTGTGCGCCAGGGGATTGGCGTCTCATAGCGAATCACCCGTGACTGCATCTGCCCGAAGGTCAAATTTTCCCGCCTCGCCATCAGCGCCACAAACAGGACGGAGAGACCCAGCCAGCAGACTACGCCCTCCAGCGTCCCGTGTATGACATTAAGATAAATATCGGAAACCCAGTCGAGTTCAGGGTCTGCCAGATGAGCGCCGCCGAACTTCAGCCGGGGATAGTCACGTAGGCTTTTTCCACCAGCCAGTTCGATGGTCTCCTTAGCGTAGAGGTGTGTTGCCAGCGGTGCCGAATAGGTCTTCTCGGTGCGGGTGCGCAGGGGGGTGACCATAAGATCGAAGAGGCTCAGCACCTCGGCGGTCTCCCCCTCTGTACCATCCATATCGGGATGGTAGTGAATGGAGTCGAGCAGGCCGATCAGGATATAACAGGAGAGCACCACCAGCGCCCCCATACCCACACGGCTGCGCGCCACATGCCGCCAGGGGGCACGCAGGTGTTCCCGCCGACTGGCGAACAGGGCAAAGCCGACTACCAGTAAAACCAGCAGAAAGACCAAGGCGTCGGTCCAGAGAATCACCAGATCAGGCATGAATCCCCCAGGGGTCGGAGTCAAACCGCCCAATCGCATTCCATTTGTCCAACACCCAGCCCGGTTTGACTCCGACCCCTATCTTCAGGTGCGCACGGCACACCCTACCAGACTGATTCATGAAAGCCGCACCCTTGGATCGACGATGGTGTAGGAGATATCGGTCAGTATCAGTCCGATGATGTAGAGCACGGAACCGAGAAAGACCATCGCCCGCACGATGGCGAAATCCTGCCGGTTGATGGCATCGATGGTGTAACTGCCCAGGCCCGGCACGCCAAAGAAGGATTCGGTGATCAGACTGCCCATGAATAGCAGTGGCAGCACAGCCACCACGCCGGTCAGGATCGGGATCAGCGCATTCTGAAAGACATGGCCGAACAGCACCCACTGCTCACTCAAACCCTTGGCCCGGGCGGTGCGCACATAGTCCTTGTTGATCTCCTCCAAAAAAAGGGTGCGATACCAGCGGGTGCCGGCACCGATACCGCCAATGACCCCGATGATCACCGGCAGGAGCAGAAACTTGATCGCACTCAGCCCGGTGCTGTAACCCGAGATCGGCACCAGATGGAGCAGTTTCCCCACCAGATACTGCCCGCCGATGATGTAGAAAAGCGCCGAGATCGACATCATCACCACGCAGATCACTACCCCCCAGAAATCGATATAGGTGGCGCGAAAGAAGGCGATCAGCAGGGCGAAGGTGATATTCAGCGCCAATCCAACCAGTAGCACCGGCACCGCGATGGCAAGACTGGGCCACATACGCTGGGAGATGTCGTAACCGATATCGCGGCCGCTGTCGGACACGCCGAAATCGAACTTAAACAGCTTCACCGACTTCTGAAAGAAGATGGTCCGGGTGATCTGTCCGGCTCCCGCCTCGGATTCGTTGTAGAGCATCGGAAGATCGTAGCCCCGCTCTGCTTTCCACTCCTCGATAGCGGCGGGAGTGACGCGCTTCATGCCCAGATTCATGCGCGCCATATCATCAGGGGAGTTGACCACGAAGAAGAGCAGGAAGGTGATAATGTTCACCCCGATCAGGATCGGGATGGCATAGAGCATCCGCCGTACAATATAGGCCATCATCGTGCAGCACTCCTCTCCCGGCGTCGGAACAGCACAACGGCGGGAATAAGGGAGAGCAGTAATATTACCGCAGTGCCGATCACCGGCCAGAGCACCGGTTGGTTCCATGCCAACTGAGACTCATGGCGCAAGTCAGGGTCGACCCGTTTGTATTTCAGCGTGTTGTTCGCCATCAGATTGGGTTTTACGTTGTGATACCAGGCGTGGCTCAGGGAGAACGCCTTGGAGTGAAACCCAAACAGCCAGGGGGCGTCGTGGCGCAGTATCTCCAGCATCTGGTCGATGATTGCCATCCGTTCGGGGCCGTTATCCATGTTCTTCATCCGGCTGAAGAGTTCATCAAACTCAGGATTGGCATAGTTGGAAGCGTTCTCCCCTCCCCCGCTCACCTTGGAGTTGGGACCGTAGAGGAGAAAGAAGAAGTTCTCCGGATCAGGGTAGTCAGCATTCCAGCCCCAACTATACATCTGCCCGGTGCCCTTGCGGATCTTCTCCTGAAAACGGTTGTAATCGGTCGCGCGGACCACCAGCTGGATACTCAACTTGGTAAACTGTTTGCGCCACCAGTTCATCCTCGCTTTGTCATCCGGCCCGGTCGCCACGGCATCATAGTAGAGCACCAGAGGCTTGCAGGTGTCCGGATCCCGTCCATCGATATAACCCGCCTGCTGCAACAACGCCTTCGCCTCATCGATGGAACGGCGTTTGGGTTTACCGTCCATCACCTCGTAGACATAGGGATTGACTCCCTCGGGTCCCGGCCGGTTGCCGTAGATGCCCGGAGGAATCATTCCCTGTGCCGGGATGCCCCGTCCATTGGCAAAGATGGAGATAAACTCTTCGTAGTCTGCCGCAATGGAGATAGCATGACGCAGCAACCGCGCCCGTTCCGAATCCCCGCCGACCACAGAATCACGCATGTTGAAGCCGAAGTAGCCGATGGAAATCTGTACCGCAGTGGTCAACTGAATCCCCTTCTGCCGCATCGACTCCGTCAGCCCCACCTCTCCCTGATCACCGAACTGCACCGCCTGATCAAAACTGTCCGACGAGATACCGGAGGTATCGTAGTAGCCCTGCAGAAATTTATTCCAGTAGGGGATGGTCTCCTTCTCCAGGCTATAGACCGCCTTGTCGACTAAGGGCAGCGGCAAACCGGCGTCCTGCAACAATCCAGCCGCGATGTCCTCGGGTTCACCCACTTCGGGATAGGACTCACCATGAAAATTGGGATTGCGCGCCAGCACCATGCGCAGGTTGGGGTTATTCTCCGTCAACATAAACGCCCCGGTGCCAACCGGATACCAATCCAGTTTGATGTTGCGCTTGCGCAACCCCGGCTGGGCGTAGAAGCGGTCTGCCTCCCAAGGCATGGGGGCAAAGAACGGCATCGCCATCCAGTAGGCGAACTGGGGATATTTACCTTTGAGACGGATGCGATAGCGGTAGTTGTCCACCACCTCCACACCTGGCAGATCATACTCCCGCAGATCGACATAGGGACGCTCTTGACCGGTCATCTTCTGCAGCCGTTTGTCATCGGCGCTCAGGTGTTCGGAAAGCGCCTTGAAGCCGACGATATACTCGTTCATCACTCCGGCGATAGGGCAATGAAAACGGGGAAAAGCGAGACGTTTGATCTGATAGACGTAGTCCGCCGCCGTCAGTTCGCGGCTGCCGTTCACCGGCAAATCATCCAGGGTATGCAGCGTTTCCAACTGATCATCATTCAACTGATGGTAGAGAAATTCACCCGACTCATCCCTGGCAAACAGGGGATGGGGTTGAAAGCGGATGCCGGGCTGGATGGTGATCAGATAGTCACTGAAGGCGATCTCATCAACCGGGGCACCCTCCGGCAGAGGTTTGCCGTCGGCGGCCAGATAGGCGACCTGGGGCATACCCTCACTGGTCAGAGGCACCAACTCATAGGGCCGCTTCAGAAAGTGGTACTGCAGCGGCGGCTCATAGATCTGGGCGATAAACTCATACTCATTGGAACTGTAGGAACGGGCCGGATCGAGATGCTTGGGGCGCTCGGAGAAGGAGCGGTAGAGCACCTGGCTGGACATCTCGCCGGCGGGGTGAGGCGAGTTCCAGGGGGAGTCATCGCACCCAGTCAACAGCATGCCAATCAGCAACAGGCTGCAGACTCCTCTCAGTTTTATCAATCTGACGCGCATAAAATGGCAGGGCTCGCCCTTTTCGATTCGGGAAATTTCGGGTAACTTAGTTCGTTCTTAATCAGCGCACATCCAGAAAGCTGGAAATAAACGCAGAGTTCGCCGAGGCAATCGGCCACTGGCCGCATTATCCGCAATTCTGTTTGATGACACCACCAAGGAATTGTTCCATGGGTTTTTTGCAAGACAAACGTATTCTTATCGTTGGCGTCGCCAGCAACCGTTCCATCGCCTGGGGCGTCGCCGAGGCCATGCACCGCGAGGGTGCACAGCTCGCCTTCACCTACCAGGGTGACAAACTCAAGAGCCGGGTTCAGAAGATCGCCGATTTGTGCGGCTCCGATATTGTACTGCCGCTGGATGTCACCAGTGACGAGCAGATTGATGCCGTATTCGAGGAACTGGGCAAGAAGTGGGACGGTTTGGAGGGTATAGTCCACTCCGTTGGCTTCGCCCCCCGCGACCACCTGGAAGGCAGATATCTGGACAATTTGACCCGTGAGGGTTTTGCCATGGCCCACGATATCAGCGCCTACAGTTTTGCCGCATTGGCAAAAGCCGGCATGCCGATGATGCAGGGCCGCAACGCATCGTTGATCACCATGAGCTATCTCGGCGCCGTGCGCACCGTGCCCTTCTACAACGTAATGGGTGTGGCCAAGGCGAGCCTGGAAGCCAATGTCCGCTACATGGCCGACTCAATGGGTCCCGACGGCATCCGCGTGAACGCAGTCTCCGCAGGCCCGATCCGTACCCTGGCGGCATCCGGTATCAAGAACTTCAAGAGCATGCTCGACGAAGCGGAGAAGAAAACCCCGTTACGGCGTAACGTCACCACCGCAGAGGTGGGCAATGCGGCAGCTTTCCTCTGTTCTGACCTCGCCTCAGGCATCACCGGGGACGTGCTCTATGTCGACTCCGGTTACCACATCCTGGGGGTGTGATTCGAAACGTAGGGTGCGCACGGCACACCCTACCCTTCATCTTTTCAGGATGGCTTGAACTCCGAAACTTGAGGTCGTAAAAACGAAGATCGAAATAATGCGCATCCGACCCTGCCTACCCTTGACAGAATCATCAGCTGCTTCGGTACTCCGCAATACCTGGATTACCCTTCACACCGACCAGTTTCGGGGTGTTGAGCTTTTTGATCTTCACCGTCTTCTGATGACGCAGGTAGTCACCCACCACATCCCAGATGGGACGACCAGGGGACTTTGAACCCACCGTGGCCCAGCCGGCAACCACATACTTCTTGTCGGCCTCGATCGTGGTGCCGTCGTTCAGGGTCATGTTGGTAATGCGCTTGCCGAAACCCTTGCCCGGCTCACAGACATAGTCCAGGCCACCGACCCGCACCATGTCACCCCCCTGCTGATAGTAGGGATCCTTGTTGAAGAGGTTGTCACTGACATCCTCCAGGATTGCCTTGATGTCGGCACCGCTCATCTCCCGGCGATAGGTCTCGGGATAGGTGATACTGGTTTGATCCATGACGTGGTCCATGGTGATCGTCTGACCCGGCAGCACGGTGGTGCCCCAGCGGAAACCGGGAGAGAGGGATATCTGAGCGTCATTGACCTCGGTGAGGGCATCGCAGATCACCTGATCGAAGGTGCCGTTGAAGTTGCCACGGCGATAGAGGGTCTCCTCCGCCACCGCCAACTGCTCATCCAGCTGAGCCTTGTAGGGGGCGCGCACACCATCGATGTATGCCTGCATCTCCTTGTCTGCGGGCAGCAGGTTGGAGAAAACCGGTAGCAGCCGGTAACGAAAATCCCGCACCTTGCCGCCCTTTACCTCCAGATCCATCACACCGAGGAACTTGCCGTTGGAACCGGCATTGGTCACCAGGGTCTTGCCGCCGGCATTCTTGACGACCGTCGGGGCCGGCATACCATCGTGGGTATGGCCGCCGAAGATGGCGTCGATGCCGCTGACCCGGGAGGCCATCTTGATGTCCACATCCATACCATTGTGGGAGAGCACCACTACCACATCGGGCTTCTCGTTTTCGCGCACCATATCGACCACCGCCTGCATACTTTCGTCCTGGATACCGAAGGTCCAGTCCGGGATGAAACGCTGGGGATTGGCGATGGGGGTATAGGGGAAAGCCTGGCCGATCACGGCTACACGGGCACCGCCCACGTTCTTGATCACATAGGGCTTGAAGGCGTTGCCCTCATCTTCGTCAAAACCGTCAAAATCGGCAAACTTGTAGTCGAACAGGGCATCATCGCTCACCTTGACGTTCTGCGCTACGAAGTCGCCTTTGAAATCATGGATATTGGAGATCACCTCCTTGTCGAGATAGGTGAACTCCCAGTGACCGGTCATCACATCCACCCCCAGCATGTTGCAGGCACCGACCATATCTTTTCCGCGGGTCCAGTAGGCTGTGCCGGAACCTTGCCAGGTGTCGCCTCCATCCATCAAAAGGGTGTTACCAGGCCCCCGCTCTGCTCGGATACGGTCTACCAGCGTTCGCAGATGGGCAAAGCCGCCGATCTTGCCATACTTGGCCGAGGCAGCATCAAAATTGAGATAGCTGAAGGCGTGGGATTCGATGCCGTTCGGTGCGATGCCGAAATGGTTCAGCAGTTTGTCACCCACCAGGTGAGGCGCCTTGTTGAATGCATAACCCAGTCCCAAATTAACATTGGGTTCCCGAAAGTAGATGGGATTCAGCTGTGCATGTGTGTCAGTAAAGTGCAGCAGAGAGACATTACCAAACTTCGGCACCTCATAGAGATCGGCGGGCTGCCGGGCTGCTGCAAAGATCGAGCCGGGCATCATGCCGGCAGCGCCGGCGAGTCCCATCAGGCGAAGAAACTCACGTCTGGAAATAGACATTCTCTTTTAATCCTCTCAGGTATCAAGGGCAATTTTTCGTTGGGTGGCAAGAGGGGCGAAGTCGATGCTGAATGATTCCAGGCACAGAAAACCTCTGTTGCCTCAATCAAATTTGACTCCGACCCTTATGAGATTCCAAATATTTTGTACTGCGCCCATTACACATTTTCAGTCTTCAAACTGCGGCAAATAGTTGAGTTGCCGCAAGACCACTATTGTTATTGCGTAAAAAGAGCTGGCAGGAATAGAGGGGGGCGCCTGTCAGAGCTCTCCAATAACCTTTCCTGCCAACATCAGGGCTTCCCCCCACTGGCTCCGGGCTGGTCAGGAGAGCATTTATTATCTAACTCCATGTCGTATAAAGAAAATTCCCAATTACGCCAAACCCTATTACGGTTTTCCATAATTTCTGTCCAGGGACAGCATCATGCGCATCAGGTGGGACAATGTATCAGCATGCATCTTCTCCATCACTTTGGATCGATGCGCCTCGACCGTCGACAGGGTGATGCCCATTTCATCGGAAATATTTTTGTTGCGTTTACCGGCAATCACCAGTTCCAGGACCTCCCGCTCACGAGGCGTCAGCTGCTCAAAACGATCCTGTATATCTGTAAGCCGCAACACTTCACCGCGCCGGTTGGCATCCTGCTCGATGGCACGATGCACACTGTCCAGCAGCATCTGGTCATGAAAAGGTTTCTCAATAAAATCCACCGCTCCATTCTTGACCGCGCGCACCGCCATCGGCACATCACCATGGCCGGTGATGAAAATGATCGGCGGGTAAATAGCTTCTCCCCGTAGCCGCTCCTGAAGTTCCATGCCGCTCATGCCCGGCATGCGGATATCCACCACCAGACAGCCCGGAAGGCTGGCATCGAAAGCATCAAGATAGTTCCCGGCAGAGGCGTAACAGGCAACCGAAAGGCCCACGGATTGCATCAAAAGTTGTAGTGCGTTGCGCACTTCCTGGTCATCGTCCACGATGAAGACTGTCGGCGAGTTCTGTTCCATACTTCAAGTACCCATAATAAGTGGGAGGGTAAATTGGAATTCCGCTCCGCCATCGGCTGGAGTGACGGTGCTAAGTCTACCACCATGAGCGTCAATGATCCCGTAGCTGATAGAGAGTCCAAGTCCCATGCCCTCACGTTTACTGGTCACAAAGGGCGCGAACAGCGTATCCATGATATCGGGATTGAGTTCCGGCCCGCTATCCCTGACCGTCACCTGAACCTGATTGCCACGCAAACCGGTACGGATGAGCAGTTCACGGTCCGATTCCGGAGTATTACCCATCGCCTCAATGGCATTGCGGGCAAGATTAAGGATCACCTGCTCGATCTGTATCCGCTGAACGTCAACCATTGGCACTTCCGGATCGAGATCCAGTTTCACCACCACATCGGCTCGACGAATCTCCGGGCGGATCAGCACCTCCACGGTCCGCACCAGATCGTTGATGTCGACCTCGGCACTCTCCAGCGGATCCTTTTGCACCATACGACGCAGCTGGCGAATGATCTCCCCCGCCCGCTCAGCCTGTGAAGCGATTCGGTCCATCACATCTGCACAGACCTGTTTGTTCTGCGAACCGGACTCAAGCATACGGATGCTTGCATGGGCATTGGTTGCAATTGCAGTTAATGGTTGATTCAGTTCGTGGGCGATACCTGATGCCATCTCACCCAGTGTGCTGAGCCGCGCCACCCGCGCCAGCTCATTCTGATGCTGACGTGTTTCATCTTCCGCCTGCTTGCGTTTGGTGATATCACGAAACACCACTACGCTTCCCAGTGTCTTGCCAGATACATCCCGGATCGGCGTACTGGTGTACTCCACGGAAAAACTGCTGCCGTCCTTGCGCCAGAAGAGATCATCGGAGACATGCCTGGGCTGGTTGTCCCGAAACGCCAGGTAGACGGGGCAATCCTTCTGCGCATGTGGAGTACCATTCGCATGGGTATGGTGCAGAATCTCATGCTGGTTCAGGCCGATGAGGTCCTCCTCCTGCCAGCCGGTGATCTCCACCGCAGCACGATTGACGAAGGTGGAATTACCCTGAAGATCCACACCATAGATACCGTCGGCCACCGAGTCGAGGATCAGTTCATGTTGCTGCTCCAGTTGCACCTTGGCACCATGCAGTTCCCGATTGAGCCGCATCACCCATAGCGTCATGAAGGCCATGAGTATAAGAAAAACCAAGCCGCCCAGTAGCCAGTACCGGTAGCGTTTGATGGCGTCCAACAGAGTGAAGCGCCCCGGTTCCGCATAGGGAGAGAGTGAAAGCTCCTTGAGTAGCTCATGCACCGGCTGATAGTCGAGGGGAATCGTCCAGCCGGCATATTTGCCGGAGATAGCAGCAGGGTGATCGTGGGGCATATTCAACAGTGCCACAGCCACCCGTTGAGCCAGGTCATTCGCAGTATGGCTGACCTTACTGAACGGCCACTCCGGGTAGAGCCGGGTGCTGTGGGCAAAGGGAAACTCAGCACTGGTCAACGGATTGATGATATGGAACTCATCCAGGTCGATGACCCCGGCATTTGCCATACGCTCAAGAATATCCGTACGCACGGTGCCGACATCCACCTTGCCGTCGCGCACCGCCATCACCACCCGATCGTGGATGCCGCCGAACTCCAGCCTTTCAAAATCGAGGTAGGGATCCAATCCTGAGGACCTCAACTCGCGCCACGCCATCTGAAAACCACCGAGAGAGGTCGCATCCACCGCCATCAGCGAACGTCCGCGCAGATCTTCGAGATCCTTTATCTCCGCGTGATCCCGGCGGGTGAACAGTACGCCACCGAATATATTGTAGGGCACATCCCCGCGCCGATTGTTAAGCGTGGCAATACGTGAGACGCGGAATTTTACTTCCAGATTGACGTAGATACCCGGATTCACCAGGATAAAGTCGACCGCACCCTGCAGCACCGCTGGATCGACCTCATCGAAGTCGAGGGGAATGATTTCAAACTGCTTTTCCGGGATGGCATTTTCCAGATACTCGGCCGTGGGACGCCAGGCGGCCAGTGTCGCCCGATCACCGCGGTGACTCAGCACACCGATACGGACCAGATCCCCTTCGGCACCCACACTGCCGCAGAAACACCATAGTAGGGACAGCAAAACGAGCGGCACGATTCTTGAGTGAAATAGCGACATCAGGGAAATCTTCAACCACCGCAAGTAGAGAGAATCAACACCACGCCTGCCAGGTTATTCCGTCAACTTACGTAACTTACTGAACAGGCTCTTGCTGTTTTTCTCCTCGGCAAGCGCGACCTCTTCACGCAGGAGCATCTCTTGGGTCTCCTTTTCACGCTGCTGTTTTTCCATCTGTAGTCGTTTACGGATCTTTTCCTTCTCTGAGTCGGAAATATCCAGACTATGGAGCTTTTCATGTTTGCGCAGGATAAAATTACCCAGATCATCAAGCCATTTCTCGGTAATTTTTTCAGGCTTGTAGAGGTGACGCTTGATGGAAAATCCTTCAAAATTCGAGGTGATCATGCGGATGCCATCCTGTTCAGGGTCGGCCTGAAAGAGAAAGATCACTTCAACCTTGACCTGCACCTGAAAAGTGAGGCCGACCAGCCGCTGCTCCATGTCCCTGACCGGCCACTCGGCAAAACGCATCTGCTGGTTTTCCAGGAAAGACCGTGTCGCATCTGCGTCCGGCTTGGGGGTAACCGAAAATTCCAGTTCGTTCTCTGTCGCGCAGTTGAAACGCAAACGGATAGTTTTGGTCTGATCGGTGCTGTCCGCGTTGACGATATAATCCTGTTGCCGTAATCCCTGAACTTCCCCGTAACCGGGTAGTTCATAGGTACAGCTGACATCCGGGTTGACAAGCTGCAGCTGCTCCGCCAGTTCGCTGAGATAACGCAGGATCGCCCGCATGCGGGGTCGCAGGGTCGACTGGTAGAGGGCTTCCTGCCTGACTTCAGGCGAGTCCTGTTCGTTATCCGGTTGCTGAAGACGTTCAGCCTCGTGTTTTAATTCATCAAGCAGGGACATGGTGAATACTTCGAAATAATCAGGTTGTTTCAGTCTTTTCCCTATCGATAATATACGGCTTCACTGCCATCCACCCCGCCTTATTCATAGCGGGTTCCCATCAGGCTAGGCGATACACCCGCCTAAATCAAGAATTTCGATTCTCAAGATCTCATACACATACATCCCACAAAGACAATCTTTTCACACCCTGCTGCAAAGGGTAGAGTGCCGCTTTTTCCATGTAGAGATAGCCTATCAAATGAAAAGGATCAGCCAGTCGATCGCCGAAACACTCTCCGTCAGGCAGGCCCAGGTCGATGCCACTATCCAACTGCTGGATGAGGGCGCCACTGTCCCTTTCATCGCCCGCTACCGAAAAGAGGCCACCGGCGGCCTCGACGATGCCCAGTTACGCACCCTGTTTGAACGCCTCGGTTATCTGCGTGAACTCGAGGCACGCCGGGAGACCATCCTCTCAAGCATAGAGGAGCAGGAAAAACTCACGCCGGAGCTGAAACGTGACATCCTGGAAGCCGACACCAAAACCCGGCTGGAAGACCTCTATCTGCCCTATAAGCCGAAGCGCCGTACCAAGGCACAGATTGCGCGGGAAGCGGGACTGGAGCCACTGGCACTCTCACTGTTGGAAGACCCCAGCCTGTCACCGGAACAAGCGGCAGCTGAGTTCATCGATGCGGACAAAGGCATCGAGGGGACCAAGGCCGCCCTGGACGGCGCCCGGCAGATCCTCATGGAACACTTCGCAGAGGATGCCTCCCTGATCGGCCAGCTGAGAGACTATGTTCGCGATAACGGCCAGCTAAGCTCAGTGATTGTCACCGGAAAAGAGCAGGAAGGCGCCAAATTCTCCGACTATTTTGAATACAGCGAGGCGATCAGCAAAATACCCTCCCACCGTGCCCTGGCACTATTCCGCGGCCGCAATGAAGGCGTGTTGAGCCTCACCCTTGCGGTTGCAGAGAATCCGGGCGGTGGCCACCCCTGCGAAGGTTTGATCTCCAAGACCAACTCCATCAGCCAGCAATCCAGAGCCGCCGATGACTGGCTGTTGGAGACAGTACGCTGGGCCTGGCGGGTGAAGATCTCCCTCCACCTCGAACTGGAGCTGCTCTCAGAACTGCGGGAACGGGCGGAAGAAGAGGCGATCCGGGTCTTCGCCAGCAACCTTCACGACCTGCTGCTGGCCGCACCCGCCGGTCCCCGTATCACCATCGGCCTGGACCCCGGCCTGCGCACCGGCACCAAGGTGGCAGTGGTGGACAGCACCGGTAAAGTATTGGAGACCGACACCATCTATCCCCATGTCCCGCAGAGACAATGGGATCACTCCATTGCCCGGCTTGCGGCATTGGCCCAACGGCACGGAGCCGAACTGGTGGCAATAGGCAACGGTACTGCCTCACGGGAGACCGACAAACTGGCGGCGGAACTGATGCAAAAGCATCCAGAGCTGAAGCTGCAGAAACTGATGGTCAGCGAAGCAGGCGCCTCCGTCTACTCCGCTTCGGCACTCGCCTCACAGGAATTGTCCGGCATGGATGTCTCCCTGCGCGGAGCAGTTTCCATCGCGCGTCGCCTGCAGGATCCGTTGGCGGAACTGGTCAAGATCGATCCCAAATCGATCGGCGTCGGCCAATACCAGCACGACGTAAATCAGGGACGCCTGATCCGATCCCTCGAAGCCGTGGTGGAAGATTGTGTGAACGCCGTGGGCGTCGACGTCAACACCGCTTCCGCCCCTCTGCTGGCGCAGGTATCCGGCCTCAGCAACACCCTGGCGCAGAACATCGTCAGCTTTCGCGACGAGCACGGCGCCTTTGACAGTCGTAAGATATTGAAGCAGGTACCGCGGCTCGGCCCCAAAACCTACGAACAGGCTGCCGGGTTCATGCGTGTGATGAACGGCAGCAACCCGCTGGATCGCTCATCGGTACACCCGGAGTCCTATCCAATAGTGAAAAAGATCATCGAGGAGACCGGCTGCCGCATCGAAAACCTGCTGGGCAACCACGATGAACTCAAAGCACTGCAACCGGCAAATTTCATCACCGAGAAATTCGGCCTGCCCACGGTGGTAGACATCATCGGCGAACTGGAAAAACCGGGCCGCGACCCCCGCCCCGATTTCAAGACCGCCAGCTTCAAAGAGGGGGTGGAGAACCTGCAGGATCTAAAACCCGAGATGATCCTGGAAGGCATCATCACCAACGTCACCAACTTCGGCGCTTTTGTGGACATCGGCGTCCATCAGGATGGACTGGTGCATATCTCCAACCTCTCCAACAAATTCGTCAAGGATCCCAGGGAGGTGGTGAAAACCGGTGATCTGGTGAAAGTAAAGGTACTGGAGGTGGATATCCCCCGCCGCCGCATCGGTCTCACCCTGCGCCTTGACGACAAAGCCGAACGCAAACCGGCTGCAAAACCGCGTCAGGAGATGGCGCGTAAACCCCATAAAAAACCCGCTCAGGCGCCAATGGGAAACAGTTTGGCCGCTGCTTTCGCCAAAGCACGCAAGGATTGATCCCTCTGCATAATAACCACAGAACCCAGGGAACCCGTCTCCCAGAATTTCACCGCACTTGGCGCTTTCTTGGATTTTTCAACAAATGCAGCTAAGGTTATATGCGTTTACACTGTGTCCACTCCCAGAAAAGAATAAGCCTCATGCAGTTTCAGCGAATAGCTTAAATAGATCCTGCAGTGCGGAAGAAATGGGTTTAGGAAACCTTTGATTTTATTTGCTGATCCCATCAAAACAAGAGGAAGTTCCCATGAAAAAGCAGTTTTTGTTGAGTTGCTGCATCGCAGCAGGGTTAGGTTTTGCCCATATCCAGACAGCAGCCGCCTTCAATTTTGGCGACGCGATGAGTCCGAATAAATGGATGAGTCCCAACAAGTGGATGAACAATAACAACAATAGCAATAACGACCGCAGGGATGAGCGGCGGGATTATGACGATCGTGATTACAGCTACGACAGAGGCCCCAACCAGGGATATGGCGCTCCTCGGGGCCAGGGTCCCTATCCGGGTCAACAGGGTAATTACGCAGATCCACGACAAGGGGGTTATCAGGGCCAGCCACCCCAGGGCATGCCAGGCGGTCAAGGTTATGGAGGAGCACCCCAAGCCGGCGCGGGGGCTCATCAATTCAGACCGCAGCCTCAAACCCAGGGCGCTGCCCCTGCCGGAGGAGTGCAGGCGCCTCAAGCCGCACCAGCCCAGGGTGCGGGCTACCCACCCGCGGGAGGTTACTACCCACCGCCCAGAGGATATGCACCCGGTTATGGCACACAGCCCTATGGCGCGCCCTACCCGAGGTACTAGCCTGAACAGCTGATCGTGCAGGTAGGTATCGCAAAAGCCATAATGTAGGTCGGGTTAGCGATAGCGTAACCCGACAACCCTTTGATTTTGTTGGGTTACGCTGCGCTAACTCAACCTACACTTAGCTTTGCACTTCGCGGTGAATTTCAGGTTGCAGAGTTCCAGTCAAAGCAATTTGGCTGAAAAGGTGTCGCAATCCTTAAGCTGGCCACTCTGCATGCCGATCTTGAACCACTTGACCCGCTGCTTTGAACTGCCGTGGGTAAAAGAGTCGGGGCTGACATATCCCTGAGACTGCTTCTGCAGACGATCATCGCCGATGGCGCTGGCGGCGGTCAGCCCCTCCTCCACATCACCGGCTTCCAGCAACTGCCGGGAGTGATCCGCATGGTGTGCCCAGATACCTGCAAGGCAGTCGGCCTGAAGTTCCTGTCGCACCGATAGCTGGTTGGCTTTTACCTCACCCAAACCCTTCTTCGCCGCCTGCACCTTTTTGGAGACGCCGAGCAGCGTCTGCACATGATGTCCCACTTCGTGGGCGATCACATAAGCCTGGGCAAAATCACCCGGCGCCTTGAAACGATCTTTGAGATCGCTGTAGAAACTGAGGTCGATATAGACCTTCTGATCTCCAGGGCAGTCGAAGGGACCCATAGCTGCCTGCCCCAAACCACAGGCGGATTTCACCGCACCGCGAAACAACACGAGCTTAGGCTCTTTGTAACGACTGCCTTTCTCACGAAACAGCTGATGCCAGGTCTCCTCGGTATCGGCCAGTACGACAGAAACAAACCGCACCAGTACTTTCTCCTCGGCACTCTGTTCGATCTGCTGGCTCTGTTGACCCTGCTCAGGGGAGAGACCCTGCATGCCGCCACCCAGCAGGCTGTCCAGGTTCCCGCTAAAGAGGCTATAAGCGCCGATGGCCAGTACCGCCACCAAACCGCCCTTGAAACCAAACAGCTTGAATACCATCGGCAGCAGGCTGAGCATACCGCCGCCTCCACCAAACCCACGGGCTAAAGGAGTGCGCATTCCGCGCCGGTCTTCGATATTGCTGCTCTGTCGATTTCCCCGCCAACGCATCGTTTTACCCCATCAGTCGCCGTTCAGAACACCAGCCACCAGCGAACTCAGTCCATCTCCCCCTTTGGACTGCAGAAAAGAGAGCAGCACGGGGACAAATTTTCCGATCATTCCGGCATCGAGATCCAGTTTGGAGAAACCGCTGGCCAGGGAGGCCATGTTTCCGAGCTCTGAACCACCCAACGCTGAGACCACACCGCCCAACATTCCACCCAGACCGCCGGAATCAGCAGCAGGCGCCCCATCGATCAGATTTTCGACACCCGGAACGGCATCCGCAATCCTGGAGAAATCTCCCGAGGAGAGCTGATCCTTTACCAAACCAAACAACAAACCCGCACCGCCTTCAGCCTGCTGCTGGTTCACGCCGGCACCTGCAATCAATTGTTGTACCAGTTCCATCATGTTAAAACCTCCGGTATGAGTAGCCTACCAGCCATAGCGGCCCTAAAGACAGGGCCTTGGCCGGCATTCGGATGTCGAGTCTAACCCAGCGGTTTAGACCGGCCCTGCGAAAAATGTAAACCATTGTTAACTACCATGGCCCGCAAAGGGCCTGCAACAGGGAACAGACCATGAGTGATAATCAGATCCTGCTCGGTGGAAACGGTAAGGAACAGATCCTGCTCGATGCCGGAATGGCCAACAGGCACGGCCTCATTACCGGCGCAACCGGTACCGGCAAGACAGTCACTCTGCAGGTACTGGCTGAATCCTTCTCCCGTCTCGGGGTGCCTGTTTTTACAGCGGACGTGAAAGGGGATCTGTCGGGCCTGGCCGGTAGCGGCAAAGCCCATCCCAAGGTCAGCGAGCGTCTTGAATATATCGGCATCGAAGATCACGACTTCGAAGGCAATCCGGTAATCTTCTGGGATGTCTACGGCAAACAGGGACACCCGGTACGCACCACCGTCTCCGAGATGGGTCCCACTCTGCTGGCCAACCTGCTGGAGCTGAACGAGACACAGGGAGGGGTACTGCAGATCGTCTTCAGCGTCGCCGATGACGAGGGTCTGCTGCTGCTCGACCTGAAGGATCTGCGTTCCATGCTCAACTGGGTGGCCGACAACGCCAAGGAACTTGAACGGGAGTATGGCCGTGTTTCGAGACAGAGTGTGGGTGCCATCATGCGCCGCCTGCTGGTATTGGAAGAGGCTGGCGGCGAGATCTTTTTTGGAGAACCGGCCATTCGCATAAAACACCTGATGCAGACGGACTTTTCCGGTCGCGGTGTGATCAGCATTCTCGATGCCACCACCCTCTACCACTCGCCCCGAATCTACGCCACCTTTCTGCTTTGGTTGCTCTCCGAACTGATGGAGGAGCTGCCGGAACAGGGGGATGCCGACCGTCCCAAACTGGTCTTCTTTTTCGACGAGGCCCACTTGCTGTTCAGCAAAGCGCCAAAAGCGCTGCTGGAAAAGATTACCCAAGTGGTACGACTGATTCGATCCAAGGGCGTGGGTGTCTTTTTCATCACCCAATATCCCAATGATGTGCCCGACGAGATCATCGGCCAGCTCGGCAACCGCATTCAGCACGCCCTGCGCGCCTTCACCCCCAGGGACAGGAAGGCTGTCAAGGCGGCCGCCGAGACCTTCCGCCAGAATCCCGCGTTCGATACCGAGGAGATTATCGGACAGTTGGGTGTGGGGGAAGCCCTGATCTCAACCCTCAACCACAAGGGTGTTCCGAGCATGGTGGAGCGCACCCTGATGTCGCCCCCCCGCTCCAAGTTCGGCCCGGTGGATGAATCAGACAGGGAACGGATCACCAGCCGTTCCCCTCTCAAGAGTAGTTATGACAAACCCCTCGACCGGGAATCAGCCTACGAGATGCTGATCAAACGTGAGGAGGAGCTGGCCAAACAGCGGGAACAACAGACCCAGGAAGAGAGTAAGGAGAAGGCTTCGAAGAAATCACGCAGCAGTGGTGGCCGAAAACGTCAGGGCGTGGGCGAGGCTTTCGTAAAATCAGTGGCCCGGGCAATCGGTTCCAACCTGGGCCGGCAGATCATCCGGGGCATCCTCGGCAGTATTATCGGCAAGCGTTGAATACTGTTTGCTGACCCGGTTTTCGAGTTTTACTTAACTCCAGGGGTCGGAGTCGAGTCAACTACGAAGTGACACAACCTGAATCGCAACCAGCTTGCTTCATGCCACCACCCAACAACCTCGCTCTCGACTCCGACCCCTGAATCAAGCAGACAACAATCCCGCAATCCTGAGCAGAAAATCGGCCTGACCTATACCCATCTCCTTCTCGGTGCCCCGGCGTATCTCGGTCAAGAGCTTTCTATCCAGGGCTTGAGCAAAGAGTGCCACATAGCGCCCTGCATCGACTTCCTCCGGGGTCGGAGTCGGTTCAACTACGCAGTATCATCAGCGCCTTCACTCCGAATTTACACTGTGCCACTCCCAAACGGACTCGCTCTCGACTCTGACCCCGGAGGAAAGAGCGCAGGAGCGTTCAGTTAAGAATGAATTCGTGTTTTGAACTGCCCTGAGAAATGATGACCTCCCAGCGCTTGTCTGCTGTTTCCCTGACCAACAACATCGCATCCTCTTTTGCCTTTCCCCAGACGACTACCGAAGTCAGGTAATCCAGATCCGCTCCCAGAATACCTGACAGGATCCTTCTCCAGGTTTTCAGATTCAGTCCATCATGAATGGGTTTTCCCAGGGCCTTGGCGAGTTCAATACTCTGTTCATTGGCAACCTGGTAGGCCTTACTCTGGGTAGCGTACGTGAGGATGATTTCCTGCTCTGTTAACCGTCCCTGCTCGCAGTGATAAACAACCGTCGCCTCTCGCCCTCCCTGTTTACCCCGGTACTTGCTGATGCCATTAGCATCTAAGGCAGCCAACTCCACTGACCCCAGGCTCTTCTCGAACTGTGCGATCTCATCGCAGGGGAATCCGCTCTGGATATCTGCAAGTCGCTGTCCGGCAAATGCCGTTTCGATCAGCAGGAAAAATAATAAACATGCGATGAACTTTTTCATTTGATTACCTGATTACCCCTGAGGCTCAGCTATTGAGTCAGTGGGTGGCGCATACTGAACCTGAAGCCAAATGAGGAGACCGCCATGGCCA
>JAMJIN010000284.1:0-3159 GCA_036784775.1 Chromatiales bacterium | reverse complement strand
AGGTTCTGCGACCGGAAATGACGTCATCACTCCCTACTGGTCACCTCTTTTGATCGGTCATTGGAGCACTATAACTACTAACGTAGCTTCTCTGCATATTGCGTCTTTGGTTCGCTGGAATGCGCTCTCGTGCGCTGGTGTCCACACAAACTCACTGTCCTTCTTCAGCAGGTCTCTGAGTATGGCGGTGTGCTGTGAGAGATTTGGCGTGAAGGGAGACATGTAATTGCGATGCCCAGGAACTCCTTGAGTTGAGTGGCGTCTTGTGGCGCCTGTAGTTGCTTGATGGCCGTGATCTTCCCTGGGTCGGGGTGCACTCCATCAGTGTCGAAGATAAGCCCGAAGAACTGCATTCTTGGCTGCTTGATGTGGCATTTGTCGGCATTGAAGACTAGGCCATGCTGACGCGCTGTCTTCATTAAGTTGTGCAGGTTCGCATCGTGGTCGGCCTCGTTCTTGCCGAATACTGCGACGTCATCCGCTATCCCGATTGTGCCTCCACAGTTCTCCAGAATGTGGTCCATTCGCTCTTGGAACACGTCTTGGCTCAGGTTCAAGCCAAATGGTAGACGTTGGAACCTGTAGCGACCAAACGGACTGTTGAATGTCGTCAGGAAGCTGGATGGTTCGTCCAAGGACACACTCCAGTACCCGTGTCGCGCGTCGAGTTTGGAGAAGACGGTTGCTCCAGCGAGCTTGTGTGTCAGCTCGTCAAGTGTTGGAGTCTTATAATGCGGGCGCTTAATGGCAGTGTTCAAATCTTTTGGATCAAGACATATCCTCAGTTTGTTGTTGGATTTACGGCTGTAGACCACGCTTGACACCCATTCAGTCGGTTCGGTCACCTTGGAGATGACCCCGAGCCGTTCCATGTTGTCGAGTTCGTCTTTGACCTCGTCCTTCAGATGGATTGAACAGCGTCGAGGGGCGTGAATGACTGGCGTCACCGAGTTGTCCACAGTGATGTGGAATTCGCCGCTGAAATTGCCGATTCCCTCGAATCGATCCGGGTAGGCGGCGACCAGATCACTTGTCGAGTCTACGCGTTTGTTCGGCACACTCTTGATCTCACAGTTCATCTCCATGAGGTGGAGACGTCGGCATGACGGCAGCCCCAGAATTGCCGGTCCCGCCGAGTCCGACACGTAGAACTCGGTGTCAATGCGCTCACTGTTGTAGCTGCATGGCACCGTCATCTTGCCATACTGCCGTATGCTCGTGCCGTTGTAGGCTGTCAGCTGGACTTCGCTGGGCAACAGACTACCCGGAATAGGGAACCCCTCCGAGTCCAGTTTCGCTGGGCACATACGGCGAAAAATGCGCAGCGGCAGAATATTCCCCTGTGCGCCGGTGTCGACCTTGACCTTCAATGTAGCAGGCACGTTAGGCTTGTCTGCCAGGGTGATACTCAGGGAGGCGAACACTTCGTCTCTCGTGTCCGCAACATTCACGATATCGAAGGTGAGCGCATCAAATGACTCTGCGAGTGATGGCGACTGTTCAACCGCGTACACGCGAGTGTGCGAGCTGTCGCGTTGACGATATGTGGGTCGTCGCTCTGCAGTCGGTCCACGATGCCGTGACTGCGACCGTGGCCTCTGCTGTAGCAAGCGCGGTCTGCTGCTGCGGCGAAAGCGGGCAGGTTCCTGCTGACCTGTGGCTCTGCAGACCTTCTTCCAGTGGTTGGGCTTCCCACACGCGTCACACTGTGACCCATATGCGGGACAACGGTTCTTGGGCTTGGGTGGATGGCTCCCACCACAATAAGCGCACGGATGTGTCGACCGCCTGTCGTTGTTTTGGCGGGATACATAATCGACGGTCAGTTTGTCATTGTGCAACTGCTCGATGTCGGAGATCATCGCTTCGTGGGTCCTCGCTAGATCCATAGCTGCGTCCAGTGTGTAGGAATCAGGTTTGGCTAGCAGCTGTTCTTGCACTTTTTTGTGCCGGACTCCCACGATCAATTGTTCCAGCAGTCTTTCGCCGACTTCACGCGAGTCTCGGAATTTACATTTCTTGGCTTGGAGCCGGCACCTGATCATATAATCGTCTGCGGACTCGCTTGACGTTTGCCGGAACTTTTGTAAGTGGAACCGATTCAGCCTGAAGTTGCTTTTTGGCTCCACTTGCTTATCGAACCGGTCCCACAGTGGGGCGAGGAGCTTTCGTTCGGCTGTCGTCATTTCCCATGTGTTGTATATGCTTAGGCCGTCCTGCCCTATCCAGAGCAGGACGTATGTGACGTGCTCTTCCTCGGTTTTGGCACTTAGCGGCCCCTTGAATATCAGTTCGCAGTACTGTCTGAACGTACGGAACGTACTCGGCAGATCGGCCGATGACCAGTCCATTCTAGGCGGATCGATGCCTGACAGATCTGTCATTTTCAATGTCAATTCGTATGGGCGACAATACAGTACAGGTCGGCTGGCGTTGCCGTCAACTTACGATTTTCAACCTGTCTGTGACTCAAACCTGTCGTGTGGCGTGTAGTTCGTACGCCGCTGCCACCATGTAATAGTACTCGTGGTATGTACTTATCATTAACATTACAACACGGTATTATTGGGATTGGTATTCATGAGGTGTATTTCAATAACTCAAATACATGGTCTGCCTCTCCGTACCCCAGAGCACGAGGTACTCCTATAGACTAGGGTAACCGACTAAGGTGTATCTGTAGCCGGTAGATGGCGTCACTATATGCAGCCGTGACAGATATGTATGTATGTAACTATGTATATAAGAACAACCGACCACGTTTGTGTGGTTGCATGTGTCTCATCAAAATATCAGCTTACCCACAAGTGCTAACGGAAATCATCCTTCCGTATTTTCTATTCTTCTATTATGTTCTATCACACAGAAAACTGGGGAAATTAAGTGTACAGTTGATACAATCATGTTGTTTACAAATGTGTTCATCCTTGGGCCTACGTGTGGTAGAATAACCAGAATAACAACCTGAATAGGTCAATGACATGCATGCTACTTATGATACTGTTAGGCTGTAAACGACACATTCCCATTACGTCATCAATACAATAGCAAACAAGACACATTATCTTCGCCCTCTTTATATTGGTTCTTTGTCTTCCCGTAATGTGCTGCTGGCGCTACTAGCGAAATAGGAAAAATGTCAACATCGACAATGACGTT
>JAMJIN010000045.1:0-23147 GCA_036784775.1 Chromatiales bacterium | reverse complement strand
TTTGCTTCGGGCTGCTGCAACGACTTCACCACGTCCCGAGACATGGCTGCGGCTTGCTGAACTTTCGTGCTAATCAAGTTGTGTTTTGTAGGTTGTCTCAAATTGAATTGATTCTCCTTTCACCGCACGTTGCACCGCCTCACGCATCTTCTCCTGGAGTTTTTCATCATGGGAAAATACAGGAGCGTCCCACATGGGGCGGCCCAGAATCTCTTCAGGGCGTGTATTGTTCAGCTCCATGACCACATCGTTGGCTATCAACACAGTGCCCTGGCTGTCTATCAGGCCAATGAGCAGGGCTGGATTATTGAGCATGGCGCTCAACTTGGCCTCGCTATCCTGTAACGCCGCAGTGCGTTCGGCCACGGCATCCGCCATGCTGTTGAAATCGCGAGCGAGCTGGGCCAGCTCTTTCGGGCCGGACTCGGGCGCTCTCTCCGAGTAATTTCCTACCGCAAGTGCCTGACTGGCCAGCATCAGCCGCCTAAGCCGGGTATTGATACGCCTCACGAAGAAAATCAGCAGGATCAGGGCAAACCCCAGCCCTCCCGCCTGTAAAAGCAACTGTTCCCTCTGAATATTGGCATGCGTCTCCCTGATTGACGAGATATCCAGACCGAAATGCAGTGCACCGACCCTATTCCCGCCCAACAGGATGGGCTGAACCGCATGCACCATGGCCGCGTCGGGCAGCGGCCCGGATTGGTCCCAAGGAGTGGGCATGGGGTCAGGCGTATCACGCGTCTGTAGCAGGACGCTATTTTTCTCATCCAACAGGGCAAGATAGACGATTCCCTCTCCATCGCCCGTAACCAGCTCTTTCAGATAAGCGCGCAGGGTCTCCATGCCCTCAGGCGTGGTATGTGGAACAACGACCAGGTTCAGTAACTTAGAGGTCTTCAACAGCTCATCACGCAGATGCTCCACGGCCTCCGACTCCATTGCGCGCCGAATGCTGACAGTCTCCACCGCGACCAGAACCAATAACACCAGGGCGATACCGGCAATCATCTGGAAGCGTAGGGAAGTGAAACGAAAAATAGACAACGTTTTTACCTCAGAAGATGAAATCCAGACTCAGTGTGAACAGCCAGTCGCTATCAGGATTGGCATAATCGTAGTCTGGTGCGTGGTTGTAATAGAGGCCCCAGCTGTTTTTATCCGGCTGGACCCAGTCAGCCTGGAACTTGAGTGTGGCCTGTTCGGTGATTTCCCGCGACAGACCCAGCGCCAGGCTGTTTGTATCATAGCGGCTGGAGGCCAATAGCGCGTCTACCTGCGGCTGCAGGAATCCTGCGCGACTGTCACTGTCCGGACCGCGGGTCCAGCGCCGGGCGAGGGTTGAATAGGGCATCCAGGGGCCGAACCGTCTGCCCAGGGTAACGTAAGCGCCATACTGATCGCGGAAGAAACCTTCGATGGAGCGGTAACCGAATTCAGCCATGGCCAGCCAGTCGTTCCGCTCATGGCTCATACCGAGACCAAACATATGTGTTGCGGCTTGGTCGATAGCCAGATCATCGGCCAATTGCGCGCCGTCCGGAAACACCAGAGCGCTCAGCGCACCGAGAAGCGCCTCGACATCAGCGCTTGCAAAGCTTGTTTTACTATAGCCATAGCCGAGTTTTATCTGCGTGTTGCGATCCTGCAGCGTCAGGTTCAGGAAAGCGCCATCCGCCTCGATAGGAAAAGTTTCCCTGCTGTTGGATGCCGCCACATCAAAGGCGATTCGAGTGATACCCCCGTGCCACTCTGTCTGCCAGCGGCCGAAGCTGCCATCGTTTATGATCTCCAATCCATCCTGGGAAAAGGCCGGCACCAGACCATAGACCTCCAGCGGGGGTCGCACCCAAGGCATTGCGTAGCGCACTTGGCGGTTTTCGGCATGCAGGAAGGCATTGGTGGGCATGCGTCCGAGTCGCAGAGTCAAAGCATCTGTGGCTCGCCATCGCAGCTGGGCCAAAGTTACATCCGGCTTGAAGTTGCGCTCTACGTTGCGGTCGGCAACGATTTGCAGACCAAAATCGAGCGATTCGCTCAAACCCAGATCAAGTTGCACGCCCAACGTGGAGTCGATTCCGGCATCACAATGCCTGGTTCGGCCTGGTCCCTCAGGCTGATCATTGATGACATAGTCGGCCTTATCGCTACTGAAGCAGGAGAGACTTGCCGTACCAAAACCGCCTAAATAGGTTTCAATCGCAATACCGGAACGACTCAAAGTCAGCAGGATTGCAACGAGTGATAACCTGATCCACACAAATCGTCTGTTCATTCCTGCTCTCCCTGTTCCGTGGACAGCAATACCCTACTGTGAGCAGGCCGCTGGTCGATTGCAACATAGGTAACGACGCCGGGTTTATCATTGAGCAGCTGTGTGACGTCCGTTTTCGAGATACGCACGGGAGGGCGGCCACGACCGGTGAATACCTGTTTGGCCCAGTGAGCACGTACACTGGCGGCCGACAAACCGAGGACTTCACGATAAAATCGCTCACGCAGCGACTGTTCACTCCGATCAATGGGGATCAGCCGGGAGTTGGTCGACCCCAGGCCCAAAAAGAGGTTGGCCGCCTCCTCCCGGGTCAAGGTGGTTACTTCCGCATCCTGCTGCACCACAATCAGAACCCCTTCTGCGGCAGCTACGGAGACAAATAGGGAAAGCGCCAGCGTACTGGATACAGCCATCCTAAAAAGTCGTGCGCATAGGGCAAATGGCAGGTGGATTCCGCTCATTTTATATTTCTAACTATTGATGCACAGTCATGACTTTGCATGGATAGCTTTCCCTTCTTGAACTGATAGCTCTTTTTCATTTTTTACGGTTTCATCCGACAGAATCCCAACCAAATTCCTACCTGTGCGTCACAGTGCTTATTAAAGATTGCTATTGTGATGCGAGGGCTTACATAGCAGTCACCTCAACTTGTTCGACAAGTGCAGCCAGCACCTTTTCCAGGGCCGTGGCCAGTTCTCCGGCAACAGGATCTGTTGCAGTGCCGCCCTGTTTCGCATTGGTCTCGACCTGGGTAGCCAGTTGATACAATCTGTTTGCTTCCAGGTTGCCTGCAACACCTTTCAGGCCATGGGCAAGAAAACTCAATTGCGCGCTGTCGTGAGCATGCATCGCCTGGCGCAGTTTATCCGGCGTTTCCTTACAGCTGTTGAGCGCAATTTGCGCCATTTTCGTGATAAAGCCTTCACGCCCGCGATAGCGTTTGCGCAATGCCTCCCAATCGACCGGGGAATCCCCATCCTTGGGTATGGGTTGGTCAGAGAGATTCTCACTCAACGACGGATACTCCGCTGTGATATGAGAAAGCAAATCTGAAACACAGCTTGAAACATGCTGCAGGATGGCATTGACTAATTCATCTGCATCTATAGGTTTCGCCACATGATCGACCATCCCGCATGCCATGCAGCGGGCCTTTTCTTCAGCCAGCGCATGTGCGGTCAGTCCGATTACGGGTAATTTCGCTGACAGTTCGCGTATTCGCTGCGTTGCCTCATAGCCGCCCATGACCGGCATCTGAATATCCATCAGCACGACATCAAAGGCATTTTCCCCCTGTTCCTGCAGCAGGTCCAGCGCCTGCTGTCCGTGTTCTGCAAATACGACCTGGGCACCTTCCTGATCGAACAGGTCGGCCAGTATCAGCCGGTTGACCTCGATGTCCTCTGCGGCCAGCAGGCGCACCCCCTTCAGACGTTGCCCAGTTGCTGGAACTGCCTGCGCTGCAGCATCGGGCACAGCTGTGGCAAGTTCCAGAGGCAGATGCAGAATAAATTCACTGCCTTTGCCCAAACGGCTTTTTACCTGGATATCGCCCCCCATCATCCTGGCCAGGTTGATACTGATCGACAGGCCCAGGCCGGTTCCGCCAAAACGGCGTGTAATGGAACTGTCTGCCTGCTCAAAAGGCTGGAACAACTGGGCCAGCTGGCTTTCCGCCATCCCGACCCCAGTATCGCTTACCCGAAACAACAGGCTTTGATTCTGTGCCTCGACAGTCAGTCTGATCTCACCCTGCCGTGTGAACTTGACGGCATTGGACAGCAGATTGAGCAGGATCTGCTCCAGTCGCAGCGCATCGCTTTCCACCCATGATGGTAATCCATCGGCAAGATCGAGATGAAACGACAACCCCTTCTCCTGCATCTGGCTCTTTACCAGACTGGCCGCTCTATCCACTGAGGCAATCAAGTCGACTGGGCGTTTTTCAATCACCAGCTTGCCGGCCTCTATCTTGGAGAAATCGAGGATATCGTTGACCACCCGCAAAAGGTGCCGGCCAGAGACAGTGATCCGAGCAAACATCTCCTGTGCTTTCTCAGTGGTAACTCCCCGCTCACCCATCTTCGCCAGACCCAGCACCCCATTCAGTGGGGTGCGAATCTCGTGACTCATGTTTGCCACGAAATCACTGCGAACCTTTGCCAGACGCTGAGCCTCGGCTAGTGCTGCCTTTGTAGCGTGCTCCGCCAGTTTGAGGCTGCTGATGTCCTGCACTGTGCCTAACGCGGAGATTGCCTCTCCCTGGTCATTTAAGTGGATCTCTGCCCGCTCCCGCACCCATTTTTCTTTGCCGTCCACAATAATACGGTGTTCGATATCGTAGGGTGCACCCAGCTGCGCGGCGTCCCATGCATCCAATACCCTGTCGGTATCCTCAAGATGAAGGGCGGCGACAAAATTTCCCAGACTGACCGGAGAATCCACTTCCATGCCAAAGATCTGGTAGGTTTCCTTTGACCAGTTCAGCTGGTCGTTAAGGATATCCAGATGCCAGCTGCCCAGATGTGCGATGGTCTGCGCCTGCGCCAGGTTTGCCTCACTCTCGCGCAGGGCATTTTCCATTCGCTTGCGTTGTGAAATATCTTCCACTGAAGACCAGATGTATTGCCTGCCATGTTGCTCGATCAGCTGACCATTGAGGCGTACCGGAACGCGTTCTCCACTCTTGTGTAGGTACTCCTTTTCATAGGGACCGTAGCGTCCACTCTCCTGCAATGCCTGAAGCTGAAGGGCTTCCTCTTGCTCAAAATCATGCGGGGTGATATCCCAATACGAAAGCGTTTTGGCCTCGTTTTCGTCATATCCGATGATTTCCAGGTAGGCAAGGTTGACATCCACCAGTCTCCCATCCATGTCACACAGGACCAGACCAATGGGTGAGGTTTCAAATAGCGTGCGGTTATAGGCAGTAATCTCTTTCAGCTCGGCGGTACGCTCATTTACCAAATGCTCAAGTTTGTCTTGATGCAGGGCAAGTGCCTGCTGGGTTTTGCGTATTTCGGTAATGTCGTAACCCTGTGAGATCACAAAAGTGACCTGTCCATCAGAGTCTTGCAGTACGGTGTTACGCCAGTGGAACAGGCGGCGCGAACCATCTTTCATCAGCCATTCGTTTTCGTAGTTGCCGACGATATTACCGGCGGTAATATTATTGAAGACACCTTCCACGTCCCCACGGATCTCTTCGGGAATCAGGTTTTCCCAGATAGGCTGACCCTGTATCTCCTCAAAGGAGTAACCCGTTATCTCTTCTGCGGCATGATTGAAACGAACGATTTTTCCTTCCCTGTCCATTACGACGATTATCGAGCCGGCCGCTTCCACCACCGCATCGACAAAATCTCTTTCGGCACGCAGGCTTTCTTCACTGGCACGTAGCGCCTTCTCGTTGGCATGATGTTCGATTGCGATACCCGCCAGGTGTGCAAGCTGGGCGATGAGTTCGATCTCAGAGGCTTGTGGTGCCCTCGGCTCATGGTAGTACAGGGCAAAAGTGCCCAATATTTTGCCCTGGCGATCACGAATGGGCTCTGACCAACAGGCAGCCAAGTCGGCGCGTGCTGCCAGTTCGGCATAGGGCTGCCAATAGGGATGCTGCTGGATATCCTCAACAATCACCTGGCGGTTTTCGTAGGCGGCAGTCCCGCAGGAGCCGACACCACTACCGATCTCGGTGCCATGAATTGCCTCATTGTAGAAATCCGGCAGACTGGGGGCGGCGCCATTGAACAAGCGCTGTCCTGATTCGTCCAGCAACAGGACGGAGCAGAGCGCACCGGACAATTCAGACTCGACCAGTTGTACCAGCGTTTCCAGCACCTGTTTCAGCGGCTCGTCCTGCGCCATCTTTTCCAGGATCTTCAGGCGAAGTTGTTCACGCTGCTCAAGTCGTTTACGCGCTGTAATGTCTGTGGAGATTCCACATAGGCCGTAGATTTTGCCTGTTACGTCATGCAGGGGAAACTTGATCGAGAGGTAATCATGATTACCATCATCGTGCGGCGCCTGCTCATCAAGTTCCAGAAGTTCCTCTGTCTCAAGTACCTTATTATCAACGGCCCTGAAGGCATCGGCAGTTTCTTGTGGGAAGACTTCATAATCGGTCTTGCCGAAGATTTCCTCGCGGGATAAGTGGAACAGCTCTTCAAAGCGCCTGTTGATCAGCAGGTATTTGCCATCGCAATCTTTCAGATAGATAACTGAAGAGGTGTTATCCAGAATTGATTGCAGGCGTTCTTCGCTGACTTGCACCTTGTCCAGCAGCTTCCTGTTTCGCTCGTTTTCAAGCGAGACGTGATCCACCAGAGGGCGTACCAGGCGCAGGGTCAGGAAGATACCAATCAACACCAGAATAGATACGGAGAAACCGACATAGGCAGCGTGTGTTCGCGCGGGGGCATAAAAATCATTTGCCTGATCAAAAAACAGCAAGACCCAGGCGGAATCGCCGACCTTCTGGTGAACGATGATACTGTCCCCGTGTGCAGTCTCAACGATATGCAAGCCTTCTATGGCTCCGGCCAGGGTTTCATGTACTTCACTGTCAAGAAAGCCACTGATATCTGATTTTTCAGCCTCGCCGGAGGCAAAATAATAATCCACGCCCGCAGGACCAAGGGTACCAATCTGTACACTGCCACGACTTTGCTGGCGCCGGGTAAATTCCTGGATGGCATCGCTGATACGATGTGTATCGAATGCCACCAGATCTATCCCGACTTTGTCGCCTTTTGGGTTGATGATGGGCGCACTGACAACCAGCCGTTGGTGGCCGTCGATTAGCCCAGGCATTCCGAGATGGATAGAGTCAGCTCGAAAACCCTCAGGCCTGAGTGATTTCGGGATAGCTTCTCCAACCTCTATCAGTAATCTGCCATCGTTACCCAGACGACTGATGCCGACCATATCCGGCGCCAAACGCAGTGCATCCGTGAGCTTGGGACGGGAAAAGGCATTCAACGCATCCAGTCCGATCAGACCATTTTGGTATTTTTCCAATTCCTGGCGGATGCGGCTGCGGCTGGTGATCTGTGCGGCAAGATTTTTGAGCCGGGATATCTCCGATTTGATAGCGGTATTCTGTAACGCCACTTCGAACAGTATCGCTGTTTCCAGCTGCTCCGCCTGAGACCGGTAGAGCAGCAGTGTGGAAAACGTACCAATCAGGATGCTGATGATCAGCATGCCCAGCACCACGCGCAGCCGCAACTGTTTGAGCCGCTTGCCCGCCAGCAGCGGATCTATGGGTGGAGTGGATGAGGTTTTTTCGGACAACTGCATATTGTTCCTTTGCGCACGGGTGCCTGCTATGGGTTATCAAATACCCCGTGGGTACCCATTAATAATATCCGTGTTGATATGCACTGCCTCGGTAGGAGGGATAAAATTCGGTCTGAATATCCTGCTTACAGATCACCTCTAGTCATCCTCGTCGCGTGTGAGGGTACGGCATTGTCTGCCGGCAAGAACCCATGATCTGCTGCGAAATTACTGCGATAACAGGCTAATAAAGTGGAGATACATGGGCTGGGTATCGGCATTGGTTCGTGGAACTTTAATGCCATAGGGAGCAGTCATGGTGCGCAGGTTGCACCCTACCAGATGAATTCAACGTCGCCCTTCATCTTTTCAGGATGGCTTGAACTCCAATACTTGGGGTACTAACCACCTTGAAAAAAGAGGGGAAACCATCCGGGATGATGGATTTTTTCGAGATATGCCATTTTGGACTGGCAGATCGTTGGGAGAAGAAAACCTGACTGGAACTGATGAAAGAACCTGCAAGCCAAGCGCAAGCCTAGCCGGGTAGAAAACCCCGCCTGGCAGAAGGCGCTCACACAGAAAAAAGCGGACAGATAAATGCTTTATCTGCTCAAATCACTACTTTTTCTGCTTTTTCGCCTCATTTTCAGCCTGTTTTGCATAAAACTCTGTACCGCAATAGTTCAGGATGTAATCGTCTGCTTCCGGCACTCCCATCTCAGAAAGGGGGATCTCCCGCATGCAGATATCCTGACTCAGTTTCTCGACCTCAGTTGGTTTCGGCATTGTCATAACAACCTCCTGCATATGCTTTTTGGCGTAAATCCGCCTAATACCCAAGCTTTACACTGGGGCTTTGTATTAAGTATAGACTGTTTCCAGCAACTGCAACTTTTGCATCCCAAGTGAATTTTGCGACCCGGTTTTCTTGCTCAATACCCGTACCATTGATAGATTACCCGTTTTTACGGTTTCTTCTGGTCATTCGGATCAGGGTCAGGCATCCTGCCACCTTGTCGCCTCCGATAGCCCGATTTCTCATAACCCACTGCCATACGAAGAATATTTATGCTGTTCCGACGCATACGTGGAATGTTTTCCAACGATCTCTCCATCGATCTGGGTACCGCCAACACTCTGATCTACGCTCGCGGCCAGGGTATCGTGCTCAATGAACCCTCCGTTGTGGCCATCCGACAGGACCGCGGTCCCGGAGGGGCAAAATCCGTAGTTGCTGTCGGTGAGGACGCGAAAAAGATGCTGGGGCGCACTCCGTCCAACATCACCGCCATTCGCCCCATGAAAGAGGGCGTGATCGCCGACTTCACTGTCACAGAGAAGATGCTGCAGTACTTCATTCACAAGGTGCATGAAACACGCATCATCCGGCCCAGCCCACGGGTTCTGGTCTGTGTGCCCTGCGGTTCAACTCAAGTGGAACGGCGAGCCATCAAGGAGTCGGCAGCGGGAGCGGGCGCGCGTGAGGTCTATCTCATTGAAGAACCCATGTCCGCAGCGATCGGCGCCGGCCTGCCGGTGGATGAAGCGCGCGGCTCCATGGTGCTGGATATCGGTGGCGGCACCTCAGAGGTCGCGGTCATCTCCCTCAACGGCATCGTCTACGCCAACTCGGTGAGGGTCGGCGGCGACCGTTTCGACGAGGCGATCGTCAGCTATGTGCGGCGCAACTACGGCACCCTCATCGGCGATGCCACCTCCGAGAGGATCAAGATTGAGATCGGCTCTGCCTATCCCGGCAACGACGTGAAAGAGATTGAGGTCAAGGGACGCAATCTGGCTGAGGGCATTCCCCGCAGCTTCACCCTTAACAGCAACGAGATACTCGAAGCACTGCAGGAACCCCTTGCCGGTATTGTCGGCGCCGTTCGCACCGCCCTGGAACAGACTCCTCCCGAGTTGGGCGCAGACGTGGCGGAACGAGGCATAGTGCTTACCGGCGGCGGGGCACTGCTGAAGGATGTCGATCGGTTGCTGCAGGAGGAGACCGGCCTGCCGGTGATAGTCGCTGAAGATCCGCTGACCTGCGTCGCCCGTGGCGGTGGCCGCGCCCTTGAGCTAATCGATGAACGTGGCGGAGACGTCTTCTCCGTCGAATAGACCGTTTCCCGCCGCCCGGCGGGAAGCCAGTCAGTCTCTATCATCCGCAGGAGCGGCGACCCGCCCGCAATCCTCGGCATGATCGCGCCGGGGCGCCGCTCCTGCGCGCTGACTGAACATTGATGCTAATCTGGAAAAGGGTTTACCGGCAATCAAACCGATCTTCACACAGGGTCCATCGATCACCTCCCGCCTGTTCGGCGCGGCGATCCTCTCCATTGTCCTGATGGTACTGGACCATCGACAGAACCATTTGGAGACCCTGCGCTCGGCGCTCGCGGTCGCCCTCTATCCGATACAGTATCTCGCCACCCTTCCAGCCTCCCTGGTGGAAGAGATGGGTGATGCCTTCTCAACCCGGGGGCAGATCCAGACGGATCGGGAGCGCCTCTCCCGGGAGAACCTGGAGCTACGTGGCAGACTATTGAAATTCGAGGCCCTGGAGGCGGAAAACATGCGTCTGCGTGGGCTGCTCGACTCCACCTTCAAGATCGGCGAACGGGTGTTGATTGCCGAGTTGGTCGCAGTGGAGCAGAACCCATTCAGCCAGCAGGTGATCATCGACAAAGGCGACACCTCCGGCACCTTCAGCGGCCAGCCGGTGGTGGACGCCAATGCTGTGGTTGGCCAGGTCATCCATACCGATCCCATCACCTCCACCGTGCTGTTGATCACCGATGCCCGGCACGCCCTGCCGGTACAGGTCAATCGCAACGGCTTGCGCACCATCGCCCTGGGCACCGGGCTGATCAACGAACTCGAACTGCCCCATCTGCCGAACAATGCCGATATCCGGCCAGGTGACCTGCTGGTCACCTCCGGATTGGGCGGACGCTTTCCGCCGGGTTATCCGGTCGCTGAAATCACCGATGTCCGTCACGAACCGGGACAACATTTCGCCACGGTCTCTGCCCGCCCAACCGCCCATCTGGATCGTATCCGGGAGGTACTGCTGGTCTGGACACTGAATCCCGATGACCTGTTGCAGGAAGCCGCAACGAGTCCCGAATCCTCTGCTGATCCTGATGAGGCAAGGCCATGATCGCCCAGCAGCCGAGACGGAGTTATATCGTCTACCTCACCCTCGCCCTCGGTTTTGTCCTTACGGTGATCCCCCTGCCTGAGTGGGCGATCAATTACCGCCCTCAGTGGGTCACGCTGATCCTGATCTACTGGTGCATGGCACTGCCGGAACGTTTTGGCGTGGGTGTCGGCTGGTTCACCGGCATTCTCCTCGACGTCCTCACCGGCACCCTGCTGGGGCAGCACGCCCTTGGACTCGCCCTGGTCGCCTATCTGACCCTCAAACTGCACCGTCGGGTGCGGGTGCTGCCTCTGCGCCAGCAGATATTCACAATCTTTGTGCTGCTGCTGGTGGAGCGCCTGCTGGCAATCTGGGCCACAGGGGCCGCGGGCTATCCAGCGCCCACTCTCTGGTACTGGGCGACGCCGGTGGTGGGCATGTTGCTCTGGCCCTGGATCTACATCGTCCTGCGCGACATCCGCCGCCGTTTCCGCGTTCGCTGACCCTGCCCGTGCCCCAGTTATCGATAAAGAACCACCTCTTCGAAAGCCAGTTTTTCATGGGGCGGATCATTGTGGCTGCGATAATCGTCACACTGACGCTGTTGCTGCTGCTCACCAGGATGCTCTATCTGCAGGTAGTGAATCATGAACATTTCACCACACTCTCCCTGGATAACCGGGTCAAACTGGAACCCCGTCCACCTACCCGAGGATTGATCTACGACAGTCATGGCACCATCCTGGCGCAGAATCTGCCGGCCTACAGTCTCGATATCACCCCGGAGAAGACACCGGACATCGAGGCCACGATCCAGGTACTGTCGGAGATCATTCCCATCAACGAGGATGACCGGAAACGCTTCAAGCGACTGCGTCAGCAACGGCGGCGTTTCGACAGCATTCCCATCCGGGTGCGCCTGAGTGATGAGGAGGTGGCACGATTTGCGGTGAATCAGCACAGATTTCCAGGGGTCGTTGTGCAAGCCAAACTGCTACGGGACTACCCGCTGCAAGAGCAGACTGCGCACGTATTGGGTTATGTGGGCCGCATCAATAAGCAGGAACTGCAGAAGATCGACACCTCGAACTACAGCGGCACCACCCACATCGGAAAAAACGGTGTGGAGAGGACCTATGAAAACCAGTTGCACGGCAGCGTCGGTCTGCAGCAGGTGGAGGTCAATGCCAAAGGGCGGGTACTGCGGGTACTGGAAAACCAACCACCACAGCCCGGTGAAAACCTGCACCTGTTTCTCGATATGGATCTGCAGGCGACGGCTATGGAGGCCCTGAAAGACTACAACGGCGCGGTGGCCGCTATCGACACCCGCACCGGCGGGGTGCTGGCGCTGGTCAGCAAGCCCGGCTACGACCCCAATCTCTTCGTCGAGGGCATCAGTAGCAGGGCCTACAAGACGCTGCGTGACTCGCTGGACAAGCCCCTTTTCAACCGGGCGATCCGCGGCCAATATCCTCCAGGCTCAACGGTAAAACCCTTCATTGGTCTGGCCGGTCTGGAGAAAGGCGTCGTCAGTTTCAATCAGCAGACCTATTGCCCCGGCTTCTACCAGCTACCCGGACACGATCATAAGTACCGGGATTGGAAAAAAACCGGCCACGGCCAGATGGCGATGGAGGATGCCATCATCCAGTCCTGCGACGTCTACTACTATGAACTTGCCAGGACCCTCGGCATCGACCGCCTGCACGATTTTCTCACCACACTCGGCTTTGGCAGCAGAAGCGGCATCGACCTGACAGGTGAAAGGTCCGGACTCATGCCCAGCCGCGAATGGAAACGCAAAGCCCGGCGGGAACCCTGGTACCCCGGCGAGACGCTGATCACCGGCATCGGGCAAGGTTACTTTCTCACCACCCCGCTGCAACTTGCCACCGCCACCGCAAGCCTGGCCAACCGAGGCCAACGCATCCGTCCGCGGATGGTCGAGAGCATCGATCTTCCGGACGGCACCCGTGAAACGACCCGGATGGAGAGCACCCAACTCTCACAGGTGGACCCGGAACATTGGGAGCAGATCATCCACGCAATGCAGCAGGTGATCGAGGGTCAGCGCGGCACCGCCCGGCGCATTCGCTCGGATCACTACAGCATCGCAGGCAAGACCGGTACCGCACAAGTCTTCACCGTCAAGCAGGATGAAGAGTACGATGAAGAGACAGTGGAGAAACGCAAACGTGACCATGCCCTCTTCATCGCCTTCGCGCCGGTGGAAGAACCCAGGATTGCGGTAGCGGTGATCGTCGAAAACGGCGGCCACGGCGGCTCTGTGGCCGCCCCTATCGCCCGCAAGATAATGGATCGCTACCTGCTCAAGGAGGCCAGACCGTGACCGGTATATCCTTTACCCAGGAGTCGCAACCCGCCCGGCCTACCGGTCTGCTGGCCTGGCTTCACCTGGACCTGCCGCTGCTTACCGGCCTGATGCTGCTCAGTGGAGTGGGGCTACTCATCCTCTACAGCGCGGGGGATCAGGAGTTGGCATTGATCCAACGCCAACTGGTCCGCCTGGGCATCGCTTTTGGTGTCATGATCATTTTGGCCCAGATACACATCACCCACCTGCGTCGCTGGTCGCCCTGGCTCTATATCGCAGGGGTACTGATGCTGGTCGCGGTCATCTTCTTCGGCCAGACCGGCAAGGGGGCACAACGCTGGCTCGATCTCGGCTTCTTCCGCTTTCAACCCTCAGAGATGATGAAGCTGGCCCTGCCCATGATGATCGCCTGGTATCTGGCGGAGAAACGCCTGCCGCCGAAACGGCGGCGCCTGCTGGCCGCCGCTATCATGACCTTGATCCCGGTCCTGCTGATCGCCAAGCAGCCCGACCTGGGCACCGCCCTGCTGGTAGCCAGCGCCGGGATCTGCATCCTCTTCCTCGCCGGCATCGGCTGGCAGCTGATCAGCGTCTTTGCCGTCTCCATGGCGGCGCTGGGGCCGGTAATCTGGTTTTTCATGCACGACTATCAGAAACGGCGGGTGCTTACCTTCCTCAACCCGGAGAACGATCCACTGGGCGCGGGTTACCATATTATCCAGTCGAAGATAGCCATAGGCTCCGGCGGACTGACAGGCAAGGGCTGGCTCAACGGCACCCAGTCCCACCTGGAGTTCCTGCCCGAGCGCCACACAGATTTCGTCTTCGCCGTCATCTCCGAAGAGTTCGGACTGATCGGCGTAGCCGCCCTGTTGGCCCTCTATTTTTTCATCATCCTGCGGGGACTCTATATCGCCACCCAGGCTCAGGACACCTTTAGCCGATTGTTGGGCGGCGCATTGACTCTGGTCTTTTTCGTCTATCTCTTCGTCAACATCGGCATGGTGTCCGGCGTTCTTCCGGTGGTGGGCGTGCCGCTACCACTGATCAGCTATGGAGGGACTTCACTGGTGACCATTCTCGCCGGGTTCGGTATTCTCATGTCCATCCACACTCATCGCAAACTTTTGCCGACCTGACACATGAAACAGACACTCAGAATACTCTGTACCAGCCTGCTGCTTACTCTCGCCGTCTCCAGCGCCCAAGGCGCCGACAGCATCCCTCGCGGAACGTTTAAGGCGTTTGCTGACGAGATGGCAGAGAAACACGGTTTTTCCGCTGAGAAACTGGAGGAGCTGCTCGCCGGAACCCGCTTTCGGGAAGACATTATCAAGGCGATCACCCGTCCGGCGGAATCGAAGGAGTGGCGCGAATATCGTCCCATCTTTCTAAAAAAAGGCCGCATCGATGGCGGGGTGAAATTCTGGAAAGAGCACCAGGCACTGCTTGAACGGGCAGAAAAGACCTATGGGGTACCACCGGAGATCATGGTTGCCATCATTGGTGTGGAGACACGCTACGGCGCAAACACAGGCCGTTACCGGGTGCTTGACTCTCTCACCACCCTCGCCTTCGGTTATCCCAAGCGCGCCAAGTTCTTCCGCAGTGAACTGGTGGAGTTTCTTCTGCTCAGCCGGGAGGAGGATCTCGATCCGGCAACCGCCAAGGGCTCCTACGCAGGCGCAATGGGCAAACCCCAGTTCATCTCCAGCAGCTACCGGAATTACGCCGTGGACTTCGACGGAGACGGCAAGCGCGATCTGCACAATAGCGATGCCGACGTGATCGGCAGCGTGGCCAACTATTTCAAACGCCACGGCTGGCGGCAGGGCGAGATGATCACCCAGCAGGCCAGGAGCGAGGAGCGCCATGAGAAATATGTTCAGGCGGGGATGAAACCCAGCATAGCGGTCTCTGAACTGATGGCATCCGGCCTGCGGCCAGACGGTCTGGTTCTGCCGGAACCGGAGGCGCTGGCGAGCCTGATCCTGCTAAAAGGCAAACACGGGGACGAATATTGGTTCGGGCTGCATAACTTTTACGTCATTACCCGCTACAATCACAGCAATCTCTATGCGATGGCAGTCTACCAGCTCAGTCAGGAGATCAAGGCGGCCCGTCAGGCTGCCATGGGCGCACCCCCGCCAGCAACTTAGACGACAGGATGGGTATTGAATCATGAGGCGCACTCAGCACACGACCATCAACCTCGCTGCCCTCAGTCTGCTCACAGCGCTGACCGGCTGTTCCATCGGTCCCTCCATCATCGAGCAGGATATCGCCGACAGCGGCCCGTCGACTGCCCCGCCGGTGGACATCGACAGCATCCCCGACGCAATACCGAAATTTGAAAGCCGCAGCCGCTACGGCAACCCCAGTTCCTATGTAGTACGCGGCAAGCGTTACTACACCAAGCAGGGCAGCAAGTGCTATCAGGAACGGGGCATCGCCTCCTGGTACGGCAAAAAATTCCACGGCCGGCGCACCAGCAGCGGCGAAACCTACAATATGTATGGCATGACCGCCGCCCACAAAACCCTGCCGCTGCCAACCTATGCCCGTGTCACCAATCTGCGCAACAACCGCAGTGTCGTGCTCAAAATCAACGACCGGGGTCCTTTTCACGACAACCGGCTGATCGATCTCTCCTACACCGTAGCCCACAAGCTCGGCATCATTGGCAGTGGCACCGGTCTGGTGGAGGTGCGTGCGCTCACGCCGGGCGAACCGGAACCTTCACCGGCGTCACCGGCGTCACCGGTCGAATCCGTAGCAACAGAGGCAACCCGTCTCTATCTCCAGGTCGGGGCCTTCGGCAGCCGGGATAATGCCAACCGGCTGCAGTCCCGACTGCAAAACGATCTCGACACCAATGTGCGGGTGCTGGAGGGCAGAAGCGCCGATCAACTGGTCTACCGGGTTCAGGTTGGCCCGATTTCCGGCGTGGATGGCGCCGACAGCCTGAGCAGACGTCTCGACGGACTGGGCATCAGGGACACCCATGTGGTGATCCAGTAGATACATCCACCTGCAGTGGTTTGCGTCCTGACCCGCTGCTTATAAAATAGCGACTGATTTCATAGGGATCGGAGTCAAATTTGACTCCGATCCCTGCGCCAATAACTTATTCATAAACCCGGTAACCCAATGTCCGCGAAGTTTCCAAGACTCTCCCTGCTCTATTTCCTGATCCTCTGCTGGCTCTTCCCCGCTGCTGCCGCGCTTGCCAAGCAGCCGATCCCAACACCGCCGAAACTCACTGCCGGCGGCTATCTGCTGATCGACTTTGACTCAGGCAAGATTTTGGCGAACAAAAACGAAGAGCAACGACTCGAACCTGCCAGTCTGACCAAGATCATGACAGCCTATGCTGTTTTCCGCGAACTCAAGGAGGGCAATATCCGCCTGGACGAGGAAGTATTGATCAGCGAAAAGGCCTGGCGCACCGGCGGTTCAAAGATGTTCATTGAAGTGGGCAAGCGAGTCAGACTTGAGGACTTGATCAAGGGCATGATCATCCAGTCCGGCAACGATGCCTGCGTGTCGCTGGCGGAACACATCGCCGGCAGTGAGTCCACCTTCGCTGAAGTAATGAACAATCACGCCCAGCGCCTGGGCATGCTCAACAGCCATTTTGTCAATAGCACGGGCCTGCCGGACGATGATCACTACACAACCCCCGAAGACATCGCCAAGGTTGCCATTGCCACGATCAGGGAGTTTCCGGAGTACTACGAGTGGTATGGAGAGAAATCCTTTCTCTTCAACAAGATCAAGCAGCACAATCGCAACAAACTGCTGTGGCGGGACAAGAGTGTGGACGGCATGAAAACCGGCTACACGAAAGCCGCCGGTTATTGTCTTGTTGCATCGGCCAAACGCGAAGAGATGCGCCTGGTCTCCGTGGTAATGGGTACCAACAGTATAAAAATCCGGGCCAGTGAAAGTCAGTCCCTGCTCAACTACGGCTTTCGCTTCTATGAGACACATAAACTTTATGGCACGGGGGATGTGCTCAACCGGGTACGCATCTGGAAAGGCGATCGCGAATCATTGCCCTTGGGACTGGGCAGCGACCTGAAGGTCACTATTCCCCGCAAGCAGTACAAGAACCTGAACGCCCGTATGGAGGTGAATCCGAAGATCATGGCGCCGATCCGCAAGGGGGCGGAACTTGGGCGGGTCAGCATCACGTTGGATAACGAAGAGGTTGCCAATGTTCCATTGATTGCACTTGACGAGATCCCGGAGGGCAGTCTCTGGCAGCAAGCCAAAGACAGCGCCCTGTTATGGCTGGAATGATGAAAGACGAACAAGAGACAGAGACGCTGCTGGAGTTCCCCTGTGATTTTTCCATCAAGGCGATGGGCCGGGCAGAACCCGGCTTCGACCTGCTGGTGGTTGAGATGATCAGAAACCACGTCCCCGACCTGCATGAGGGTGCGGTCAAATCACGCCCCAGCAAGGGGGGCAAGTGGGTTTCAGTCACCGTCACCATACAGGCCAGCAGCAAGGATCAACTGGATGCCATCTATCTCGACCTCACCGCCCATGAAAAGGTCGTGATGGCGCTCTAACCTGTGAGCAAATCCCTCCTGATCCGCCAACTTGGCCTGCAGCCCTACGAAACTACCTGGCAGGCCATGAGGGACTACACCGACAGCCGGGATGCAAAAAGCCGCGATGAACTCTGGTTACTGCAACACCCGCCGGTATTCACCCTCGGCCAGGCCGGAAAACCGGAGCACCTGCTTCGACCCGGCACCATCCCCATCATCAAAAGCGACCGTGGCGGGCAGGTTACCTATCACGGCCCCGGTCAGTTGATCGCCTACCTGATGCTCGATCTGCGGCGCGCCAAGATCGGGGTACGTGCCCTGGTATCACTGCTGGAACAGGGCGTTATCGATCTGTTGGCCACCCAGGGGATAGACGCTGCCGCCCGCTCAGATGCCCCCGGTGTCTACGTCGATGGCAGCAAGATCGCCGCCCTTGGCCTGAGGGTAAGGCACGGCTGCAGCTTTCATGGACTCAGCCTCAACGTGGATATGGATCTGGAGCCGTTCAGCCGCATCAACCCCTGCGGCCACCCAGATCTGACGGTAATGCAACTTGCAGACCTGGACGGGACCACCGACATCCCCACCCTTGGCCGGGATTTGGCGAAACATCTGGCGTCAGGTTTGGGTTACACTGCGGATTTTTACGGACCGACACAACCCTGATGAGAGACCAGAAAGGGTACCAGCCCCCCTCCCGCTCAAAACCCGACAGCCACCAACGCGGCGAGGCAAAGCTCGCCCGCATTCCCGTCAAGGTGGAATCGCGGGACGAACTGCTGCGCAAACCGAAATGGATCCGCGCCAAAGCACCGCTGGGCCGACAAGTCAGCCGCATCCGCCGCATCCTGCGGGAACGGAGCCTGAGCTCAGTCTGCGAGGAGGCGGCCTGCCCCAACCTGGGGGAGTGCTTCGAACACGGCACCGCCACCTTCATGATCATGGGGGACATCTGCACTCGGCGCTGTCCCTTTTGCGATGTGGCCCACGGCAAACCTCAGCCGTTGAACACCGATGAACCGGAGCAACTGGCAGAGGCGATCGAAGCCATGGCCCTGAAGTATGTGGTCATCACCTCAGTGGACCGGGACGACCTGCGCGATGGCGGTGCAGGACACTACCGCGACTGCATAAAAGCGGTACGCGCGCGCATGCCTGAAACCCGTATCGAGGTGCTGGTGCCGGACTTCCGTGGGCGCATGGGGGTCGCGCTGGAGAGACTGTCCCAGGTCCCGCCGGACGTCTTCAACCACAACCTGGAGACCGTTCCCCGCCTCTACCGCCAGGCCCGCCCCGGCGCCGATTACGCCGGATCCCTGAAACTGCTGCAGGCCTTCAGGGCAGTCTCTCCCGAGGTGCCGACAAAATCCGGCATCATGCTCGGTCTGGGGGAGAAACCCGGTGAAGTGGAAGCCGTCATGCAGGATCTGCGTCACCACGGCTGCGAGATGCTGACCCTGGGACAATACCTGCAGCCCAGCCGGGACCATCTGCCGGTGGAGCGTTACGTCACCCCGAAAGAGTTCGATGAACTCCGAAAAACGGGGGAGGCCATGGGATTCACCAATGTCGCCAGCGGCCCGCTGGTGCGCTCCTCCTACCATGCGGACCTGCAAGCCGCCAACCCATTGCTGAACAGATAGCGGCACGACTATGGACGTCATCACCACCAAGACAATCGAACACCTGCTGCTGCCACCGGGCGGGCCGATATTACTCGGCTTTATCGGCCTGCTCTTCTGGCGCCTCGGCTGGGGCCGCAAACTGTTCGTGCTTGCCCTGCTCCTGCAGTGGATGTTGAGTCTGCCGATCACTGCCAGCCTGCTCACGGCGGGACTGGAGAGCTATCCGGCACTGACCGACAAAGCGATCGCCAACAGCGGTGCAGAGACAATCGTGGTACTTGGTGGCGGCCGCTATCTCGATGCGCCGGAGTATGGCGGCGACACCGCCAATCAGCGGGTACTTTTCCGCCTGCGCTACGCCGCCCGGCTCGCCCATAAAACCGGCCTGCCGGTGATCCCCAGTGGCGGCAATGCAGTCTACTCCGGCACTGCTGAAGCCAGGATCTCCGCTGAGATCCTGCGCAACGAGTTCGGCGTCACAGTAGAGCATATCGAACCCCGCAGCCATACCACCTGGGAGAACGCCCGCTTCACCGCCCAGCTGCTCAAGAAGCTCGGCATCAAACGCATTCTGCTGGTGACCACTGCCTCACATATGCCCCGCTCGATGGATGCCTTTGCACGCAACGGCATCGACGCCGTTGCCGCCCCCACCGGTTTCGTCTACAAACCCGATGGCAAAAGCTCCTGGCTTAACGGCCTACCCAACGGCCGGGCAGTCCAACAAACTGAAGTGGCGCTGCACGAATACGTGGGCAGGATCTGGTATCGGTTTAAATAGCCATTTACGGTCAGGCTTTTCCTCCTTCAACCTAATAAAGAGCCCTCTTTCTCCCTTCATCCCAACCTGTCGACTTTCCTTACACCCCTGCCAGCAACACAGAAAACCCGATAACAAATTGTTTTTACTAAAAAAATGGGTAATTACCCCCAAACTCAACCCAAATAAACATTAATAAAACACGATAAAATGAACGGCAGTCCTAATTCCTGTCGAACTTTCTTACACACTGATCACCCGGCCAATCCATCCCATATGGGCAGTACCCGCTGAAACAAAACCCATGCATTTTATTCCTGCTTCTTAAGGTAAAAACCAACACCCTCCCATTAAGAAATTCTTCTCGGAAAAACAGGCATTTGTGACGTGGTTCACATTTTCGCGCGATTATTTTTTCCGTAACAAAAGGGCTAAACGCTCCACCAACAGGACCTTAATTACTGAATCAAAGAGAAAAAATCCTCTATGGCACAAGAATAGCGAGTTAATAAGCAGCGTAATCAAAACAACATACGGAGAGCGTGCTTATGAAACGTTTATTAATTGGCTTAATTGCTTTGGCGGGAATCAGCTTCAGCAGCTTGATCAATGCCACCCCCTGCAATCTTGGAGGGGTCACCCCGGCTGCTGACTGCGCCAATGGCGATGGGGGTGCCGCAAGCGCCGACAAACTGAACGACGGCCTGTTTTTTGGCTTCGATGACTGGACGAAGTTGGACAAGGTGGAGCCTGGTGACCCTGTCGACACCACCTACTGGAGTGGGGACTTCACCGGCCTGGACGGCGATTTTTCTCTGGTCGCCAACATTTGGAATGACCATGAGGATCTGGTCGCCGTCCTGAAGGATGGTGCCACTGGCCCAAATAACGACAGATCCATCAAATGGTCCGCCTATCTCCTGGAGGACGGCGTACTTGATTACGATTGGAACTACGATGGTTCATACCATGAAATTTCCAACATCATACTCTTTGGCCGCGGCGGCGTGGGAGTACCGGAACCTGCCACACTCGTATTGATGGGTATTGCGCTGGCTGGACTTTCTTTTGCCCGGGGCCGAAGAGTCTGAACAGAGAAAACTGAAACAATCTGGCCCTGCAAAATTTGTGGGGCCTTCGCTTTTATCCCAGAGAGAACCTGAGAATACCTTATTCACTATCTCCGTAATTCGCCTCACCACGCACTTTGTTAACTCAAATTCCGGAGTTCAAACCATCCTGAAAAGATGATGTGCGGCGTTTAATTCATCTGGTAGGGTGTGCCGTGCGCACCATAATAAGCAATCATGGTGCGCACGGCACACCCTACGTTTGTCACATTTAGAGAGGCCATCACCCCAATTCAAGAGGAGCTGCAATGAAAATCACCGTTCCATTTATCTTCTGGCCCACAGCAGCCTTATTCATAACAACCTTGGCAATTACCGGCTGTTCCGGTTCACAGGAGGACGTGCGTGTAACATTCTGCAAGGACCTCTCCTCCTCACTGCTCTATTCACAAGAGGATGTCATCTGGAACGAGGGAGAACACAAATTCAAACGACCTGAATATGCAGTGGTAAATATCCAGACTGAATCTGCAGATGGGCTCACAAAGTCCGCGTGTTACTACAAATACGATGCGGTCGAAGATAACGCCATGGGACTCAGCGACCCCTTCTCATCTTATGCGACGCTACCCTATGAGGTGACCCTGAACGGGGAGACTGTGCGCCCTTCAGCGTTGAAAAATGCCATCAATGCTGCGGTAACCATGCAGAGCGATGGGGTTGTTCGCGATGTCAAAAAGCACGCTGAAGAGACGGCCAGGCAATTGCAGAACAGTCTGAATTAAAGCATTCAGGGATTAAGTAATATCCAGCCCCATCGCTTTTGCACGCCGCTTCCAGAGCCGGCGTGCGAGTTTGCGCATATCGATATTCTTGTCCCCTTCATCGACGATCTCCATTCCAAGCAGGGTTTCGAGAATATCCTCCAGGGTGAGAACGCCCTCCATGCCGCCATATTCATCCACGATCAACAGAATATGCGCACGCTGGTCGAGCAACTTATCGAAGGCATGGAGCAGCGATGTCGAATCGGGCAGTACCGGCAGTTCACGGCAATAGTTGGCCAACCTGTTTTCGGAATTCCCCCTGGACCGGGCCAACAACAAATCACTACGCAGGACAAAACCGCTAATATGCTCCCGATCTCTCTCATATAGGGGGATACGGGAAAATCGAACGCCGTCATGCTTGAGAAAAAAGTCCTCTACGCTCATCGTTTCATCTAAAGCAAACACCACAGAGCGTGGCGTCATCACATCCGTTGCCTGCATATCCCGGAACAGGAACAGATTCTTCAGTATCAACGACTCCTTCTGTCCCAGCTGTCCCTCTTCGGCCCCGAGGTCGGCCATGACAGCGAACTCTTCACGACTGAATCCCCGCAGGGTGGGCTCAGTGGCTATTCTTCCGGTCAACCACTCCGCCATCTTGACGAACGGGTAGAGTATGAATATCAGATATTTAAGCCCATGGGCGGTCAGCGGCGCCAATTGCCGCCAGTAATGGGCACCAAGTGTCTTGGGCACGATCTCGGAGAACACCAGAATCAACAACGTCAAAACTGCGGAGGCCACACCCACATAGGCATTGCCAAACACCACAGCCGCCTGGGCGCCCGCCCCGGCAGCGCCAATGGTATGTGCCGTTGTGTTCAGTGTCAGGATCGCCGCCAAAGGCGTGTTGATATCCTCCTTGAGTCTGCGCAGCATAGTACCGGAAGCTTTGCCCTCCTGCTCCAGCAGCGCAATATAGGGCGTGGTGACACTGAGAATCACCGCCTCTGCAACCGAACAGAAAAAGGAGAATCCCAAGGCGATAGAAATATAGATAACAAGCAGCAGCATCTCAGTAGTCTCTCCAGAAGGGCGGCTGCCGAGGGCGTCTGCTACAAACAACCCTCACCACACCCACCTGTAGATGGCGGTAAAAACCCGAACATAATTGGCGAACAGCGGTAACCGGATGAAATAGCTGCAAATAGCGAGTCAGAAGAAACAGCCAGCGACAAAGAGTGACATCGAGAAAGAAATCGGGAAGATGTAGGGAGCCGTTGAGAAGGTGTGGTACCGGGTGTATCGACCTCGACAGT
>JAMJIN010000397.1:0-1750 GCA_036784775.1 Chromatiales bacterium | reverse complement strand
AATATGCAAAGGCATAAGTTAAAACAGGTATGAGCTATGGAGAGCTATGAAAGTAACAAAATAGAAATAAATAAATAAATAAATAAATAAAAGAAATACTCACACAATACCCTGCAATAGAGGTACCGCCTGCAGGAGTTCCGCGACGACGACGAACTCCATGCAATCGCGCAAGCCGAATACAGACATTGTGCGTGTGTGGAATGGAAGAACTACTAACGGCGTCGACGGCAATGGTGGTTGGTATGACGACACGACGAACCCAGACGTCTTATATAGAGCATGCTAGAACCTACGTCAGCCTCGGAACAATACCACACTAATCAGAAAACAGATAAGCGGCCGGCATCTGTCAGCTTACCAACACCTGGCACCAGAGTACAGCCAGATGGCATACATCCAGCGGCCGCATCACGCGATCGACCAAGGGTCGGACGCAGATACCAGACATGCAGCATCAGCATCGGCGTCACGCGCTCGACCAAGGGGCGACGATAAGAAAGCGAGCCACAGTCGGGGAGAGGGCTATATAAGCCCGACTCGGAGTGATCGAGTCATACAACCGCTCTCCGCTTCACAGACGACTTCGAAACCCTTCACGAACAGCACCAGCAGAGACGTAGAAATGGTCGCCACCACCATCACCAAGACAACCAGCGACCAGGACGCCGAGATGATGACCACTCTGAGCCAACTCGAGAAGCAGGTAGGTAACGGTACCTATATAATAAGACGACCGTTAACCACCCGCACCGCCTCAACAAAAATACACTTCCGGCAGCTGTTCCTTAGTGGGACAACGCTATGCGCGGTACCGCGTAACTCGATTCGCGCGCAAATCCGTTATATTAATGACGCGGTATAATTAAAAGCACCTCAACAGTATCGCGCCTATATAAGGCGCCGCATAAAATATCTGGCACTTCATTATGGTGTATACAAGACGTAGGAGGGTCATCCGCAGACGTAGGAAACCGGTATTCAGGAGGAGAAAATTCAAGAGAGCTTTTTATAAGCGGAGACGTGGGAAAACGGTCACAAGAAGGAGACGCCGGCCCAAGTATGCCGTTCGGACTGTTAATTGCGGCGTTCAGGTGTTCGCGCCTGAGACACATATCAATGCGTTGAAGAAATTAATTGGAATGCGTGCTCACATCGAGGCAGCCCGTGAAACAGAGCTCGAAAACGACAAGTATTGCAGGAAGGATGGAGTTGTAGCAATAGAAAAGGGAACCATGATTCCAGAGATTTCGGCAAAAGGTTGCGAGGCGCAAGCAACGGAGACAATCCACAAATTGATAACCTTAAGACTAAAAGGTGTGTCAGTGGTCACTATAGCAGCAAGCGATGACGTTGTTTGCTATTTCAAGTACGAAAAGATGATCGAGAAGACGGTGCGAGAATTCATTCAAGAAAAGAACATTCTCGACTTAAAGGCAGAGTACGTGAACATTAACTGGAGGCTATGGCAGCTAAAGTTAATCGAATACCTCAAGAAAACACCAGATGATCGCAAAGTGTTATGGTATGTAGACGAGAAAGGGAACAGTGGTAAAACGTTTATCACAAAGTATTTGTTAACACAAGGTGATACGTTGCGCTATGAGAATGGAAAGAGCGCAGACGTAAAGTACGCGTTGGAAGGTCAAAGAAATGTTATCTTTGACTTAAGTCGCAGCCAGGAATCTCACGTGAACTATGAGGTTATTGAATCAGTGAAGAACGGCGTAGTGTTCAGTACAAAGTACGA
>JAMJIN010000396.1:0-1753 GCA_036784775.1 Chromatiales bacterium | reverse complement strand
CATAGTGCGCGCTACAAGATCAGCCATGACAGTTTCCAAACCAGAGTTGTACCATGACAGGATTTTTAGTTTTTTGCCCCAAAACCCTGTCAAGTGCTTTTTGTAATTATTTACTGCTTGCCACGGGTTTTTGAGAAGTTACTGGACTGCACGTGAAGCATTGGCTGTTTATGAATTTATTGATGAGCTACGTGAGGTGTTCTGGAGTCGATACGGGTTGCAACTGCAGGAGCTGATGCAAGAGGATCGGGTGACAGTCTTTGACGTGGACGAGGATGTGACGTTCTGACGGAGGATGTATCGACGCAGCGAGGCGGCCTTCGCCATCTATGCGCGGTTTTACTCAGCCGCTAACAAAGAAATATGCCCACAGATACTTGGCCGAGTATCAGTACCGATTCAACCGCCGCTTCGACCTCAGAGCCATGCTACCTCGTTTGCTTCGGGCTGCTGCAACGACTTCACCACGTCCCGAGACATGGCTGCGGCTTGCTGAACATTCGTGCTAATCAAGTAAATACTTATCAGGCTCGTGCTTTGCACGGCTCTTGAGGTGCGGTATCGGGGGACTGTCGAGGTCGATACACCCGGTACCACACCTTCTCAACGGCTCCCTACATCTTCCCGATTTCTTTCTCGATGTCACTCTTTGTCGCTGGCTGTTTCTTCTGACTCGCTATTTGCAGCTATTTCATCCGGTTACCGCTGTTCGCCAATTATGTTCGGGTTTTTACCGCCATCTACACTCTTCTCCTGGGCAGCTGAACCGACTGTGGATTTCACTACCTCGGCTTTGCCTTTCAATACTGCCCAAGCCGCCCCGGCATGTGCCTGAGTCGAGTGCCAGGCTATTGCCTTAAGCCAGGTAAAGAGAGCGAAAGCGGCAAGGATACTCCACAGCCATATGGGGTTCTGCCTCCAGGCGTCAAACCATCCGCCCAGTGAATCCGGCAGGGCATCCTTGGCGAAAACCAGGATGGGGTCAATGGCACAGGCGCTACCCACGCAGCTTCCGTCGGGTGTCCAATCCAGATAGAAACGGGAGCCCAGGAACAGCGCTGTTGTGACCAACAGCAATCCATAGAGCCAACGCCGCCAGAAGATTACGTCCAGGGCGGGGTTCATGGCCTCGGCCCTGGCCAGAGCCTCCTGCGGTTTCTCGTACTCAGGTGCCTGGGGCCGCGTTGAGACCACTTCGTAGTTCGCAGGCAATCCTGTGGGTACATAGGGCACTACATCCCGCCTGATTCTCTCCAGTACGCTGCGATGAATCTTCGGCCTTTTGATCTCCACGCCATTTTCCTGATCATTACACAGATGATCGATATGACGGGGTTTGTAACGATAATAGGCGCCGGCTCCTGCACGTGAATCGTGCTGCACGCCATGCCAGTCAGCATGTTGAGAGATCTCCTTGCGTTTTGCCTGGATGAACTGCAGGTTGTCCGCTGGATCGTCGAAGCTCTCGACCTTGGAAATCATCCAGTCCAAGGGCACCAGGGAGAGGTTGTCCATGGGATAACCGCCGCCCACGTCCGCATGCACGCCTGAGAACCATACCTGATCGATCCGACTGGGGTCTTTTTCCTTGGTTTCATTCCACAGCAGTGGATGGATGTATATGGCGGTAAAAACCCGAACATAATTGGCGAACAGCGGTAACCGGATGAAATAGCTGCAAATAGCGAGTCAGAAGAAACAGCCAGCGACAAAGAGTGACATCGAGAAAGAAATCGGGAAGATGTAGGGAGCC
>JAMJIN010000395.1:0-1205 GCA_036784775.1 Chromatiales bacterium | reverse complement strand
CCTCCGACTTTTCTGCCAATTATTCACATATCCTGCTTCTTCCGGTTCGTGTACTCTCCTCGATTTTGAAACAGAATGCATAACATTGCTCCCTTGTCCTTGAGACCTTCATTAAAAATTGTATTGTGGGAGGGGAGATACCTCCTTCTCACACCCCCCTCACTTTATTTCATTTCCAGCATGATAATCTTGTTAGTCGGAATTATTTAATTTTGCACCTCTGCAGTGTGCATGACTGCATGTTTTGTTCCATCCTGGTAGCTAACACAATCCATGTGAGCCAACACATTCCCAGGGCTTAAAATTCACCTGAAATTTTAGGGCCAGCTGGCCCCTGAACTTTAAAAATTAGGAGCCAATAATAAAATGTGTGGGCCAATTGGCCGGGATAGCAGGTTTCATCTATTAATTACCAGATACTAAGATGCATAGTGTGTGCGTAACACCAGCCAATCCAGTCTATAATATAACATAGACTATGGCGATGAGGAAAACTAACAAGAGAAAGTCCAAGTTTGCAGAATTAACTGGGTGAAAAAAATTGCGGGAGTGAAAAAAGTAAACAAGGGAAGAATGCAGGAGCTGAGGGCACAGTCAAAACAACGATGCTTCCGTCCACAGAGACCGGTTTTACATCGGCTGCTAACTGTTTCCTTTGTCTTTGAATGATTTGTGTAACCTACCCAATGTTGCAAATTTTGAGATCCACCAGTTTTTGAAATAATACAACTTTCAAAATGTATTCGCCAGCTGGCGCCCACTATTAAAAAAACACTCGCCAGGACGATATTTGGACGCCATGGCATTGGCATTGCCATTGGCGAGCCACAGCTCGCAAATTTAAGCCCTGCGATTCCTGATCTTCAAGGTGACTTTCTCTGCAAAGTTAAGAAAATATTGTTTTAGTAATCTATGCTAGCAATGGGTCATTCAGTTTCCCAGTCAAGGCTAGTTAAGGTCTCTGTGTTAAGGAGTATATTTACAGCTAGCAGGGAGACAGGACCATCTGCTTGCAGACATTTCTTTTATATGAAAAAGAGTAACGTCCATTACAATTTACACGTTTCTTAGCCAAATTGATGAAGATTTAATGAACACATAGCATAAACCCAGATGCATGAGTTTACTTGATCTATGACTCCATGAGCTCATAGTCTACAAACTGATGCCAAAACTGCACATGATTTGTGAACTCGTTAGTACAA
>JAMJIN010000283.1:0-3212 GCA_036784775.1 Chromatiales bacterium | reverse complement strand
GGCTGGAATTTTCCAGCCACGTGGCCGCCGCGCCACCCCCCGTGGCATTGAACTCACCCAAACGCTTGGTGGCTTTGGTGAGCGCTTCATTCATCATATTGATAGAGCCTCCGTTCTGCTCTGCCGCATGATGCAGCCCCATCAATGCCTCCTGCTCGATGCCGATCTTGTCTGCAGCTTTCGCAGCAGCATCCGCCACGTCACCCTGGGATTTAATCAACGCCCCCATTCCGGCGACGCCTGCGAGCGCCAACACAGCCGCCGACAACTTGGCAACTGCTGCGGTGCCTGACTTAAAATGCCGGTCGGCGTTTTTCATCGAGCGCTTCAGTTTCCGCTCAAATGTGTTTGACGCTCTGGCGGCTTTACCCAGATCATTTTGAAACCGCCCGGTATTGGCGATCAAATCAAGTGACAGACTGCCTATCTTTGCCATCTTTTTTAATCCTGAAGTATGCGGACCAGGCTGCTATCTCATCGAGCGTGACATTATCCATTACCCAAGCCACGGGCTGATGGAGGGTTTCTGCCAACTCGAACAGCTGATAAAGATAGCGGTCCTCTAGGAGTTTTTTTCCGCGTCCTCAACGGCGCTTTCATCGGCCGGACTCATCTTACTGAGCACCCGATCAACCACGTCGCTGTCGACCATTTCTACCAACTCTGTACGATTTTTTGAGTTGAACAACGGCTCGCCATGCTCATCCACTACACGAACGATCAACGCCTCCGCTGTTGCGTAATCCAACCCCTCTTCGCGATTGATGCGTAGAATACGAGCATTGGTAGCAGGCGTCAGCGGTTTAGCGTAAATGATAGCAGGCCCCGTCTCATCGCCCCACTCAGGCACTTCGATACGGGGCATGTTTTCCAGACGAGTTCGATAGTGTGCGGTTGCATTGTTGATGATATTCATCATTTACATCCTTGTTTTTGTAAGAAGTCCCGTACCCTGAAGCGAGTAGGAAACGGTTACCGTCTGACCCTTACCTGATGTGTTACTGAGGCTGGTGACAATCGCAGAACCGTGATAGTCGTACGTCACTGGTGAGCCGATACCTTTGCCGTCGCCTGCACCACCTGGGAGAAAATGCACATCAACTACCGAACCCACCGTCATAGCCTCCTGCCCGGAAACATCAAATTGGTCCAGGTGACAATCCATCGACCCTGACCAACTTGTAGTATCGGATACGAATCGCTTTGCAATATCATTGAGGTTGCTCACCTCTATTGTGTCAGCGGTCTGCTCAAATGAGAATCCATTGATCTCAGCGACCGTATGTTCGCCGATTTTAACGATACCTTTACGGCCTTTAATGATCGTCACTTTGTTTATCCTCTGTAGTTTTGACTTACTGTTCGTACATCACTATGACCATAGCGCCATACGCTGTCGTTGATATTGAGCGCAACGTCAGACGAGGCACCGCGCATCTCTCAATCATCACTGAAGGGAGAAAGGGGGCGGTCGAACGGAGAAACGTCAAGTCCGCCCGGCGACTCGATCGATTGATCAGTCAAGAAAACATCCTCATCGACACCAGGATCGACTCTGGTCTCAGTCGCATCCGGGGGATCGACCCTGGTCTCAGTAGCATCCGGGGGATCCGGAACATCCACAGGCGACGTAGAATCAGAGTCGCCATCTTGCCCAGGGTCCACATAATCCCCACCAGGGGGATTTAGCGTTTCTTTTTTATCTGAGACCTCCCACCCCGACTGCTTCATATTTTCCACTTGAGTCGGAAGTACGTAGACCGGAACACGGTTTTTAGGATGCGTCATGCGAATCACAGTGTCATTTCCTGTAGCTGATGGTGAAATCGATAATAGATTGATAACGGCCTGGGTCCGATTCAAAATCATCAAACTCAGTTTCCATTTCTGCATCTTCAATCACGACAGTGGATACTATACCGTTGTATCTCTGCCACGCGGCTCTGACCTGCGCATTGATTGCCTGTGCCGCCATCGAGGTTCTCGCGTAACACGTGAACTGATAGCGAGCGCTTTCGAGATCCGTGTCGTCATTCAGCGCGGAGACCGGTTGCGTGGATATACGACGATAAACAATCGAATCCCCGGTTTCGCCCTGCGGGAGAATGATCGGGTAGACCCGAGCACCAACCAACGCAGCAACACCTACATGCCCGGTTAGTCGGGTATAGACAGCCTGATCGATCATCTTTTTTTCAGTTCCCTGATCAACCCACGGTGCAACTGCTCGGCAAATTTATTGGTAGCAGCTTCGTGCGTGGCATCGAACGCCGGGCGCAAAAACGGATGCGCCTTCGATCCTGGATGCGCTACGCGCTCCACGGTCTTGCCACCAAAACTCAGTGCTTTTTTATTACGACTGAGCTTGCCGCTCTTTTTCCTGTAGGGAATGGTGTGCGCCTTAGTGCCAAACTCGACCAGGTGGGCATAGAATGCATCTGCGCCTTTACCTCGGTCTATAACGCCAACCTGCAATGTAGCACCCTGCCTTTTACTCGCTGTCTTAGTCCCCAAAGCCTTTGACAAACGACCGGACCGATCAGGAATACGAGTCCTGGCATCTTTTATGATGACGCGCCCCGCAGCACGCAGCGCACCCATTAACACGCGCTTTTCCAACTTTGCCGGGAGCGTTTTGAACAGCTTATTTACTTGATCAAAGCCCGCTAACTCAAAATCAACGCCGTTCATATCGATTCCCGACACATAAGGATGATTTCTCGGTCGGCCTCGTTGTGATTAATGACAGATTCAATATCAAATATGCGAACACCCCACACGCCCCGGTGGTTTACCGGACTGAGTGTCGACAACTGCTGATCAAAGCGCAGTCTGATCCGTAACGTGACATCGTTCAGCTCTTGTTTTGCAGTGAAATATTCACGTCCGTTCAGGGGTTCGACTGCCGCATACCGATTTACAAAATCAGTCCATACTTCAACCTCTCCACCGATCGCATCACGAGTGGCTGATTTCACCTGGAGCGTGATCTGGTGGCGATAGCGGCCTGCGGTCATGCTGACACACCGGAAACAAAGGTTATGTAACGCAGACTCTGTGCTTGGCAGACCGTCTCATTTAGGATGTTCATCTTCCACACCGTGGCGAGGGCGTATGCTTCCTGTTGGAATAACCCGGTAGTTGCATAAATTCCGGTGCTAACAACCATTCCACCGTATAAAAGACAGGGAGAAATAAAAAATATGCACTAT
>JAMJIN010000044.1:0-23502 GCA_036784775.1 Chromatiales bacterium | reverse complement strand
GAGATGATTTCGCGCCTCGGCTACGCTGCAGTGCGCACACCACCCATGCCACAACGCCTCCTCAGCATGGCTGAGGCTCGGGGGTAATCAGGTACTGTTTTATTTTGTCCTGTTTGGAGATGAACAGCATGCTGAATCCGACGCCGACCATCAGCAAAGCGGCCTTGGTCACTTTGAAGGCGACAATCTGCGCCGTGATCGTGGTGCCAATATTGGCGCCCATGATCACCCCGACAGATTGCGACATGGACATCAGACCCGCGGTGATAAATCCAACCACCAGGACAGTGGTAACGGAAGAGGATTGAATGATCGCGGTCACGAACGCGCCCGTCGTGGCACCCATGAAGCGATTGGTGGTCAACTTGGCCAGGATCAATTTCATGCGCTCGCCGGCGACCGCCTTGAGAGAATCCGACATCTGCTCCATGCCAAACAAAAAGAGCGCCAGCCCACCGAACAGCTGCATGCCCATGGTGCCCCATTTCATCTCTGCTGCAGCGCCTGAGGCGGCGAATACCGGGTAGACCATGAATGCAGCCGCCAGCCCTGCGAGCAAAACCAGCGTCCCTCTTGTTAAATAAGCCTCAAACCAGAGTCTGCTTTTTGTATACATGTTGTACACCTCGGTGGGTTATTATTTGACGATGGTTACAGGTACCGGTGACAACCGTACCACCTGCTCTGCTTTTGAACCCAATAGCATGTGATCCAGGCCGGTACGGCCCTGGCTCCCCATCACAACCATTGAGGCATTCAGTTTTTCGCTAACCTGAAGGATTTTCGTCACCGGCAGCCCCACCACGAGCATGGTCTTGGCCTTGCGCAGTGCGCCTGTTTTCGGGTGCCGCTTTTTAACCGCCTTCATGAAGTCATCAAACATATCCAGGGCCAGGTCTTCTATTCTGACAAGACTGTTTTTCTTATTGATGCCGGCGTAATAACCAGGCATGTCACCCGGATCATGAACCACGTGGAGGACAATGATCGGCAATTTCATGCACTGAGCCATTTCACAGGCCTTGATCAAGGCAGCTTCCGAATGATGGGAAAAGTCCACAGGGACAAGAATGGGATGTTTGTGTGATTTGTTAGGCAATTCTCTTCTCCATCATCAATTTTGTAATTATTCGGCATACCGCCAACACTACTCGCCGGCGCGCTTTCAGCCACCTCGGTCAACCGCGCAGACCACGATCTCCGACATCTTTGCCGCAATCCCCTGAATAGTGATGATCCCGCGGTACTCCCCTTCGTCCACCACGAAAAGGTAGCTGGTATCGTTCTTCTCCATCATCGCCAGAGCCTTGATCGCCGGTGCATCAGAGCGGGTAAAAACGCCTGCCTTGCGCACATAGGAATCCACTTGGCTGCATAGCACCTGGTTGATCTTTTCCTCCGCATTGTCCACGCAGGAAAGAAAGCCTCCCAGTAACGGCGCCAACTCCACCATGTATTCCGGCAGGCAGGAGAATTTCATGATGTTTTTTAGAGTGAGCCGGCCGGTTATCTTCCCTTTCTCGTTGACACAAGGCAGGGCCTGAACATGCGTCCTGCCACACTCGGAAAATACCTCGCGAACCAGCATGCCACTTCGAATGACTCCGGTCTCGATGATGCAGTCTTTAACCAGCATGGGGAATCCTCTGTCGGCTCTGGGCCGCCGTTCACTCAAAGATAGCGCAAATAGACATAAACTGTTGCGATCACAATGCTCAACAGCATCAGTGGGAAGGCTGCCATCATAAAGGAGAGAAAGCCGATGCGATGGCCCGCACGTTCGGCGAAGCCAGCCACGATCAAATTGGCACTGGCCCCGATCAGGGAACCATTTCCCCCGAGACAGGCGCCCAACGCCAGCGACCACCAGATCGGCATCAGGTTCTCCGCACCACCAAAGGTAGGGGCCATGGATTCAATCATTGGGATCATAGTGGCGACGAAGGGGATATTGTCCACCACCGCCGAGGCAACGGCGGAGACCCAAAGGATGGCGATCGCGGTCACTGCCATATCGCCCCCGGTCAGACCTATCACCCAGTCACCCAGCATCTGCAGCAGGCCCGCATGTTCGATGCCACTCACCACGATGAACAGGCCGACAAAAAAGAAGATGGTCACCCATTCCACTTCGGCGAAGGAGTGATGTACGTCTTCAGTCTGATCCTCAGCATCCTCGCCAATGTTGTTCAGCAGCAACAGCAGACCGGCCCCGAACATGGCAATAGTAGCCGGTTCCAGGTGCAGCGGGCGGGCAAAAACAAAACCGATGATCACCAGGGACAGTACCGACAGCGACTGCTTGAGCAGCCTCACGTCTGCGATCGCATCCCGTTCCTGAAACTGCATTACCCGCTGCCGGGCCTCATCGCTCGTCTCCAGACTTCTACCTCAAAAAAAGTAAATCACCAGCAGCGTCACCAACATGATAACGGGAGTGATCGGCGCGGTATTGAGCAGAAAATCGTTGAACGACAACCCTACAGCCGAACCGATCATGATGTTGGGCGGATCACCGATCAGGGTCGCGGTACCGCCGATATTAGAGGCGAAGATTTCGCTGAACAGATAGGGATAGGGATTGACCTTCAGCTCCTCGGTAATGAGCAGAGTCACCGGAGCGATCAGCAAAACCGTGGTTACATTATCCAGCAATGCCGAAAGAACCGCCGTAACCAGAGACAGCATGAGCAGAATGCCCCAAGGCCGCGCCTCCACCTTCTTGGCCGACCAGACCGCAACAAACTGAAACACACCGCAGCGCCGGGTAATGGCGACGATCACCATCATCCCGGTGAGCAGCCCCAGGGTATTGAAGTCCACCCCGGCGATCGCCTGCTCCTGATTGAGCACACCCAGGGTTATCATCAGTCCCGCCCCGAGACCAGCCACGATAGCGCGGTTGATCTTCTCACTGACAATCACCGCGTAGGTGGCGACAAACAGGATAGTGGAGACCAGTAGCGGGTCCCAGCCGAAAATTACGTGAGAGAGGGTTGTTGTCTCGCCATGCATAATCAGGACGCCTCCTCTTCTTCGCTCTCGCCAGGCTCCGGGTCATCAGCCCCCACGGCAGAAGCGGTTTCCATTTCACACATGTACACCAGCAGCTTCTCCACCACATCCCAGGCCGAAACCATCCCCACCAGCTTCTTCTTTTTCCCTTTGAGAACAATCACCGGCAGGCTGGTGTCCGGACTCTGATCCAGCAGTTCCAGCACCTCAGGAAAGCCAGTGCTGGGCTTGCAGAACATCAGGCGTTTCTTTTTCTCCAGGAAATCAGAGACCGGGCGCTGACTCACCTCCTTTATCCGTTCCGACATCTCGCCCATCTCATCCGGCATGAAACTCAGATCCTGCAATCCAAGATTCATCTGTGCCGCTTTGGGCAGCAGTAACCGGGTCAGGCGACGAATTCCGAACAGCCCCACGAACTGATCGTTTTCATCCACCACCGGCAGGTTACGGATCTGCTGGGCATGCATCACCCGTAACGCGTCACACACCTTATCCGTCGGCTTCAACTTCACCAGCCGAAAGCTCATAATAGATTCAGCGGTCATAAGATTCTCCTTAGCGTATCAAATACCGTACTGATTCAAGCAGTGCACACTTTTTTCTTCTATCTACAACAGCCGTTCCACCCTTACCTTAATGACCGAGCGCTCATCCGCCTCCAACACGCTCAGGCGATAACCCTGCTCTTCGACGGCGTCACCTGGAGAGGGGATGTGGCGCAGGCGACTGATGATCAATCCCCCAATAGTATGTGCTTCCTCCACAGGAAAGTGTACATACAGGGTATCATTGACCTCGGAGATGGGCATTCTGCCGCTCATCAGGTGGCTATTTTCATTCTCATGTTCGATATAGGCCCGCTTCTTTGGATGATACTCATCAAAGTCATATCCCACATCGATCTCGCCCACGACCTCTTCAAAAACATCTTCCATGGTGAGAATCCCCACCGCAGAGCCAAACTCATCCACCACTACCGCCATGTGATCTTCACGGGCCTGCAACTGGGGAAGCGCCCGATCAATCGTCTGCTTTGGCGAAAGAAACAGCACCGGTTTCATATAGTCAGCGACAGACTTCTCCATGATGTCCGGGTCCATCAAATCCCATGAATTCAGGGTCAGGACTTTCTTGATATTGGTAATATTACCCCGATAGACAGGCAAGCGGTTAAAACCGTATTTCATCACCAGGCGCGTCGTCTCCTTCATGGAACGGGCCTCATTCAAGCCGACCACATCCGCCAAAGGAATCATCGCCTCACCCACCGTGGTATCGCCAAAACGAATGATCCGTCGAATACGTTTGCGATCAATCGTCGAGGGGTTGGCAGCAGAGTCCGATACATCCAGCAGCACCCGCAGCTCCTCGCGGGTGATGAACATATTCTGCGGAATGCTCCCATTCCCCACAATACGGGTGATAAAACGTGCTATCCGACTGAAGATGAAGATCACTGGATAGAAAAGATAAGAGAAAAAACGCAGGGCATAGATAAGCCGACCGGAAATCGTATCCGCTTTCTGCTGGAAGATGCTCTTGGGGACAACTTCTCCCAGAATCAGCAGCACAGGGGTAAGCACGATAATTGATATCAGATCACCCACCGAGCCAAACAGATCGATAAAAATCAGCGCGCCCAAGGTGGATATGGTGACTGTAGCCAAATTGGTTCCCACCAGGGTGGTTCCCAGAATGACGTCTGGCGTGCGAAACAATTTAAGTACCAACGCAGCACCACGATTGCCCATCTTTGCCTGATGCCGCAACTTGACCTTATCCGAATTGACCATGGCAATTTCGGAACCGGAGAAAAACCCCTTCAGCAACAGAAAGGCGATAATCAGAAAGAGTTCAACAGCCCAGTCCATCACTTCTCTCCCAGCGGCCGTGTGTCGTCAGACACCTTGTCAGAGGCCATTTTATCAGATACCTTCCCATCAGATATCATCTCAGGCGATGCCTTTTTATCGGTGCCTTCACTATCCGACTCCGATTCAGTCTCGGTGCCGACTGCAGTATCGTCATCAGCCGTATCAATCTGCTGTTTATTCGATGCGGATATTTTCTGAACCTGGAGTTCGCTGATCCTCAACCCGCTCCGTTGCTTGACGATGAAGCGAAATCCCTCATGAGTTACCTGCTCACCCGGTTCGGGCAATCTGTCAAATAAACGGAAGGCAACGCCGCCGATAGTGGACATCACTGCATCTTCAATAGCAAAATTGGAGAGGTTATAAAAATCTGTCAGGCGCATATCGCCGGGTACGACATAGCTGTTCTCATCATCCTCCTTGTAATACTCCTGCCCCTCCATCGTTCCGGAAATTTCTCCGAATATGAAAGTCAGTACATCCTTCATGGTGACAATGCCCAACACCTCACCATATTCACCCAGAATGATGGCAACACGCGTATTGTGCATCTGGAAATAATCGAACATCTCATCCACCTTCTTGGTGGGCGGCACATAATGTGCCGGCTTCAGGATCATATCCAGAGTAACCATGGAGAGATCATCCCCGCCTCTGACGAGTTTCAATATATCTTCGGAATGGATAAAACCGATCACATTGTCCCAGTGCCCCTGGTAGACAGGTATGCGGGGATGACGATAGCTACGGAACTGCTCGATCAATTCTGGAACAGGAAGGTCCGCATCAAGAAAGCATATGCGGGGGCCCGGTGTCATGATGCGCGAAATATCCGTTTCCGATGCCTCCAATACGTTATCGATCAGCACCCTTTCTGTCGCATCGATAATACCGGTCTGCTCGCCCTCCTCCAGAAGGGTTCTGAGTTCATCGGGCTGCAGGATATTTTCCCTGTCAACGGCATCCCCCACCACCAGGGTGGTGATCCAGTCAGCGACCACACGCACAGCCTCACGCAAGGGTGTTATGAAAACCATCCAGCGCGGCAGAATCCGTGCGGTGATACGGGTGACAAATTTGATGGGATAACTGACTGCAATAGTCTTTGGGGTCACCTCACCAATCAACAACAGCAGAGGCACCATGATCACTATGTTCATCCAGCCCACATCCTGTTCGCTGTAAAGCAGCAGCAGAATTGCCGTCATATTCACGGCCGAGGCAATGTTGACCAGTTCATTGCCACACAGGATCGAGATGATCAAACGACGCGGCTCATCCAGCATCGCGTGAATACTCTCAGAATCGCTGTGGCGCGATTGCCGAAGCTTTTGCAGATCTATGCGGCTGAGAGAAAATAATGCCGTTTCTGATCCTGAAAACACGGCGGATCCAACCAATAGCACCACCTGAAACAGGATGCGAACAAACAGCTCCCCATTTTCGATATTAAAATTAAGCGCATCAAAAAATGCTTTTATCTCATCCATTTTTGTTTTCATCGTTATCTTGCCAATCGGAGTAATCTAACTCAATTCATCTCTCACCGCGTTGATCTGAGGACAACAAATGCCAATTAGTATAAAAAAATCCTGCCAAGTCGTTCCCTGCGGTACCAGGCAGTAAACTCATCAGGTCATTGACAACAGCGCTGCCACCAGCAGCTCTGCATCGTAATAGGGTGCGCTACGCTTGCTGACCAGCGGCGTCTGCACAACCTGCACCCTCAACTCCTTCATCAATCCATTGGACAAAGAAGATGGGTACGCCCCTTTGCGGTCGTCCATCAGCACATAATTCAGCAACCGGTTATCGTCAGAAGCATCAGGCACATCGGCGCGCAACTGTGCCAGCAGAGCCTGCACCATACGATCAGAGGTCATGCCGATCTGCTCAGGATCCTGCCCCAGGTTGGGAATATACACCTTGGGACAGTCAGTTTCGACAATGGCCCGCCCCACACCACGGGGCAGCAGATTGGCCAACAGGCTGGTGTAGAAACTCCCGGGCGGGTAGCAGATCAGCTCCGACCGCTGGATCAACTTGCGATTCTTCTTGCGCAGGATTGCCTCGGCAGGTACCGCCTTGTCCAGCCGAGTGGACAGAAACAACCTTTTTATGGGTGAGGTCAGTGGCGTCACTTCCTTACCGGTCAATCGGTGCTGACCGATAACCTGGCTGCCATCCTCCAGCTTCGCCCCCAAATGAAGATGATCGTTGACCACCGCGCGCACCGTACCGCGCACCTCCACCAGCTTTGAGAAGAGGAAAATAATCGGGTCCAGATGCTGATGGTTATTCAGATAGCCGCCGGCCAGGATCAGATTGCCGATACTGGCGCCACGCAAATCAAAACGCTTGGGCATGGCCTCACGAAAATAACCGAGCTGGTGGCGGATCAGGCGCCGCATGGGATTGGAGATAGGTTCTACCATCCGATCCCGACCCAAGATCATATTGTCCAACTGACGCAGCAGATCGCGATTCTTTGCTTCCTGTGGAAAACGATGGGCAAAGAGGCTATATATCTCAGGATTACCGGTCACGCTGTCATCGGCCAGGGCGATCAAACGACTTCGCAGGTCACCGATGGATGGCATATCAAAGGCTTTGCGCAGTGTTGCCGAACTACCGCCGGAATCAAATGGAGTAACCAGGTGAGTTGAATTATGGGTATATTGCTTCAATACCTGACTGACCCCGGTCAGGGCAGATCCACCGCTGAAAAACAGTACGCGGGGACCAAGTTCCGGTGCTCGGCTATAGCGGTTTATGCGCACCAGATGAGGTTGTGATACGTGACCTGGTGCATGTGGCCGACTGGTTCAAACCACGCGACACCACTCCACCCAGCATCCGCCAGCGGGTGGAATTTCTGTTCGACTGCGCCGTACCCGAAAACTACCAGCCACGAAACGGCCACCGGCCCGACAAGCACCAGGTGGATGTTGTATGGAAGGGACTGGGTGAACTGCAGGATATCCAACTCCTGCCACAGGCACTGACCGGCTATCTGATGGATTACCCGGAGAGCGGAAAACAAGTCTACCTGGGAACGCTGGACTGAGAGCTCACTGCATGCGCCTTTCCAAAAACATCCGGGACAACCTGCATTTTCTGATCGCCGAGGTCAGTTCTCAGGTTGGTAACCTGCATGCCTACATAGATACCTCCTCGTCTCCCCAGGCACAGCGCATTGTCGATCGCAGCGGCTATGCCTATAACCTCAAGATGCGCATCCACAACAGCTGTTTGGGACAGATCGTGCGCCACAAAGGCAACGATACCCAAACTCAAACCCTGCGTGCCACAGAGTCCATCGCCACCGATCTGGAACGTATCGCCGAATTGTGCCGGGACTGCATTCATCACATGGCCTATCTGAAGAAGAAAAGCTGCCTGCGACCAACCGATTACGCACTGCTGCTCGACCAGGTCATCTTCGGTCTGCAGATGGTGCAACCCGCCATCCAGAACAAAGATACCGGCTTGGCCCTGAAGCTTGGACAGATCGAGCATCACTTGGACCAGGACTACCGCAAACTACTGAAACACAACACAAAACTACTGAAAAAAAAGCGACATACCGAAGATTTGATTGCCGCCCTGTTTGTGGCGCACAGCATCGAGCAGATGGGCGACGCACTGCTCAATATCAGTGAGGCCATCATCTCCGCCAATCTGGGCCAGCCTATCAACATCGACCGTTACTACCATCTGATGGAATCCATCGGCCACCTGGAGGCCGAAAAAAACCTCAACAGCCTGACCATCAAACCAGTAGCTGAAACCCGCTCTGGAAGCGCTATCTCGGGCATCAGCAATCCAAAGAAAAAGAACGATGGGTATGTGGCCATTTTCAAGGATGGAAAAAAGCGCAAACTGAAAGAAGAGCTGGAAGGGGTAGAGAGCTGGCACGAGATCTACCCCGGACTGGCGCCCAAGATCCTCTCCTACCACAAGCGCGGCCAGTCCGCCTCGCTGCTGATTGAGCATCTGGCCGGCATGACCTTTGAACATGTCCTGCTGCGTGAATCCCAGCCACTGCTCAACAAAACCATGGGACGTCTGTGCGCCACCCTGGAATCGGTATGGCGTGAAACCCGCAGTAAGAAGAAAATCAGCGCCAACTACATGGACCAACTGGCCAGGCGCCTGCCGGATGTCTACGAGATCCACCCCGAGTTCCGCCAGAGTGACAGCCAAGTGTGCGGTCGGGAGATAGCCAGCTTTGAATCTCTGCTCAAGCGCACCCGCGCCTATGAGACTAGGTTCAAGGCACCGTTCTCGGTGTATATCCACGGCGATTTCAACGTCGACAATATCATTTACGACCCACTGGCCAAGCGTATCAACTTCATCGACCTGCACCGCTCCCGCTACATGGACTATGTGCAGGACGTTTCGGTTTTCATGGTCTCCAATTACCGCCTACAGGTACTGGATGCACCCTTGCGCCGTCGCATCATGCAAACGGTGCAGAGCTTTTACCGCTTCGCACGCAAGTATGCAAAAAAAGCCGGCGACGAGACCTTCGAGCTGCGCCTGGCCCTGGGACTGGCCCGTTCCTTCGCCACCTCTACCCGTTTCATCCTCGACAAGTCCCTGGCCCGAGCCATGATGCTGCGTGCCCGCTACCTGTTGGAACGCGTATTGGAGACAGATCCGAAGCAGGCCGCTAATTTCCAACTTCCTATAAAGGAGCTGTTCATTGCTTAAAATTGGCATCATCGGCATCCCCTGCAAGTGGTCCACAGAGACCCTGGCCGATGCCGTAGAATCCCGCACCGGCTACCGCCGGATCATCGACATGGGCGAGGTGGAACTGGACCTGGCCGGCAAACGGCTGCTGCACGGCGACACGGATCTGTGCAGCCTCGACGGCCTGATCATTAAAAAAATCAGCGCCAGCTACAGTCCCAACACTCTGGATCGCCTGGAACTGTTACGGGTGGCGGAACACGCCGGGGTACGTATCTTCAGCCGCCCCCTGAACATCCTGCGCCTGGTCGACCGCCTGAGCTGCACGGTCACCCTGCGCAACGCGGATATCCCCATGCCCGAGACCCGAGTCACCGAGAACGTGGCAGCAGCCATGACTACGGTGCACGAATTCGGCAGCGCTGTGTTCAAACCCCTCTACTCCACCAAGGCGCGCGGCATGTGCGTGATCGACGCAGCGCTGTCCGACAGCGACATGCAGACCCAGATCCACGCCTTCCAGGCAGAGAACCCCATGATGTATATCCAGAAAAAGGTGGCCCTGCCGGGCAGGGATCTGGGTATGGTATTTCTGGCTGGCAAATACCTGGGCACCTATGCACGGGTCTCCCAAAGCGACACCTGGAACACCACCATCCACAGCGGCGGGCGCTACGAGAATCACCTTCCACCTGACGACATTATCGAACTGGCACGCCGCGCACAGGCCCCGTTCGAGATGGATTTCACCACCGTCGACGTGGCGGAAACCGATGTCGGCCCCATCGTATTCGAGGTCTCTGCCTTTGGCGGCTTCCGTGGTGCCAAGGAAGGTATCGGCATCGATGCCGCCGGACTCTACAGCGAACACGTCATACGGGAAATCAGCGCAAAATGAACAATGAAAGTCTGACCATGAAATCCGCCGCCGCAGCCCTGCAAGATGGTGCCAGCCTGGTCGATGGATCACTAAATCTCACGCTTGGGGAGTGCTCGTTGCGGCTGCGTTCCAACTCCGCCGATCTATTGGCAAAGCTTGCCGTCTACTTCACCCATGTGGCAACCGGGCCATCAGATAACGTGGATCTCGAGGTTATCGCCATCGAACGGGATATCCCGGACCTGGGCGTAGCGTTCACCGACTGGAAGCGGGAACCGGGCAAGACAGGCCGCAAAGACGCCTACCTGGATCTGCCTGACGCCCGCCTGGTGTTGAAGGTACGCACCGGCATGGTGTTCCTGCAGAGCAGCGGCCCGTGTATCGCAGCCGGCCCCTGCCTGCAATACGACAACCAGGTGATCAACTTCATCAATGCCCAGTACATGAACTGGTTGCAGCATAGAGACTGGCTGATCTGTCACGCCTCGGGGCTGGTATACAAGGGCGGTTGCCTGGGCATCGCCGGCTTCTCCGGCGACGGCAAGTCCACTCTCATGCTGCACCTGATGGATCACGACGAGGTGTCATACCTGACCAACGACCGCCTGTTCATCCGCAGTCAGAATGGCGGCACAGGTGCAGTTGGGATCCCCAAGCTACCAAGGGTCAACCCCGGCACCATCGTGCACAATCCACGCCTGCACAGCCTGATATCCAGCGAGCAGCGTGAGTCCTTCCTGGCGCTGCCCCAAGACGAACTCTGGCACCTGGAAGACAAATATGACGTGCTTGTGGAGCAGGTTTACGGACCGGACCGCATCACCCCCGAGGCACCCTTATCCGCCTTTCTGATACTCAACTGGCGACGCGATTCCAACGAGGCAACCACCGTGGAACACGTGGACCTGGAGCAACGCCGGGACCTGCTGACCGGTGCCATCATGAAATCTCCAGGGCCCTTCTACCAGTATCCCGACGGTAGCTTCTTCAGCGATACTACCGAACTGGATCAGGCACCCTATCCGAAGGTGCTGAAGGATGTGCCCGTTTACGAGGCACGGGGCGGCGTCGACTTCGAGGCCCTTACTGATATCTGTCTGCAACAATTGATGGGCTGAAAACGCATACGAGACATAACTGACCATGACGACTGAACTGCTGATCCTGAGACACGGCAAATCCGACTGGAATCTGGGTGAGGCCGATTTCTCTCGGCCCATCACGGACCGGGGCAAGCGTGGTGCCCAACGCATGGGCGTATGGCTCTGGCAGCAGAATCTGTTACCGGACCATATCATCAGCTCACCGGCGGAGCGGGCTCTGGTCACCACTCAAAAGACCTGCAAGGCCATGGGCATGGATCCCAAGACTATCCACAAGGACCAGCGGATCTACGAGGCAGGCCTCGGTGACCTGTTGAACGTACTGCATGAATGCCCTGCCCAAGTCAGACGGGTCATGCTGGTAGGTCATAACCCCGGATTGGAAATGCTGCTGCTGCACCTCAGCAACAAACCTATCGATATCCCGGTAGACGGCAAGCTGTTGCCCACCGCCACTCTGGCCCGTCTGACCATACCGGATGACTGGAGCCAGCTGCAAAAAGGCTGCGCCGAAGCCATCTCAATCACCCGTCCCGGCAGTCTGCAAGAGAAATTCCCCTACCCCGCACCTCACGGCGATGAATTGCGCGACCGGCCTGCCTACTACTATAGCCAGTCCTCGGTGATTCCCTACCGCATGCATAAAGGTAAACCGCAGATACTGGTTATCCTGTCCAGCAAGAAAAAACACTTTGTAGTACCCAAAGGCATCAAAGAGCCTGGCCTCTCACCACGTGAATCCGCAGCCCAAGAGGCCTGGGAGGAAGCGGGTGTGGAGGGTGAAGTTGGCGACACCGCCTTGGGCAGCTACCGTTATCAAAAATGGGGTGCGACCTGCACCGTGAAGGTCTACCCCATGCGCGTAACCCGTGAGATCCCGGAGCATGAGTGGGAAGAGAGCCACCGGGGCCGCCAGTGGGTAACACCGAAACAAGCGGCCAAGCGCCTCAAGCAAGCAGAGCTGGCGCCACTGGTGAAGGCACTGGCCAAGCAGCTAGGAGCCTTGTCCGAGACATGAGGCGTATCGCTGCACTCATCCGACACGGTGATTATCACCAGCGGTCGGGAGCCCCCAGTGCCCATCAACCCTATCCGCTGAACGCGGCTGGCAGGGAACACGCCCACCAGGCAGCCAAGGAGGTGCAGGATACACTGCTGCTACACAACTGGCACCTGTCATCGACAGTTCCCGGATGCTGCGCGGTTGGCAGACTGCACAGATTATCGCTGAGACGCTGGTCACCTCAGAAGCAACAGTGGATTCCTTCGACGCCTTGGCTGAGCGAGGCATGGGTTGCCTGGCCAACCTCAGCGTGGTCGAGATCGAAAAAATCCTGCAGCAGGATCCACGTTACCCAGAGGCGCCATCGGACTGGAAATCCAACAGCCACTACTGCCTGCCCCTGCAGGGAGCCGAATCGCTCATGCAGGCCGGAGAACGGGTGGCAAACCACCTGCGTGAACGCATGGCGGAACTGTCAATGAACGATAGCGCCGACCAGCTCAAACTTTTCGTCGGCCACGGTGCTGCGTTCCGCCACGCCGCCCATCATCTGGGCGTGCTGGCCTTCGAACAGATCGCTGCACTTAGCATGTATCATGGTCGACCGGTGTTTCTGGAGAACCTGCCGGATGGAAGCTGGCAGCAAATAGCCGGTGATTGGAAGGTACGCGGCGGCGATGCCTATACCGACTAAAAACAACAATAACTAACTCCGGACATGAAACAGCGCACAACTACCAAACACATACCCGATTACCAGGGCCAACGCTGGCTGCAACCAAAGTTACCAGCCCAGGGTGAATCCTGGCTGCTCGGCAAACACTACTCCCTTGCGAAGGAAACCACCAAGCAGGCCGCACGCATCGAGGTACTGGGCCAACTGATCGAGCAGGCGCCATGGAAATGGCCAAAACGGCCACTATATTTTATCTGCGATCTGCATGCCGATACCGATGCATTCCATGCATCACTGGTGGCATCCGGGCTGATTAAGAAAACCGGCACACGAGACAAGGACTACAAACTCACCAAAGCAGCTCGTAAGGGCCGCATCCTGATCGGTGGTGACTGTTTCGACAAAGGTCCCAGCGTGCTACGCCTGCTGCGTAGCATCCATAGGTTGAAGAAACGGGGAGCCAGGGTCTCGGCACTGGCCGGCAACCACGATATCCGGACAATGATCGGCATGCGCGCAGTGGATGGAAGCAACGACCCACGTATCGAACACTTTTTCGTGCGCATGGGTCCCAAGGCCATACCGCTGCTTAAGGAGATCGCCGAAGAGTACCTCAAGGGCTCGAACCGGCTACGCGGGATACCCGGAACACGGGAATGCAGGCAACGACTGTTCCCCTCAAAAAAATGGTTCGATGATTTCCCCATGCGGGCCGAATGGATGATGCCGGAGCCTGGCATCACCAAAGAACTGCACCGCCTGAAAGAGAAGATACAGCAGTTCACTCAAGGGTGTGAGGAGATCGGCCTGTCACTGCGCACTGCCTATGCAGCGACACTCAAGTTTCAGGAGATTTTTCTGCATCCCAAGGGCGAATTTACCTGGTTCTACCGCAAACTGCGCCTGGCCCACCGCGAAGGTGCTTTCCTCTTCATCCATGCAGGGTTGAATGACCGTATCTGCCGCCTGATCGCCAATCACGGTATTGGTTATCTGAACCGTCAGTTCTGCCGAGAGGCCTGGAGCGATCCCTTTGCCTTCTACTACGGATCGCTGGCGAACACCCTGCGTACCAAGTACAGGCCGGTGGATATGCCCTTCACGCCCTACGGAGTGGATCTGATGCACCACAAGGGTATCCACGCCATCGTACACGGTCACCGCAACCTGCTGCATGGCCAGCGGATTATGCTGCGCAAGGGTATGATCAACTTTGAGTGCGACACATCCCTGGATCGCAACACGCGCAGCAAGGAAGGCCTGACAGGACACGGTGCTTCAGTGACCATCTTCCACCCAGGAGGCCAGGTACTGGGCATCAGCAACGACTACCCCAACATCAAAGTCTTCGAGCCGCAGGCCTTGGTGAAAAAAAGGCACAAGGCACGCAAAGCTGCAGGCAAGCGTCACAAGTCTATACAAGGAAATCGAACCGCATGAGAACCGATGGAAAAAGCTTCAGGCATGAATCACTGCAGGACACAAAAGCCATCCGTGACCTGCTCAAGTCCATTAGCCAGGGTCTCAAAGAGGGGCACCTCAGCTTCAGCGATGCAGATGGCGAGATCGTGATGGAACCGGAGGGTCTGTTGCAGTTCAAACTGACCGCAGCCAAGCGACAAGGTCAGCACCGGATCAACATGCGTATCAGTTGGCAGGTGGATGAACCGTCGGAAAAGAAGGAAAAATCCCTGTCGGTACGTTCACGCCGTTAAGCAGTAGCATCCAGAAACACGTTTAATGAAACCACGTCATCCCGGCGCAGGTTGGGATCCAGAGAATTCAACGACTTGCTGGATTCCGGCGTGACTTCTCAATAGCTCCCGGCATACACTTGCACGGAGTCGGCTAATGGGCGACCCATATTTATTGTTTACCCTTCTTGATCTTCATGCGCCGGGAAATCACAACCACCCCACCTGGACTGACGGTAAAGCGCTTCGCATCTTTCTTGTGGTCCAGCCCCACCACCGTTCCGGGAGGAAGGGTAACATCCTTGTCGACGATGGTACGGTAGAGTCGACTGCCGGCGCCCACCTTAACCCCATCGAAGAGCACGCACTCCTCCACCCTCGCCTCTTCATTGACCCGGACCTGGGGGGAGAGTATCGATCGGATCACCTGTCCTCCCGCCAGGATAACACCACTGCTTATGAGTGAATCCAGGGCAAGTCCCACCCGGCCACCACGCTCGTCACATTTCATATCCGCGAATACAAACTTGGCCGGGGGTGCCGGTTCAGTGTAGGTGTTGATCGGCCACTTCCGATCATAGAGATTGAATATGGGATCCACGTCCACCAGATCCATACTCGCCTCCAAATAAGCATCGATGGTTCCAACATCTCTCCAATAGAGCACCTTCTTCCGATTCTCATCCACAAACCGGTAGCTGTAGACGGGAACCTTCCGGATCAGATCCGGCAGGATATCCTTGCCAAAGTCATGGCTGCTCTTTGAGTTGCGGTTATCCGCCTTCAGCGCCTTCTTCAACAGGCGGGTCTCGAACACATAGATGCCCATGGACGCAAGAGCCATACCAGGTTGTCCCGGGACAGGCTTTGGCTGCTCGGGTTTCTCTTCGAAAGAGACGATACACCCCTTCTTGTTGACCTCCATGACACCAAAGGCACGGGCCTGCTCCAGAGGCACCGCGACCGTTCCCACAGTAACTGCCGCCTTATTCTCGATATGGGCCCTGATCATCCGGCTGTAGTTCATCTTATAGATGTGATCTCCGGAGAGGATAAGAACACGATCCGGATCAGACTGGTCTATTGAATAGACATTCTGGTAAACCGCATCGGCGGTTCCCTGGTACCAGGAACTGTCGACCCGCTGTTGGGGTGACAGGATTTGAATATGCTCCTCCAGGGTATGAGGAAGAAAGGACCAGCCGTAGCGAATGTGCCGCTCCAGCGAGAGAGACTTGTACTGGGTAAGCACACAGACCCGGCGAATATTGGAATTGAGGCAATTGCTCAGGACAAAGTCTATGAGACGGTAGATACCCCCGAAAGGCACTGCCGGTTTCACCCGGTCCCGAGTCAGTGGATAGAGCCGGGTACCCACACCGCCGGCCAGCACCATGGCCAGTGTGTTGATATGCATTATACTCACTCTTGGATCCCGAATTTTCGCTGCACCCGGGATATAGGACAGATCAGAAGCCCTTAAAGTATAGAAGCTTTTCAGAGGAGTTATCCGGACGCTTCGGGCTTCGCAAAAAAGTCCCGCCGGATCGATCGCCCTTCGCCTGAGTGGCCAACATGAACGGGGTATTGGATAAGCGCCTGCAATGAGCAAAGTCGCGACTGTTATGACATCGCTGGAATGAGCAGGATTCAAATCTGGATCCTGTTCCTCGCTGCCAGCTGCTGGGCCTGTGCAGCGCCGCTCAGAGCTGCACCCGCGCCGAGTGAATGCGAGCCGAGCCATACGATTTTTCTGGTGAGCCACGGCTGGCATGCCGGAATTGTGTTGCGGCGCACCGACCTCCCCGACAGCGTCTGGCCAGCACCGGAGGATTTTCCCGATGCACAATATCTAGAGGTGGGCTGGGGAGACAAGGATTACTACCAGACACCGGATTCCCACATGGGAATCATCCTCAAGGCGGGCCTGCTGCCTACCGCCAGCGTCCTGCATATTGTCGGCTTCAATGGCACAGTGCCTGCCTATTTCCCCTTTAGCGAGATCATTAGAATCGAGCTATCCTCTGCCGGTTTTGAGCATCTCTCACGCACTATTGGAGAAAGTTTCGCCAGGGACGAGACAGGTAACGCCATATCACTGGGTCCCGGCCTCTACGGAAACAGCCGCTTCTATCTATCCAAAGAGGTTTACCATTTGTTCAACACATGCAACGTCTGGACCGCCCGGACGCTGCACGCCTCCGGCCTTCCCATCACCCCAGCAAGTACCATTACCGTGGAAAGTCTCATGTCCCAAGCGCGAAAGTTTGGAATGGTAGTGCAAGCGGGGCCGGAATCGTCGGAGTGAAACCAAAGCCGTGGGTGAGTACCAATTTACGACTTGATTCGCGCCTTTAACTCTACCGCGAATAATTCGCCATCAAACTGTCCCAAAGTCATTCAAAGCGGAAAGAGTCCACCGGTCTCTGGGATCCGGCGAATCCAGGGCTTGTAAGCAGTGAGGTCTGCGGGTAACTGCCTGGTGGCTGCCTTCGCCTGTTCCAGGGTTTCATAGTTTCCATAGAACAAGACGTACCATTTTTGTCCCTGGTGCTCGGTGTGGTAGATAGCGCTGTCGGCCTCGATACCTTGCTGCCTAACGAATCGCGCCAGGGATTCCCGCTTGTGAACCCCAACCACCTGCAGCGTATACTGGCCCAGTTGCTGAGCCTTTATCCACTGCCGGCCCTCAGGCGTCTGGGCAGCGGCCATAACCATCATGTTTGGGGTGGTCCGTTCCAGGGCCTTTACCTTGCCGCTTATTTTATCCAGCTCTGCCTGCACCTGCTGCTGAGATGCTTTCAGCCTGGCGCTCTCCTGCTGTTTCTGCAGGTTTTCCTGGCTCAGGATCTTCAGATTATCCGTCAGTCGATTAACCTTGCCGGGCAGCTCTGGATCCACGCTGGCCTTGATCTCATCCACCGAATGGGTAACCTGCACTACGGAATCCCCCAGTTGAGACAGCCCCTGTCGCAACTCGACCACCTCGTTTTCGAGTTTTGTCGAATCGGTGGCAGGTTCACTGATGACGGCCGATTCCGCCTTGTCGACCTGCTGTGACTCCTCGGGGGTCGTGGAATCCCTGAACAGCAGAAAGCCGACGGTAGCGGTGATCAGCAGCAGCAACATCATCAGCAACAGCGATCTCTGCTTCAAGCCTTGGGTCTCATCATTCTGCTGCACCTGTTGCACCTGCAGGGTTTCAGTCTTCTCCTGCAGTGCCTGATGCGCGTTGTCCAGACCATCCAGCCGGCTATTTATATTGTCAGTCGGTTTGCTGTAGAGGACAACGACGTCGTCAAGCTGCTGCTGTTGTTCCAGCAGCCGGGTATCCTGGTCCTGCTGTTGTTCCTGAGTACTTCTGTTTGTCTCTTGAAGCTCAACCTTCAGCTCGTCAAGTCGGCTGCGTAACGCGTCGGTGATTTCCCTTTGGCCATCAACAGCGCCGTCAAGCTGCTGATGTTGTTCCAGCAGCCGGGCGTCGTGGGCATGCAGTTGTTCTTGCATACTTCTGTTGAGCGCCTGAAACTCACCATCCAGACGATCAATCTTGTTGTTGAGCCGTTCGCTGCCAGTACCCAGTGTGTTGATCCGTTCTTCTAAGGCTCCGGTATCTGTGACGGCCGAGTTAAGCTGTTCGTTGAGCGACACACCAACTTGCTCCAGCTCGCTGATACGTCCCCGTTCTCCTTGCAGGGACTGCTCAAGGGTGTTGTTCCGCAGGTCCAGATCGTCGAGCCGGCGATCTGTTTCCAAAGCCAGCAGCCCATGCAACTCTTCGGTCAGTGTGGCGAGCTGGTTGGAGAAGCTATCGGTATGTTCCGTCTGGGTAACCGCAGCCTTCTCCAAGCCGCCGGTGCGGCTGAGAAATTCTTCGAGGAGGGAATGGTTGGCCGACTGTTTAGACTTTAATCCGTTGAGTTGCCCCTCAAGGGAGCGACACAGATCGTCCAGTTCCACCTTGTCCGACTTAGGACTGTCGGCTCCTCCCACCAGTTCTGATAACTGCCGTTCCATGGCCTGCAGCTGGCTGGATAACTCGACGGCACTGCTTTCCAGTGTCTCGGTGCGTGCCTGGATCTCACCCCCGGCACGTTCCACCCGTGAAGCGGTCTCTTCCAAGTCGTGCAGCCGGGTGTCATTACCGCTGGCCGGCAAGTCTTGGGGTTGGCTGGAGAGGTGATCCAGTGCCTTCTGAAGCTTGGCCATCTTGTCTGATAGCGGATTGAGATGCTGTGACTGCTGTTCTGCTAACGTGCGGAGCTCGTTTTCCAATGCCCCGGTACGGTCGGCCAAATCATCGCGAGACTGACCCAGCAGTGTAGTGATGTGGGTCTGTTGTTTCAGGCTGACACCCATGCCATCTGCATTGCCCCACAGAGTATTGAGGTCAGAAGTCAGTTTATCCAGATGCTCCTGTAGAGCGGGCAAAACCTCCACATGATCATTCAGCCCATGGGCGAGTTCGTCCAGTTCCTGCTGTCGTTTGAGGATCTCGGAGGCACTGCTCTCCAGGGTGTTGACGCGCGTCTCCAGCTCATCACCGGCACGCTCCACCAGTGAGGTGCTCACCTCCAGATCGTGTAGTTTGGCGGCCAGGCCTTCGGTGACCTGTACCAGCTCCTGCTGGCGTTGCCCCTGGGATGCCAATTCACCCCCCAGGTCATTATCCCGCTGCAGCGCATCCAGTTGTTGTTGAATAGATGAGAGGGTTTGTGCAAGGTCGCTTTGCTGTTGTTCGAGCCGATCATCCGCCTCTTGCAATAGCCGACACTTGTACGGCAATCCTTCATTCGCATCAGCGAGTCCCTGCAATTGAGACTGCAGGCTGGCCCGCACCCCCAACAGATCGCTGGCGTCGCGCCAAAGGTACTTGACCTTGCCCTTGAGTTTGCTGTGGGCATAGGACTGCCTGTCAAGACGCATGGTTATCGTCTCGACCTTCTCCTTGAGCTGGTCAAGCCTTGTCTGGAGATCCTTTTTTGATGTTTTCTTCAGGGCCATAAGCTAAATATTAGATGACTTCTTAATAATGACTGCTAACCGATTAGAAATAAAGAGATTAATGAGAATATTTAATGGGATATAGGGGAGCGGGAAGAATAAACGCCCTTTTTCCTAAAATTCAGAGCTATTGGCACACCGTTCCATTGCTATCAAGCCCACCATAGCCAAAATCATGGGACCGGGTGGCGCAAAGGACGTTGTCGTCCACAACCTTCGTATTCTGGATGTCGAGGAGATAAAAAAGCGTTCCATATGTTCCACTATCACATCCCTTCGTCGAACGACTGATCAACCTAACTTCTACTTGTAAGATCAACTAAAAAAGGGGGGATTACTCCCGCCGACGTAGGAGGTCGGGTTCCGGATAAAAGCACCGGTTACCCAGCGCTCTCCCCACAGACCCGGACGTGAAGATTTCCCTCATCCGGTTCCTCGATTCTCTTACATTCCAGTCGTCGAGGACATAGTGGAGGAAGATGTTACTGAGCAAGGGTGAAACCATCCCGCCTTATGCACAGTAACTCGTTATGTAAAGTAACCCTTGAAAAAGCCCATGTTTAGTAGGGGTCGGAGCTGATTCACTTTACATAAAACGCTTAGACCTTGTTCGAGAATAACAGGTGTAACTCTACTTTTGGAGGAATACCTGATGACAAACCTACCTTTTCAAGAACTCACCCAACGGCTCGAAAAAGAGCTATGCCGACTGCACTATACCGAAGCATCTATCATTCAATATCGCAGGATGTGGATGCATATCGCCACATTTTTGGAGCGAGAGGATGCTGGCCATTTTACTGAAGAAGCAGGGATGCGTTTTCCGGATGAACAATTCAACTTTTTTGAGCTAGAGAAAGCCGGGAAGCTGACGCAATCGATCATCAACGTCTTTCGCATCGTCAGGATGTTGGGGGATTTCCAACAGCACGGCAGCATTCTACGCAGGTACTACAAACAAAGGGAAATGTTGCAAACCGACGAACTCAAACAATTACTGCAAGGCTATCAGAACCACTGTCAACAAAAAGACTACGCCAAAGCCACCCAAAACCACTACCGTAAAATCAGCGAGAGATTTCTGAGTTTTCTGGAATCACAAGGCATCAGACAACCCACGGAAATAGCCACTAAACACACATCCAGCTACATCAACACCTTAATGGGCTACAGCTACAAAACGGTGGATGCGTATTCCAGTGAAGCCTGCCACCCATACCACGTGAAGACTGCCCCCTAAACCAGGGCAAAGCTGCCACTCATCGGAGCGATAGCGACGCGGGGTTTTCTATTGTTACTCTGATATGGGTGGCATCGTCAACTTTGCCTTCTTTTTCCGCATGGATTCTCCTTTCAGATTGAGTTTGTAAGCGTTGTGCACCAGTCGATCGAGAATGGCATCCGCCAGTGTGGGATCGCCAATAATGTGATGCCATTGATCGATTGGTAATTGACTGGTCACGATAGTCGAGCGGGTGTCATGGCGATCTTCCAGGATCTCCAACAGATCCCGACGCTGTTCGGCAATCAGTTTCGACAGTCCCCAGTCGTCAAAGATCAGCACGTCGGTCTTGGCCAGATCGTTGAGCAACTTAGGATAGCGCCCATCCCCCTTGGCAATCGGCAGCTCCTGAAGCAATCGGGGCAGCCGCAGATAGCGAACGCTGTAGCCTTCCCGGCAAGCCTTCTGGGCCAGGGCGCAGGCGATCCAGGTCTTGCCGACACCGGTGGGACCAGTGATCAGGAGATTGAGATGTTGCTTAATCCACTGGCAGCTGGCGAGCTTGACGATCAACGCTTTGTCCAGCCCTCTGGCCTGGCGGGTGTCGAGATCTTCTATACTGGCATTTTGTTTAAGCTTGGCCTTGCGCAGTCGGGTCTTGAGCCTCCGATCATCGCGCACCGTCATCTCCCGATCGACCAGCAGACCGAGTCGTTCCTCAAAACTCAGTTGTTCGATCTCCGGCATCGCCATCTGTTCAGTCAGGGCCTTGACAGAGCTGGACCCCATCAGTCAGACAGTAATCAGGAAAGTTTAAGTGTCTTCTGCAACACTAATGTCTAAGAGACAGGAGCGGAAGATGAGAAGAAAACGTAGAAACCATTCACCAAGCTTTAAAGCCAAAGTGGCCTTAGCAGCATTGAAAAATGATAAGACTCAAGCAGAGCTGGCTGAGCAATTTGATATTCATCCTAACCAGATTGCCGAGTGGCGACGGCAATTACTTGAGAATGCAGATCATCTTTTTGGTCGGGGTGAGAAGCTGACTGAGGATAGTTAACCCCAGCGTTGCATAAAAACAGGCCAGCAATGACTACGCTGCCTTCTCGATCTCATCCAGGTAATGCAATAACTCGTTTTGCACAGCCTGGTTGGCGTTCATAGAAAGTGTCAGCCAGCCTTGGGGACGGATCAATCGGCCGGCACGCTGAATAACCCGTTGCCGTAACGTATTCAATTGTTCAAAATCCCACAGCGCAGGCCGTTTCTCCTGTGTCGTACGAGAAGGTGCCCGCGTGATCATTTGCAGTTGTTAGCGGCTGAGTAAAACCGCGCATAGATGGCGAAGGCCGCCTCGCTGCGTCGATACATCCTCCGTCAGAACGTCACATCCTCGTCCACGTCAAAGACTGTCACCCGATCCTCTTGCATCAGCTCCTGCAGTTGCAACCCGTATCGACTCCAGAACACCTCACGTAGCTCATCAATAAATTCATAAACAGCCAATGCTTCACGTGCAGTCCAGTAACTTCTCAAAAACCCGTGGCAAGCAGTAAATAATTACAAAAAGCACTTGACAGGGTTTTGGGGCAAAAAACTAAAAATCCTGTCATGGTACAACTCTGGTTTGGAAACTGTCATGGCTGATCTTGTAGCGCGCACTATGCCATTGTAGATGGCGGTAAAAACCCGAACATAATTGGCGAACAGCGGTAACCGGATGAAATAGCTGCAAATAGCGAGTCAGAAGAAACAGCCAGCGACAAAGAGTGACATCGAGAAAGAAATCGGGAAGATGTAGGGAGCCGTTGAGAAGGTGTGGTACCGGGTGTATCGACCTCGACAGTCCCCCGATACCGCACCTCAAGAGCCGTGCAAAGCACGAGCCTGATAAGTATTTATCACTTTCCTCCTTTAATCCAGTCCTCATCGGCAGTTGCCGCCGATGGAGAACACTGCCCGTCTTTACAGCTGTGCCCGTTGTCACGGCCAAACCGCCATCTGCAGCTACTGCGACCGGGGCAACATCTATCTTGATTAGTACGAATGTTCAGCAGTGACTCACGGAATGAGCCACTGGTTGTTGCAAGATGATGCCACGATCCACAATAGGAGAGCGGACATGGCACAGAATCCAATCCAATTTCAGACAGGCATGAGCTTGAGCGATTTATTCAAAGACTACTGATGTGGCTAGACTAGCCCGGACACACAATCTCAATTAATCTCTTGATTAGCACGAATGTTCAGCAAGCCGCAGCCATGTCTCGGGACGTGGTGAAGTCGTTGCAGCAGCCCGAAGCAAACGAGGTAGCATGGCTCTGAGG
>JAMJIN010000282.1:0-3226 GCA_036784775.1 Chromatiales bacterium | reverse complement strand
GGCGACAACCTGACCTTCTCAGTCAGTAGCATGCCTCTCTGGGCCAGCTTCAACACCAGCACGGGCACACTTTCCGGAACCCCCGGGTTTGACGATGCCGGCAGCTACAGCAACATCATTATCAGCGTATCTGACAGCACCGCATCAGCCAACCTCAGCCCGTTTGCGATCAACGTGTTAAATAGCAACCAGGCACCAAGCATAAGCGGCAACCCAAATACCGACGTTACCGAGGGCGAATTCTATTCATTTACGCCCGCAGCTTCCGATCCGGATGGCGACAATCTGACTTTCACTGTTGCCAATCTGCCAGAATGGGCCGTCTTCAACTCCGCCACTGGAGTCCTATCTGGCATACCAAACAACGCTGATGTTGGCATTTATAACAACATCAGCATCAGCGCTACAGACGGAAGTATCTCATCGCCACTCGCATCCTTTGCCATCAACGTTAATGAATCCATTTCGGATTCAGCCCACATTGGCTGGCAGATTCCAACGACAAGGGATGGGGGCAATCCATTAGCCCAGAGTGAAATTGACGGTTATCGGATCTATTTCGGGGCTTCAAGTAGCAATCTAAGTCCGATTGCGGAGATCAATGACGGAACAGCAACTCAATATACCGTCAACAACCTCACAACCGGGACATATTATTTTTCAGTTACAACAATTGATACCGCTGGAGTGGAGAGCTCCCTCTCAAATATTGTCCACAAAACAATTTTATAAACTCAGACGAACCATTCGCCATTAACAAAAACGATACCTCGTACCCTAACTCTCAGTAGGGTACGGAATCCTTAGTCCCACACTCAGCCTATGTGACGTTCACGTTAGCGGGGGGAGAAGGTGGGTTACTTGCGGGTGGATTGTCATAGTCATAGATGTCTACCAGCATCTCTCCCTCATTCAATGTGCCAACCCCTTTTGCATTACATCCTTGAAGGGTTTTACGGAAATTACATTCATTAGATGGATCGAGAAATGAAGCCTGGCTACCGCCATCAGCTGGACCAAGAATATATTTGCCCATCCAATAGTCAAGGGCAACCGGATCATTACAAAGACCTACTGTTTTAGTGTGCTCTGCACCTCCAGTCCAAGTCCTCCCCCCCCATCCAGACCATTCAGCTACAGTTATATACAGAGTAGGTCGAATGACATTCGACACAAACTCTCCTACCGACTCACCCACAGCATCCGGATAAATAGGAGAATCTTTATAACCAATAGCGTGGATACCCATAGTTCCGTCTCCGGTATTCCAGCTATTACTCCTCACGAATCCCAAATGACATTTTACGGCACTGGTGGCGCCTGCATAATCTTCACTTCCTATGCCACCATGATTGTTGAGGGTGGGCAGGAAAATCAGTTTAACATTCTGACTGTTGTATGCTCCTCCCGACCATACTCCATTTTTTGTATCAATGAGCTTTCCGCTATATGACGACTCGATTATTGGATATGACAAGCGACATACTCTCCCATTTGCGCCGCCTGATTGTGAAATAGTGTAGTCAGCATTTACATATCCCTGCCCCTCAGAGGGACCCGAAACAACAGGATAGCTGCTCCGGTTCAGTTTTGCGGCTGTCACATTGGGAAATCCATTTCCCTGAAACCAGGATATAAGCTCATTATAATTCATGTCAGGCCAGTTATTCACACGATTACTGGGGGTCGCAGCCCATCCCCTTGAGGTGTCGCTTTCATCTAAATGAATATTCTCAGCCACAATAACCTCTCCTGAAAACCCTCCAGGTCGGTTGAGAATTATTTCTATGAGGGCCTTTGTGGCTTCAGTGTGTGTGTATCCTTGGTTCTTCCACTGCAAACTCGGTTTTATTACAACAACATCATCTTCATCGATGAAATGGGTGATACCACCAGCCATATCAATCACCTTTTGCATATTAGTAACTGGGGTACCATTCTTGGAAACAAAGATTCTGGACACAACTGCAGCATTTGCGCTACTGATAGGTGAGAGTCTTTTCTTTAACCAATTTGGCAAGAAGGGAAAGACCGCACCACTCCCCACCAGAATTCCCGCTTTTGTTAAAAAACCTCTACGCGAAAGCTCTTTCATCTTTCTTCCTCACTTCTTTCACCCAAGCCAGTCGCTGCGCTAAGAAATAGAATATTCTTTGATGTATGATTAACTGTAACTGCAGATATAAGGTTAGCCCATATTTTGCTTGATAGCCAAGTAGTCTTAGCGCACCTGCTCACCAATGGTTCCATAAATATTAACCACATTTATTGCATGGTTATTACCGCTTTATTAGCCTCTACGCTTATTCGATATACCGCTTTGCGGAGCGCATGATGATCGACATTTGCAATTACGACCGCTAGACCATCTAGCTAAAGGTTAAATACATACTTATTCGCAGTCGAAAAACGCCTAATGCCACAGAATTCTGATGACTTAGCTGACCAAATACCCACTGAATCCTATTGTCAACTTGATTATAGACTACTCAATAATCCATCGCTTAGACTAAGATCTAATGGACCTGGAAACCAACAACGTGCATCTCTACATCAACCCACATGGTGGCCTCGCAGGGGATATGTTCTGCGCTGCGTTATTGGATGCCAGGCCTGATCTCCTCTCCCCACTACAGGAGACTCTGGCCACTCTCTCGTTGCCATCAGAGATCCAGATCGCTCTTGATGATGCTGAAGGTGGCCTTTCAGGAAAGCGCTTCATTGTGCGTTTGCCCGAGAAGAGTCAGGCAACCCACGGACACACTTACTACCGAGATATTAAGGCACTCCTGGAGAACGCCCCACTTCCAGATGGTATAAAAAAACGCGCTCAAGACATCTTCTTACAATTGGCAGAAGCAGAAGCGTATGTACATGGTGTCGAAACCGATGCAGTCACCTTCCACGAGGTTGGTAACTGGGACTCAATTATCGATATCATCTCAGCATCTTTCTTAATACATCAACTGAACATTACCGCCGCACATACGGCACCTCTACCACTGGGAGGGGGCCGCATTATGACAGCCCATGGACTATTGCCGATTCCCGCTCCTGCCACTGCCAGGCTGCTTGAAGGCTTACCACTCGTGGATGACAATATCAGAGGAGAACGGGTAACACCCACAGGCGCAGCCATACTTAACCCCAGCGTTGCATAAAAACAGGCCAGCAATGACTACGCTGCCTTCTCGATCTCATCCAGGTAATGCAATAACTCGTTTTG
>JAMJIN010000281.1:0-3243 GCA_036784775.1 Chromatiales bacterium | reverse complement strand
AAATCGCTCAAGCTCATGCCTGTCTGAAATTGGATTGGATTCTGTGCCATGTCCGCTCTCCTATTGTGGATCGTGGCATCATCTTGCAACAACCAGTGGCTCATTCCGTGAGTCACTGCTGAACATTCGTACTAATCAAGTTACTGGATGCCTGGGGTTCAGCTGACGGCATTACCGAACATGAATACCGACCGAGCTATACCTTTCGCCTCTCTCTTCGCGACCGGTACGCCATGCCGGCCATGCTACGGCATGCACAGAAAAAAGGGGCCAAACGGGTTGGAATAATGGTGCCGAATACCGGTTGGGGAAGGAGCAATGCCAAGGCAGCCCAACGCTATCAAGAACGTGAGTCAGCGCCGAAAATCCTGAAATCAGTCTGGTACAACTGGGGTGAAAAAGAGATGTTGCGACACTATCGCATACTGCTGAGTGCGGGGGCGGATGCGGTCATTCTGGTGGCAAACGATATTGAGGGATCCCGACTGGTCCATCAACTCGCCGCGGTAGATGGTGACTAAATACTGCCGATTATCAGTCACTGGGGGGTAACTGGTGGCAAAATGGTGGAAAAGAGTGGCGCGACGCTGCACAAGCTCGATTTTTCCGTGGTTCAGACCTTCAGCCTGTTCACCGCTGATCCCCAGATCCGTGATCGGGTAATGAGCCGGGCCAGGCGGCTGTTGACCATCCAGGGAATCGAGGACGTGGAATCGCCAGTGGGCTTTGGGCACGCCTATGATCTGATACACATCCTGGCCCGCGCTGTGAATATTGCAGGCACCACAAACCGGGCCAAAGTACGGGATGCCCTCGAACAGGTGCGCGACTACCAGGGGCTGACCGGTTCCTACGCACGCCCTTTCACGCCAGAAAGCCATGATGCCCTCAAGCAGGAACAGGTATTCATGGCCCGCTACCGTGAAGACGGTGTCATCGTGCCACTCTCCCCGGTGCATGAGTAGACCGTCATGAAGCAGGGAATCTTCTCCACCATTCACTGGACCCTGTCGCAGAAGATCGCAGTGGGCGCTGGGGTGCTGGCGTTGGTCACCGTCATCATTCTGGGTGGGATATCCTATCTGGCCATGCGGCAACAGATGATCGAAACCTTGCAGGCCGAGATCAAAGAGAGTGCCAAGGATATCTCTCAGCGTCTGGATGATAAATTGGCTGCAATGAACAGCACCCTGTCGTCGTTGTCGGAAAATACCCTGGTCGGAAATGCACTCGTGGATAGCGTTGGCCGGGAGATCTATCTGCGCAGTTTTCTAGCCAATTTTCGCCAGATCAACGATGTTCCCGTCACTGTTGCGGTGACCGACTTTCGTGGAATACCCTTTTCCCAAAACAATAAGACCGCACTTGTTGTGTCCAAAGAGTGGCTGGCAGCGGTCGTCGAATCGGGAGAGAGGCGTACTGCCATCGTGGGCGCTCATGAGTCCTGCTATTTCGTGTTGGCCGCTCCCGTCATCTTTGCCAACACCGGCCGGCCGGAAGGGGTGCTGGTCATCCAGTTCACCGGCAAAGAGTTGTTTGGGGCACCGGACTTTCAGCCATCTTCCTACTCCCGCTACCTTGAGGATGCTTTAACCATTGGCTTCACCAATACGATCGATAAGCAGCGAAAGACAAAGACCCTTGGAAACGCCAACCCCAATTTTATTACAGCGACTGCGGCGATTGGCAGATCGGGCATATTTGCACCGGCCGAGATGGAAATCAGGGTCTATTCGAACCCGGCAAATATTCCCAAGCACATCGACCGTTTATTGTGGATCTATCTGATAACCGGACTGGTTACCCTGTTTATCCTGATCCTGGCCAGCCGTGCACTGGCCCACTCACTGACCCGGCGACTGCGGCTGCTGGAAAAGGCTACTGGGGAGATCTCTTTCGACACAGCCCGTCATAACCGTCTGCCGATGGATGGCAACGATGAAGTGTCACATCTGAGCAGGACATTCAATTCAATGCTTGAGCGCCTGGAGGGCGCCTACGTGGCACAGCGCGAGGCAGGGGAGCATCTGAAAGGGGCTCTCACATCCATGGAGCAGGCAAAGAAAAAGGCAGAGGCTGCGAGCCAGACCAAGACTGAGTTTCTTGCCAACATGAGCCATGAGTTGCGCACACCTCTCAATGCCATCCTCGGTTTTTCCCAGTTGCTGGAAAAAAAGTGTCGACAATGCCCATCACAGCAGAAAAATCTGGGTATTGTCATCCGCAGCAGCGAACATCTGCTGACGCTGATCAACGACGTGCTGGACATGTCTCAGATCGAAGCCGGAAAGGTCGCAGTCGAGAACGAGGTCATCAATCTCCATGAGTTACTGGAGGATGTGGTCATGTTGATTCAGCCAAAGCTGGAAGAGAAGGGGCTCTGGATACAGTTGGAGCAGGACCCTGAACTTGAACGCCATATCAGGACCGATCCATTAAAGCTGCGCCAGATCCTAATCAACCTGCTTGGTAATGCGGCAAAATATACCGACGATGGGGGCATCATACTTCGTGCCCGCTCCCATGAAATGAGGCCTGATATGGTTCACCTGGAGCTTGAGATCGAGGATACAGGCAGGGGCATTGCAGAGCAGGAGCAGGCGCGGATCTTCGAAAAATTCACCCAGATCAAGCGTAATCGGGGACATAAAGAGGGTACTGGACTGGGGCTATCGATCTCCAAGAGCTACGTTGAACTCCTCGGTGGTGAAATAGATCTGCGAAGTGAGTTGGGTAAAGGGTCTATTTTTACCCTGTCACTTTCTGTTTCGCGGGGTGAAATCGATGCGGTAGCGAAACGCACCGACTACAGCAGTGTTATCGGGCTGGAGCCGGGCCAAACAGAATTTCGAGTATTGATCGTCGAGGACAACAAAGTGAATCGTCTCCTTCTGCGCAGCATTTTGGAGCGTGTTGGCTTTCAGATCCGGGAGGCAAACGATGGTGAGCAGGGGCTGAAAGTATTTTTCGAATGGCTGCCCCAGTTGGTGCTGATGGACGTACGGATGCCCAATATGAACGGTTATGAGGCAACCCGCAGCATCAAGGCGAGTCCAGCCGGACAGGCGTGTAAAGTGATAGCGGTCAGCGCAAGCGTATTCAGGGAGGGTAAGGAAAGGTTATTCGCCGCCGGCTGTGATGACTTTCTGAGCAAACCCTTTCTTGATTAGTACGAATGTTCAGCAGTGACTCACGGAATGAGTCACTGGTTGTTGCAAGATGATGCCACGATCCACAATAGGA
>JAMJIN010000043.1:0-24293 GCA_036784775.1 Chromatiales bacterium | reverse complement strand
GGATGTGACGTTCTGACGGAGGATGTATCGACGCAGCGAGGCGGCCTTCGCCATCTATGCGCGGTTTTACTCAGCCGCTAACACAGGTGAAACGGGGGAACTTCAGAGAGGATCTCTACTATCGTCTGCAGGTGGTGAACGTCCATCTGCCGCCGCTGCGTGATCGCAAGGAGGATCTGATGGATCTCATCCAGACACTGCTCGGCCGTATCAACAAGGAGCTGCGCAGAAATGTCACTCACATCTCCAAGGATGTACTCCAATGTCTCGAGTCCTACCAGTGGCCGGGCAATGTGCGTGAGTTGGAAAATCTGCTGATGAAGTGCGTCGCCCTATCCCCCGGCGATAACATCACCCGTGATCTGCTACCCGACAACATCCGTTGCTGCGGCACGGCAGAAACCGCCCGAGATTCCAAAGAGAAACCGATGGACAAGTGGAGTCTGGAAGAGATGGAGATGGCGCATGTGGCGCGTGTCCTGAACGCCACCCACTGGCACAAGGGCCGGGGCTGTGAAATTTTGGGGGTTTCAAGACCGCGACTGCGGCGCATGATCAATCAGTTCCAACTCGTCTCACCAGCAGGTGAAATCGATGAAGATGAGGAATCGACAACGATCAGCAATGCCTGATCAAATACCCGGCTTCAGAGGATCCTTCAGCAATTCAAACAACGCTGCCGCCTTGTCATAGGTCTCCTGATATTCTGCTTCAGCGGTGGAATCCGCAACGATACCTCCACCCACGCTGAACTGTAGAGTGTTGCCAGTCTGCAGCAACGTCCTGATTGCGATATTGGTATCCATGTCGCCATTGAAGCCGATATAGCCAATGGCTCCGCAATAGACGCCACGCCGCTGCGGTTCGAGTTCCTCGATGATCTCCATCGCTCGCAACTTGGGGGCACCGGTAATGGAACCACCGGGAAAACAAGCTCGCAGCAGGGTGAGTGCGTTCTCCCCATCAGCAAGTTCTCCTTCGACCCTACTGACCAGGTGGTGAACCCGGGCAAAGCTCTCGATCTCAAACAGGCGGCTCACCTCGACACTGCCCGTTGCACAGACCTTACCGATATCGTTGCGCAAAAGATCAACAATCATCAGATTTTCGGCCCGATCCTTTTCACTGTTTTTCAGCTTCGCCAGAGATATACCGTCTTCGCCGGGATTGTCATGGCGTGGTGTCGTGCCTTTGATGGGGCGAGTCTCCACATGCCGCCCCGTGAGACGCAGAAAACGTTCAGGTGAAGAGCTCAGAATCGTAGCGTATGGCGACTCCAGGTAGGCACAGAATGGCGCAGGGTTGATCTTACGCATGCGTTTGTAGACATCCCAGGGCGCACCCTGCACCTTCGCATCGAAACGCCGAGCAAAGTTGACCTGATAGCAGTCACCGTCGCGGATGTAACGCTGGATGCGCTGAAAAGCGCCATGGTAGGCACTCTCCGTCAGATTTGAACGGAGATCCGTCACATGAAAGGGCTCGGATGTGGCGTTTGAGGGTCTGCTCAATTCATCGACCAACCGATCCCAGTTCTCTCCGGTTGCCGCATCCCTGCACTGCCCTGCTAACCAGGTACTCTCCGTTTGATGATCGGTGACCACCGCCCAGTCGTAGATACCGATAACCATCTCCGGCAGGCCATCGGTATCTTCCGCCAATACCGGCAGCTTTTCGAAACGACGCGCCAGATCGTAGGCAAACCAGCCGATAGCACCACCGGTGAAGGGCAGATCAGTGTCGGGGGTTTGTCCACCGGGCGCAAGATAACGATAGAGCAGTTGCAACGGATCCTGGTTGGAAACCGTGGAATCGTTGCGGGTATATACCTCTGTTTTCTCCCCACGCGTTACCAGCCTCACAGTGGGGTCGGCGGCGAGGATGTCGTAACGCCCCTGCGACGTCATTGGATAGGCGCTGTCGAGAAAGACCGGCCAGGGGAGATTGCGGATCGACTCGAATAGCCGCGCACTGTCCTTGCAATATGGCAGGCGTTGAATTCGATAGGTCATGGAGAGAGATCTTAGCTGACAGTCCAGCCGATAATTCCACTTGTTCGGATGATCAACCGTAGGCCGGTTCAAGCTTGCGGAACCGGCAAACATCGTTTGCCGTAGCGAGTCCTTTGCCTGATCCGCTACGCTTGATCATGCCTACATCCCCCCTCCCGGCAAGGAAGGGGGATTTAGCCCGATCAGACCTCGAAGGGGTGACGACGAATGATCGTCTCTTTGCGGTCGGGTCCGGTAGAGATGATATCGATCGGGGTATCACACAACGCCTCAACCTTTGCCAGGTAGTTGCGCGCCGCCACGGGCAGCGCCTCAAAATCTGTAACACCGACCGTCGACTGCGTCCATCCCGGCATTTCGATATAGACCGGTTCGCACTCTTCAAAACGATCCGCGCCCACCGGTGGCGTCGTTACCTCTTTGCCATCCAGTATGTAGGCAACGCAGATCTTGATCGTCTCCATGCCGTCCAGCACATCGAGTTTGGTGATGCAGAAGCCGGTGACACTGTTGATATCGAGAGAGCGCTTCAGGGCGACCACATCGAGCCAGCCGCAACGGCGTTTACGTCCGGTAGTGGCGCCGAATTCGTGGCCTTTGACACCGAGATGCTCACCATTGTCGTCAAACAGCTCCGTCGGAAAGGGACCTGCACCAACACGGGTGGTATAGGCCTTGACGATGCCCAACACATAGTCGATGTAACGCGGACCAACACCGGTACCGGAGGCAGCACCACCGGCAGTGGTGTTCGATGAAGTCACATAGGGATAGGTGCCGTGATCGATATCCAGCAGTGCACCCTGGGCGCCCTCGAACATTACGCTCTTACCTTCACGACGCATCTGATGCAGGGTGCCGGTGACATCCTCTACCATTGGCTGGAGTCTCTCCGCCTGAGAGAGCAGGGTATCAAGAACCTGCTGATGGTCGACAGTCTCGTACTCAAAAAGATGCTTCAGCGCAAAGTTATGGTAGTCCATCACTTCACGCAGACGGTTGGCGATATGGTCGGCATCGAAGATCTCGCCCAGACGTATGCCACGGCGAGAGACCTTGTCCTCGTAGGCGGGGCCGATACCGCGACCAGTGGTGCCGATCGCCTTCTTGCCGCGCGCCTTTTCCCGGGCAGCATCGAGGGAGACGTGGTAGGGCAGAATCAGCGGGCAGGATTCAGAGATGCCCATACGGGAGGCAGCCGGAATGCCGCCTGCTTCCAGCATATCGATCTCGTTCAGAAACGCATCGGGGGAGAGCACCACACCATTGCCCACCAGGCAGCGGACTTCATCACGCAGAATACCGGATGGAATCAGATGAAGCACCGTCTGTTTACCATCAATCACCAGTGTATGACCTGCATTATGCCCACCCTGAAATCGTACGACGGCAGACGCCTTGTCGGTGAGCAGATCGACGACTTTGCCCTTGCCTTCATCACCCCATTGGGTACCGATAATTACGACATTTTTGCCCATGGCTGTTCTCAATCAAACCTAATAACCGGGTTTTTATACCCGCAAATCACTCACCGGAAAACCACTTCGGTTATTCCGACCATACGATCTCCCGGTCTCGCAAGACCGAGAGGTAAATCTTTACAGGGGTCGGAGTCAAACCGCCCAACACAATATCAATTGCAGACAGCTCTATCCGGTTTGACTCCGACCCCTACTAGCTAAATCTGGACCAGTTCCCAGCTATCCCCATCCAAACGCAGCACTTCGCTGCAGCCCATCTCCCTGGCTCCACCCTGCTGTCCGGGCAGGGCGCAGATAACGCGTCGTCCCGCCGCCCGCAGAAAAGTAATCTTCTCTTGCAGCATCAGGTCACCGGACCAGGGCGCAAAGATAGCAGGCTCATCCAGAATGTCCCTCTCCTGATCCGCCATCAGCATCAATGTCTTGAGATCGGTGCTGAATCCTGTCGCAGGCCGCGCCCTGCCGAAAACCTTGCCGATATGGTCGTAACGACCGCCTCGGGCAATCTCTTTGCCGCGCTCAGGCACGAAGGCGGCAAACACCACCCCGGTATGAAAATGGTAACCACGAAGCTCAGCCAGATCGAAATGCACCGGGACATTGGGCAGCCAAACCGCAATCTGTTCCGCCATTTTGGTAAGATAAGCCAAAGCTTCGCGCACCGGCTCATCCGCCGCCTGCAAGGCTTCAGCTGCCTCGGCAAGTGCACCATCACCGTTGAGCTCGGCCAGCTTGGAAAGCATGGCGGCGTGGCTTTCCTCCAGCTCGAAGGTGTGCAGCAACTCATTGATTTCAGGCAACGCCTTGCGCTGCAAGACATCAAATAGCGCGGCCTCCTGATGTTTGTTCAATCCCGCTTGTCTGGCCAGACCTTTGAAGATGCCGACGTGGCCAAGATCGAGATAGACGTTCTGCACCCCAGTCATCTCCAGGGTCTTCATCATCAAACGCAGGATTTCGATATCGCTCTCGACGCCGGCATGGCCGTAAAGCTCGGCACCAATCTGCAACGGGCTGCGGGTACCGGCAAAACCATCACTGCGGGTGTGCAGAACGGTACCCAGATAGCAGAGCCTGTTAGGTTCTTCACTGTTGAAATGGTGGGCATCCATGCGCGCCGCCTGAGGCGTGATATCGGCGCGCACCCCCATCATGCGACCGCTCAACTGGTCGGTGAGCTTGAAAGTCTGCAGATCGAGATCGCTGCCGGTACCGGTCAGCAGGGAGTCGAGAAAATCGACAAACGGCGGGATAACGAACTCATAACCCCAGCTATGGTACAGATCCAGCAATTCCCTGCGCTTGCGTTCGATAACGCCCGCCTCCGGGGGGAGAACCTCTTCAATGCCGTCAGGCAGTATCCAGCGCTCGTTTTCCATCGGTTTCGTCAATTTACCAGATAGAGCAGGGCTACACCGCAGAGCATGCTGATAAAGCCGCTGATCCGCAGGGAACGGCTCTCCTGCTGTGCAATAGCCGCCATCATTCTACGCATGCCGTCCGGATTGATAAAAGGCCAAATACCTTCGATTACCAGCAGCAAGGCCAGTGCAATCCACAAATCGTGCCACATCTGTTTTCCATAAAAAAACCGGGATCATCCCGGTCCTGTCTGGCGATCCACTGCATCTTCTCAGTGGATCGCCGGTTATTGTCCCAAAGCCAGAGAGTCTTGTCTATTCCCCTTGGCGGTTCTTAAGATAACGGAAAAAATCAGAGTCCGGCTGCAACACCATTACATCGGACCGGTTATTGAAACTCTTCTTATAAGCATTCAGGCTGCGATAGAAGGCGTAGAACTCGGAATCCTGCTCATAGGCCTTGGCATAGATCTCTGCCGACTTACCATCACCCTCGCCTCGCATCTTCTCCGCATCACGATAGGCATCGGCAACTATGACCACCCGCTCCCGGTCCGCTTCGGCACGGATTCTCTCCGATGCCTCGCCACCCTTTGCCCGCAGATCCCTGGCCACCCGCTCGCGTTCGGCACGCATGCGCTCATAGACGGATTCACTCACTTCAGGTGGCAAATCGATCTGCTTGACGCGCACATCGAGGATCTCGACACCCAACTCTGCCGCCTTGGCATCCGAGTCCTTGGTCAGAAGCGCCATGATCTCCGCACGATCACCAGAGATAACCTCCTGAATGGTCCGTTTACCAAACTCATCACGCAGACTGGTATTGATGCGTTCCGCCAGCAGACGAGAGGTCTTGGCATCGCTGCCACCGGTTGAGCGGAAGAACTGCGCCACATTGGAGATACGCCACTTGGCAAAGGAGTCGACGATAACGTCTTTCTTCTCGACGGTCAGAAAACGCTCGGGCCTGGCATCCAGGGTCTGGATACGGCCGTCGAACTTCTTCACATTGTTCAACACCGGCACCATCCAGTGCAGACCCGGTTCATAATCGCTGTCGAGGATCTCACCCAAGCGCAATTTGAGCGCCATCTCCCACTGGTTGATGACGAATGTCGAAGCGTAAACAGCGACGGCAACCACGGCAATCAGCGGAATCAACAATTTAATGTTCTTCATTAACGCACCCTCCTGCCACGGCTCTGATCACGGGTTTCTGTTGTCGGCGCCTGCTTTCTGGCCGCCTCTGACGTGTAACCGCCACGACCGCCGGATTGATAGCCGGTGTCGGTTCCACCCATCATCTTGTCCAACGGCAGATACATCAGGCTGTTGCCCTCTTTGGTATCCAGCATGACCTTGCTGCTTTGGCTGAGTACGGTTTCAACCGCGTCGATGTATAGACGCTCCCGGGTAACCCTGGGTGCCTTTTCATACTCTTTCAATACCGCCAGGAAGCGGCTGACCTCACCTTCCGCCTCGGCGATGACCCGATCCCGGTAGGCTTTACCATCCGCTATCTTGCGCGCTGCTTCACCACGCGCCTGCGGCACGATCTCGTTGGCGTAGGCCTCCGCCTTGTTTTCCAGTCGTTCCTTGTCCTCGCGAGCCTTGATAGCATCATCAAAGGCGCTCTTCACCTGCTCCGGCGGCTTGGCCGGTTGGGTATTCACACTGGTAATCTCAAGACCGGTCTTATAAAAGTTGAGCATATCCTGTGCTTTGAGTTTGATGTCAGCTGCAACTTTGCTACGCCCTTCGGTCATGATGAAATCGAGATCGCTTTTACCGATGACTTCGCGTACTGATGTCTCAATGGAGTCACGAATAGTCTTCTCCGGATTCTGATCCTGGAACAGATAGTCCCCCGCGTCCTGGATACGGGACTGCACCGTCAGCTCGATATCCACGATATTCTCATCACGCGTCAGCATCGTCGCCTTATGCCGGAATGAGGTAATCTGGTCGACGTTGACCTTGTAGACCTCTTCAATCGGATAGGGAAGATGCCAGTGGGGGCCTGGCTGAGTCGTCTCGGAGTAAGCGCCAAAACGCAAGATCACGCCACGTTCCGCCGGTTCGATAATGTAGATACCGGTGGCCATCCATATCACCAGCAAGACCAGGGCAATCGCCCCGATACCCACACCGCCGGGACCACTGATCCCACCGCCGGAACCCGAGCCGTTGGACTTGCCGCCCCCGCCGCCAAACATACCACCGAACTTATCCTGAAGTTTCTTTACCACTTCATCCAGATCCGGTGGACCTTGGTCGCCACCTTTACCACTCCAGGGATCTTTTTTACCACCACCCGGTTCATTCCAGGCCATCGGCCACTCCAAATATATCAGCAGAAAAACGTTCGCCACACTCTGTTCCAGACAGAGTGTCTGAAACCCTTATTACATCGGGGCGAAATAAAATAAATTCAAGACGATAGCTTATGAAATCAGGAAGAAAGCAGCACAGGCCACTTCCACCGATACTCATACCTACCACACACTTCAATAGTCTGGCTGGCATTCTACCAGCCTGCCGGACTCAGGGGAACGAAAATAATTAGTGCTCTATCAATGTAATAATTACGGATCAGCAATTATTACATTGATAGAGCACTAGGTTTGAATCCGCAATTCAAACATAGGCTCTTCTTTCAAAAGACGTGCAAACTCCCGCTTTGCAATAGAGAACTCCATCTCCCAACCACCAGCATCGGTGCCGGTTTCCAACAAGACCTCGGCACGCTGGTGGAGTATGGCATGCAGGCGCCCATCCCCCGCATCGAGTACCACCCGTTGCTGTACATGCGCTTGCCTGAAAGATTCAGCCAGTGCCTGTAACAGCAGATCAAGCCCAGCGCCGGTCTTGGCAGAGAGCCAGACCCGCAGCACATTGCCTTCGTTGTCGCGATCGATGCGAGGCGTTACACTCTCCAACAGATCGATTTTGTTGTATATTTCGATCTGCCTGATCTCATCGGCACCAATCTGCTGCAATACGTCATTCACTTCCGCCAGACACATATCCCGTTGATGGCTGGCAGCATCCACTACATGGAGCAGCAATGAAGCCTCCGTCGTCTCCTGCAAAGTGGATTTGAAGGCCGCAACCAGATCGTGGGGCAGGTTACTGATAAACCCCACGGTATCCGCCAGCACAATGGCACCTTCCCCCTTCAGATCCAGTCGCCGCAGCGTCGGATCGAGGGTGGCGAATAGCTGGTCCGCTGCATAGACAGCCGACCCAACCAGGGTGTTGAAGAGGGTGGACTTTCCCGCATTGGTATAACCTACCAGCGAAACCGTGGGAATGTCGGCCCGCGCCCGCCCACGTCGCCCCTGAGCCCGCTGGGACTCCACCCGGGCCAGCCGCCGGTTGATCTGGTCGATGCGCTGATTGAGCAATCGCCGGTCTGTCTCAAGCTGGGTTTCACCCGGTCCGCGCAGACCGATACCGCCCTTTTGCCTTTCCAGGTGGGTCCAGCCACGAACCAGTCGCGTTGTGAGATGCCGCAGTTGGGCCAACTCGACCTGCAGCTTGCCTTCGAACGAACGAGCACGTTGGGCAAAGATATCAAGAATCAGACCCGTCCGGTCCACCACGCGGCAGCCGAACTCCCGTTCGAGATTTCTTTCCTGACTGGGAGAGAGGGTGTGATTGAAGATAACCAACTCGGCGTTGGTCCCCGAAACTACATCTTTGATCTCATCCCCTTTGCCGCGGCCGACAAACAGACGGGGATCCGGGCTGTGCCGACTGCCGGTGATAAATTCCACCGGATCAGCGCCAGCGGAAACGGCCAGTTCAGTGAACTCGTCAATTTCATCGGGGTCACTTACGCCACCCAGATCGATGTGCACCAGAACGGCACGTTCTCCGGACTTGGGACGTTCAAACATAGACGGCTGGCACAGGCCTTACAGTGTGAGACAAGACCTGGAGGAAGAACCCGGCAATCACATCAAAACAGCCTGCCCGGCCTTTTTTCGTGTAGAAAAAATCAAAAATTACCTGCAGGAGAAGCCGGCTGATCTTCAGGCGCTGCATCATTGTGCTGAATGCGGACGTTCCTTGCAGGAACCACAGTCGAAATCGCATGTTTGTAGACCATCTGGCTCACACTATTTTTGAGTAACACGACAAACTGGTCAAACGATTCGATCTGTCCCTGGAGCTTGATGCCATTCACCAGAAAAATGGAGACCGGTACTCGCTCTTTCCGCAGCGCGTTCAAAAAAGGGTCTTGTAAACTTTGCCCTTTGGACATCACAGTTCTCCTTGTTATCTTTTAATAGTCTTTGAATGGCCGAAGAGATCAACAATCACCACGGATCATCCCGCTGGAAAAAATAAACACATAAACAGAAACAACCACTATCCGGACGATACTGCTGTGTGTCCTCCCGTACAGCGGAATTGTAGCACATTGGGAAACAAGCAAATTCGCCACCGCTGTTTCATTCCGGATTGCTTCAGAAACGGTTAATCAACCGAAGAATCAGAACCTCCCCCCAATCCGGTCCTCTGGGTGGAAAAGCCTATTCGCTCTCAGATTGAGTCAAAGTGATTTCCGCCCGTTCTCGCAGATCCTTTACAAGATCCTCAAAGGACTGTCTTCCGTAAAAATTGCTTAAAGTGCGTTTTTCCTGAACGATTCGCTCCTCGTCAAGCGAATCCACTGAACCTTCCACAACTGCAGACAGGCTAAAGACAGCGAAATCGCCATCACCAAGCCGGGTTACACCCGGCACAACCTCGCCCGGTGCAGGTTTAGGCGCACGAAACACCTGGGCCAGCAATTTCAACGGAACCTCTGTACCACGTCTTTTCACAGCACCAGGTTTCTTAAGCTCAAATTCACCCGCCACAGCATCGATCATCTCTCCAGCCTTCAATCGTCCGACGAGTTTCTCCGCCTCTGCTTTCGCCAGCGTCTCGGCTTGCTCATTGCGGATTGCAGCAATAATCGTTGCCTTAACCTCATCAAGCGCCCGATAAGAGGCCTCTTTGTGATCAAGAACGCGCAGTACCACCGACTGATTCTGATCCAGCTCAATCAGCTCACTATTGTTGTGTTCGTTCAGAACATCCTCGCTGTATGCAGCACCGAGCAATTTGGGAAAAGCGAGTATACCTGCCCCACCCTCACGACCGATCCAATCACTCTTCGTGATATCCAGCCCAAGCGTGGTTGACGCGGGTTGCAGACTGCTGGGATTTTCGTAGCTGAGGTCTGCAAGCCGTTCTGCATACTCATAATAGATACGCTCAGCCTCACCCCGTTTATAGGCCTTGGTAACCTCATCCCTGACTTCTTCAAAAGATTTAACATCACCCGCCTTGATACCGGTGAGTTTAATAAGATGAAAACCGAAGGCACTGCGCACAGGCGCGCTTAACTCTTCATCCTGCAATGCATAGGTGGCCGCTTCAAAAGCGGGATCCATGATACCTTTGCCGAAAAAGCCGAGATCGCCGCCATTGGTCGCAGAGCCGGGATCCTGTGATGCACTCTTCGCCAATTCAGCAAAGTCCTCGCCCTGCTCAGCACGCGCTTTCAACGCTTCGATTTTCTTGCGAGCTGCGTCGACTTCGCTCTCATCACCAGACGCCCCAACCAGTACCAGGATATGGCTGGCGCGACGCTGTTCTGGGCGACCGTAATTCTCCAGATGATCGTCGTAATAGCCGTGCAAGACCTCTTCGTCCGCCTCAATCGTTGCACTGAGGGAGTCTGCGTCGAGCAATATATATTCGAGCTTTACCTGCTCAGGGACGCGATAGCTCTCCTGATGATTTTTGTAGTAAGCCTGGACAGATTCATCGGAGATAGTTTCATCCGAGGAAAATTTCGTCCTAGGCACCGCAAAAAAGGCAAATTCGCGCGCCTGATCCTGCAAACGAACCCTCTCTTTAAGTTCGAAGTCAGTAACGAATGCGGTGCCGTTGACCGCTTGTGATAACTGCTCCGAAAGCAGAATGCGACGGATTCGCTCTTCAAATCCCGCTGTGCTGGTACCCTGCAGTCTCACAGCCCGCTCGAAGGTCTCCTGGTCAAAGCGGCCGTTCTTCTGGAACGTGGGTATGCCGAGAATCGCCGAGCTTACCAGCTGATCACCCGCACGAAGTCCCATGTCGTAGGATGCCTGCAGGATGACCTCGCTACGGATCATGTCCTGCAGCACTTCCTTGCGCATACGTTCGTCATCGAACAGTTCCGGGCGGTAGGAGGCACCAAGGCGTTTGCGGAAATCCTGGCGGAAATTTTCGTAACGGCCATTGAGTTCACGCTCGGTGATCTCCGCTCCATTGACGCTTGCCACTACCGGCTCGGCGCCAACACCCAGATACTCCTGGATACCCCAAAGAGCGAAGGGAATACTAATGAGAATGACTATGCCCCAGGCAAACCAGCCCTGAGCCTTATCCCTAATTGCCTGTAACATATCGGCTTATCGTTGAATGCTAAAGTGGATACAAAAACGGGGTATCAGACGATACCCCGCGTTTGCTTCGATATTGGCGGAGCGGACGGGACTCGAACCCGCGACCACCGGCGTGACAGGCCGGTATTCTAACCAACTGAACTACCGCTCCAGATATGGTGGGTGCTGAGGGGATCGAACCCCCGACCCTCGCCTTGTAAGGGCGATGCTCTCCCAGCTGAGCTAAGCACCCCAATGAAGGCGCGCTAGTTTACGGCATCCTTCAACGCTTTACCAGCCTTGAACGAAGGAATGTTAGATGCCTTGATCTGGATGGTCTCACCGGTCTGCGGGTTGCGGCCCTGACGAGCAGCGCGCGCCTTCACAGAGAAGGTACCAAACCCAATCAGAGAGACCTGATCACCACTTTTCATTGCTCCGGTAATGGCATCAACCATGCCATCCAACGCACGACCTGCCGCTGCTTTGGAAATGTCAGCGGCATCCGCCATAGCGTCTATCAATTCGGCCTTGTTCATAAATCTTTTCCCCTTTGGCTGACTCCGGGATTACACCGTCGTCGAAAAATGTCTTTTATGGCTCCTTACCTGGAGCATGCAATCGCCGGGATTTTATACCGGCTGCTCATTGGCCTGTCAAGCAACAGGAACCGCTTTGTAACCACGGTTCCCGCTTAATTTGACCAAGTTTAGTGTTTTGTCAGGTCGGCGCCCTTTTTTTGCGCATTTTCATCGTTGACCGCACCCTTCCCGGCCACGGGCGATTCCTCTCGCTTCAGGGGCTTGGGCATCTCTGTCAGCGCTATCTGCAGCACCTCATCGATCCAGCGAACCGGCTTGATCTCAAGATTCTGTTTGATATTTTTTGGCATCTCCACCAAATCCCGCTCATTCTCTTCCGGAATAATCACAGTGGTGATACCGCCACGAAGCGCGGCCAGCAGCTTTTCCTTCAATCCGCCGATGGGTAGCACTTCCCCCCGCAGAGTGATCTCGCCGGTCATCGCCACATCGGCTCGCACCGGAATCCGGGTCAATGCGGACACCAGCGAGGTGCACATCCCAACACCCGCACTGGGACCATCCTTTGGCGTCGCCCCTTCCGGAACGTGGATATGCACGTCGTACTTCTGGTGAAACTCAGGCTCAAGTCCCAGACCATCCGCCCGGCTGCGGACAACCGTCATAGCCGCCTGTATCGACTCCTGCATCACATCGCCCAGCTGTCCGGTGTGGCTGAGCCGTCCCTTGCCGGGCATCAGCGCAGCCTCAAGTTGCAGTAGCTCACCGCCCACTTCCGTCCAGGCAAGCCCTGTGACCTGACCAATTTCATCGTGTTCATCCTTGCGTCCATAGCGAAAACGCTGGACACCGAGATACTGCTCCAACCGTTTAGGTGTGACTGTGATCTTGCCTTTAGGCTTCTTCAGCAGAATCTCCTTCACCACCTTGCGGCAGATCTTGGCAATTTCGCGCTCCAGGTTACGTACGCCTGCCTCACGGGTGTAGTAACGCACGATGTCGCGAATGGCGCTCTCCCGAATCAGCACCTCATCAGGTTTGAGGCCATTGTTCTCCATCTGTTTACCGACCAGATATCGTTCGGCGATATTGACTTTCTCATCTTCGGTATAACCGGAGAGACGAATCACTTCCATTCTGTCCAACAGCGCCGCCGGGATGTTCAGGGTATTGGCTGTTGCCACGAACATCACTTCGGAGAGATCGAAATCGACTTCGAGATAGTGGTCGTTGAATGTATGATTCTGCTCAGGATCCAGCACCTCAAGCAACGCCGATGCCGGATCACCACGAAAATCCTGCGCCATCTTGTCGATCTCATCGAGCAGAAAGAGCGGATTTCGAGCTTTCACTTTGCTCAGATTGTTGATGATTTTGCCCGGCAAGGCGCCGATATAGGTGCGCCGATGACCCCGAATTTCGGCTTCATCCCGCACACCACCCAGGGCCATGCGGGTAAACTTTCTATTGGTGGCGCGGGCGATGGACTGTCCCAGCGACGTCTTGCCTACACCGGGAGGTCCAACCAGGCACAAGATCGGCCCTTTCAATTTGCGTACACGCTGCTGTACCGCCAGGTACTCCAGGATGCGCTCCTTGACCTTTTCCAATCCGTAGTGATCCTCATCCAATACACTCTCGGCGGAGTCGATATCGTTACGAATCTTGGAACGTTTTTTCCAGGGCAACCCCACCAGGGTATCGATGTAGTTGCGAACCACGGTGGCTTCCGCCGACATGGGTGACATCAGCTTGAGTTTGTTCAATTCGGCCTGGGCCTTGCTCTTGGCCTCTTTGGTCATACCTACCGATTCGATCTTTTTGGCGAGATCCTCGATCTCATTGGGCGCCTCGTCCAGATCCCCCAACTCTTTCTGGATTGCCTTCATCTGTTCGTTCAGATAGTACTCGCGCTGGTTCTTCTCCATCTGGCGCTTGACGCGGCCACGGATACGCTTTTCCATCTGCAGGATATCGTTCTCACCCTCCATCAGGCCCATCAGATGTTCCAGGCGCACACGCACGTCCGCCATCTCCAGGACCTGCTGTTTCTCTTCCAGCTTCAACGACATATGCGCCGCAATCGTATCTGCCAAGCGACTGGGGTCATCGATGCTGGTCAGGGAGGTCAACACCTCCGGCGGCACCTTTTTATTGAGCTTCACATATTGATCGAAAAGACTGGTGGCCGATCGCATCAGCACCTCGGTCTCCCGGGCATCCAGCTCCAGTGCGTCTCCAAGGGTCTCAAGTTCGGCGGTGAAATACGCTTCGGTATCGACAAACCGGGTGATCCCCGCTCGCTCTCCCCCTTCGACCAGAACCTTAACCGTACCGTCGGGAAGTTTAAGCAGTTGCAGGATATTCGCCAGGGTTCCAATACCGTACATGTCGTCGATACCGGGATCGTCCACGTCGGCGCTCTTCTGGGCAGCCAGCAAAATCTGCTTGTTACTGGCCATGGCGGCATCCAGCGCCTGGATCGATTTATCACGCCCCACAAAGAGCGGGATCACCATGTGAGGGTAAACAACCACATCCCGCAGCGGCAGGACGGGGACACTATTCATAGGATCTTCGATCATTGCTGGACTCTTCTGTTCTTGACCCATAACGGCTCTATTCCTCTACGACCAATGAATAACAAAGGGCCGTTTGGTTAAGTATTGGTATAAATCCGGAGTGAAGCAACAACGGCTCACCCTTAATATTAACAGGCACTCCCGCCTTGATTTTTATATTCCTGCTACGCAAATAGCTAATGATTACATCTAAAATACAGGGAGATCAGTCAGCTGACCAGATCAGGGTTATCCCGGTGCATGTTCAGGAGGGTTGGGGCTGCCGGGCAGAACTTCAAGGTCTGCCCGGCAAAAAATGAGAAATCTCAGTCAGAAGAGGCGGCGATCTTTTGTTGCTCTCCACTCTCGTAGAGCATCAGCGGCTCGGACTCACCGGTTATCACTGACTCATCCACCACGACCTTGGTCACTTCATCCATGGAGGGCAGATCGTACATGGTGTCGAGCAATATCTGCTCGAGGATGGTACGCAATCCCCGGGCACCGGTCTTGCGCTCCATCGCCTTGCATGCGATGGCAGCCAGGGCATCCTCCCGAATCTCAAGTTCACAGCCCTCCATCTCAAACAGTTTGCCGTACTGTTTAGTCAAGGCATTCTTGGGCTCGGTGAGAATCCTGACCAGTGACTCTTCATCCAGCTCCTGGAGCGTGGCAACCACCGGCAACCGTCCCACAAACTCGGGAATCAAGCCATATTTGATCAGGTCTTCCGGTTCCACATCGACAATAATTTCACCGATCGAGCGGCTCTCATCCTTACTGCGCACCTCGGCTGAAAAGCCAATACCGCCTTTTTCGGAGCGATCCTTGATCACCTTCTCCAGGCCGGAAAATGCACCGCCGACGATAAACAGAATATTGGACGTGTCGACCTGCAGAAACTCCTGCTGGGGATGCTTGCGCCCACCCTGGGGAGGCACCGAGGCAACGGTTCCCTCAATCAACTTCAACAACGCCTGCTGCACACCTTCGCCGGAGACATCGCGGGTAATCGAAGGGTTGTCCGATTTGCGTGAGATCTTGTCGATTTCATCGATATAGACAATGCCTGTCTGGGCCTTTTCCACATCGTAATCGCATTTCTGCAGCAGTTTCTGGATGATATTTTCGACATCCTCACCCACATAACCCGCCTCTGTCAGCGTGGTTGCATCTGCAATGGTAAAGGGAACATTCAGCAGTCGGGCCAAGGTCTCGGCCAGCAACGTCTTGCCGGAGCCGGTTGGGCCGATCAGCAGGATATTGGACTTGGCCAACTCGATGTCGCTGTCCTTGCCGATAGACTCCAACCGCTTGTAGTGGTTGTAGACCGCCACAGCGAGGACTTTTTTGGCGCGGCGCTGCCCAATCACATATTGATTGAGGGTTTCATTGATCTCATGAGGTTTCGGCAGCTTGTCAGAGGCTTTTTCGCCAACCTCCTGCATCTCCTCACGGATAATGTCGTTGCAGAGATCCACGCACTCATCGCAGATGAAGACCGAAGGACCTGCTATCAACTTCCGTACTTCATGCTGACTTTTGCCGCAAAATGAACAATACAGCAGCTTGCCGTCGTCATTTTTGCCGTTATTGTCACCACTCATATCACTCTATCTCCTGCGAGGACACCCTGCTTTGTATTCAAAGCCAGTCATTCCAATCTTATCCTACTGCACCCTTTTAACAAGCCCCCGGATCTTGTAACAGGGCTAGTCAGGTATGTCAGCCTTTATCTATTCAACTTGGCATCGAGGTCCGGTTTTCAAGCCATCCAGGCGATCAATCGTCACTCTTCTCTCCCGCCTGTCCGGAACGATTCTCCAGCACATGATCGATCAACCCATAGGCAACCGCATCCTCGCCGCCCATGAAATTGTCCCGCTCTGTATCGTCGGCAATCTTCTTCAACGGCTGCTCCGTGTGTTCGGCCATGATGGTGTTCAGCCGTTCGCGCAGCAGCAGGATCTCTCTGGCGTGGATCTCGATATCCGTGGCCTGGCCCTGGAAACCACCCAACGGCTGATGAATCATCATGCGCGAATTGGACAGACAGTGACGCTTGCCTTTAGCGCCACCCGTCAACAGCAGCGCACCCATACTGGCGGCCTGGCCAATACACATGGTGCTCACGTCCGGCTTGATAAACTGCATGGTGTCGTAGATCGACAGTCCCGCAGTCACCGAGCCGCCCGGCGAATTGATGTAGAGGTGAATATCTTTGTCGGGATTCTCTGATTCCAGGAAGAGCAACTGAGCCACCACCAGGTTGGCCATGTAGTCTTCGACAGGCCCCACCAGAAAGATCACCCGCTCCTTGAGGAGCCTGGAGTAGATATCGTACGAACGCTCACCGCGCGCTGTCTGTTCGACAACGATCGGCACCAACCCCAGATTCTGCGTTTCAAGACCACCCATGTGGTGTATATCGGTCATATCACCTGATTCCTTTAGCCCTATCGGAAAATCTTAGCTTACTTGTCAACTCAGCCGAATTACTCCAACCACCCAATTCGGGCGGCGGAATAACCCCACTTTGCGCCTCAGCCCTCATCGGTCAGGGCGGAAAACGAGGTATTTTCATCTTCGACCTGTGCATTTTCCAGCACCCAGTCAACCACCTGATCCTCCAGCACCACATTCTGCACTGCGACCAACTGCTCGTGGTTGCCATAGTAGTGCTCGACTACCTCTTCAGGCTTTTCATAGCTGGCCGCATACTCCTCAATGGTCTTGCGAACACGATCGGCGTCCAGCTGTATCTCATTCTGCTTGATGATCTCCGCAATCAGCAGCCCCAGGATCACCCGCCGTTTCGCCTGCTCTTCGAACATCTCACGGGGCAGCTCCATGGAGGAACCCGGCACACCGGTGGACATGCGGTTGCGGGTCTGTTCCTGCAACGCGGTTATCTCCTCGTCGACCAGCGCCCCCGGCACTTCAGTGCTATTGCTTTCCACCAGCAGATCCATGGCCTGACTCTTGATCCTGGCCTTGATGCGCTGTTCGAGTTCGCGCTCCATATTCTCCCGAATATCGCCCCTCAACTTCTCGACGCCCTCCAGAGCACCGAACTCCTTGGCAAAATCATCATTCACCTCAGGCAGCTCAGATTCAGCCACCTCATTGATCTCTACCTCGAAGGTTACCGGTTTTCCTGCCAGCTCTTCCACCCGGTAATCTTCAGGGAATTTGAGCTCCAGGGTGAGGCTGCCGCCCTTTTCCGCACCGATGAGACCACTCTCGAAGCCATCGATCATGGAGTTGGAGCCCAGTACCAGAGGCACATCGTCAGCACTGCCGCCTTCGAAGGCCTCTCCGTCCATGATGCCCTTGAAGTTGATCTTTACCTGATCGCCATCAGCCGCAGCCCGTTCGACCGGATTCCAGGTGATACGCTGGCCCCGCAGTTTTTCGATCATCTCATCCACGTCGCTGTCGGCCACATCCGCAACCGGCCGCTTGAGGGTACCCTCTACCTTCGGCGAGTCGATCACCGGCATGACTTCCAGCGTTGCGACGTAGGAGAAGACACTCTCATCATCGGAGGTTTTCGGTTCGATCTTGGGCTGACCGGCAGGGTGCAGATCCTCCTGGACGATCGCATCCCGATAACTGGTCTCAATCAACTCACCATACACTTCCTGCAGCACATGGCTGCCATACTGGCGACGCAGCATGCCCATCGGCACCTTACCTGGACGAAAACCATCCACTTTAGCAGTCCGGCCGATCTGCTTCAGGCGCTTGGTCACCTCCTGTTCAACCTGCTCAGCAGGCAGTTCCACGGTTACTCGCCGCTCGAAACCTTCACCCGATTCAACCGAAACTTGCATCTATCTCTTCTCCTGCAGACTGAACTGCCAATGATTTTCAAAACAGTTGGGTAATTGCAACGTCACACCGCCACCCGGTGGTCGGGTTCCCGATTAAAGGGCGCACGACTCCCGGATCTGCGGCAGGACTGAATTTGGTGCGAAAGGGGAGACTTGAACTCCCACGGGTTGCCCCACTGGAACCTAAATCCAGCACGTCTACCAATTCCGCCACTTTCGCATTTTTCCAGTAATGGAATTTCCAACCGTTCATTATACCGATAGAACCAATAAGTCTCCAACCATGATTCAGCACTATTGTCTCGCCGCTTTCAGTTCCACCTCCAACCAGCAATCATGGTGCGCGCGGCGCACCCTACGCTCTGGATGGACGCTATTTAGGGGGAGGCTGTACAGTCAATGCGAAATTTCTAATAATGGCAGACGGTTAGAGTCGTATTCGAGAGTTCACCATTTTGTACCGGCACAACCCCATCCGCTTTCTGCTGATCCTGTCGCTCCCTGCGTTCAGCACCCCTGCGTGGGCCACACAATCCTCTTCCGCAGAAAACCTTGCGCTTCAGTGGCCTGGGATCGCCGCCATGGCTATTTTCGTCCTAGCCATTCTCGCGGTGACCTTCGAAGAGTTCATCGACATGCGGAAATCCAAGCCCATGCTGCTGTCGGCAGGGCTTATCTGGGGACTCATCGCCTGGAGCGAAACGCACCTGGGGCTTGCCCACGGGGCTGAAGCAGCGGTTCGGGACTATCTGCTCAAATATGCTGAGCTGATGCTGTTTCTGCTGGTGGTGATGACCTACATCAACGCCATGAACGAACGCCGCGTGTTCGCTGCCCTGCGAACCTGGGTGGCCGAACGCGGCTACACCTACCGCTCACTCTTCTGGTTGACCGGCCTCACCACCTTCGTCCTCTCCCCGCTACTCGACAACCTGAGCACCGCTCTACTGATGGGCGCAGTGGTCTTTGCCCTCGGCCGCAGGGAGGTCCGGTTCACCTCGCTTGCCTGTGTCAATGTGGTGGTGGCCGCCAACGCCGGCGGCGTCTTCAGCCCTTTTGGAGATCTCACCACGCTGGTGATCTGGCAGCACCAGATCATCACCAGCCAGGGGCCGCTCGATTTCTGGTCCTTCTATAATCTGCTGATCCCGGCACTGACCGGCTATCTGTTGACCGCTCTCCCGCTCTCCCGCGCCATCCCGCATGGCACACCCAAAAGCAGAGTCGAAAAAATAGACATGCTCCGGGGCGGCCCGATGATTCTGTTGTTATTTCTGCTCACCATCGCCACCAGCGTGACTTTTGAAACCCTGCTGCAACTGCCGCCGGTCATCGGCATGATGACCGGGCTCGCCTATCTGCAGTTTTTCGGCTACTACCTCAAAAAGAGCCACAACAACGAGGAACTCACTGGCGAAGAGGAGTGGATCGGCGGTCCGCTGCCCAGCCTGAAAAAAACACCGTTCGACGTTTCTCAACGCATTTCGCGCGCTGAGTGGGACGCTATCCTGTTCCTCTACGGCATCGCACTCAGCGTGGGGGGGCTTGCCTATGTCGGCTGGCTCTCAATGGCCGAGGCAGTGATGTATGGTCAATGGGGCACAGACGTGGCCAATCTGATGGTCGGCTTCTATTCCGCCGTGGTGGAAAATACCCCGACGATGTTCGCAGTACTGGCGATGGATCCGCAGATGGCGCTCGGAGACTGGCTCACCGTTACCCTCACTACAGGCATTGGAGGCAGTCTGCTCTCGATCGGTTCCGCGGCCGGGATCGCGCTGATGGGACAGTCCTACGGACGTTACACCTTTTTCGCCCACCTGCGCTGGACACCGGCAATAATGCTGGGGTTCTTCGTTTCTGTGTTGAGCCATTACTGGATCAACAGCGCTCTATTTTAATTTTAGTGTCCCTCCTGAAACACTGTTTTTACCACGAAGCACACTAAGAAAACATATTTTTAATCAATCTCTTACCTTCGCGCCCTTCGTGCACTTCGTGGTTAGATATGGGTTTCCGGATGGACACTAATTAGGCACCTGGAGGCTGTCGACTCTCTGGAAACCTCTCGGCAGCTTGTTGCCACGCCGCCCCCGCTCTCCCTGATAGTTGTCCAGATCAGCAGGTTTGAGAGTGATATGGCGTTTCCCGGCACAAACCTTGAGATGGCCGCCCTCCGGCACCGCAGTGAGCGCCACGACAAACTCCTGCCGTGACTCCACACGCTTGCCGGGAATGCCGATGATCTTGTTTCCCTTGCCCCGGGAAAGCTCCGGTAGTTCGGCAACAGGAAAAACCAGCATGCGGCCTTCGTTGGTCACGGCAACCACCCGGTCTGTTGCAGGATTTTCCAACACAACCGGCGGCAACACTTTCGCCCCTTTGGGCAGCGTGAGCATCGACTTGCCCGCCTTATTCTTGGCAAACATGGCTTTCATCTGTACCCGAAAGCCGTAACCCGCATCGGAAGCCAGCAGATACCAAACCTTGGGATCCCCGCCCAACACGGCGGAAAACACCGATCCACCCGGGGGTGAGAAACGCCCTGTCAGCGGCTCGCCCTGACTGCGGGCGGAAGGTAGCGTATGTGCCAGAAGAGAGTAACTGCGTCCGCTGGAGTCGATAAAAATGGCCGACTGATTACTGCGCAGCCGAACGGAGGCAAGGTAGCTGTCCCCTGCCTTGTAGTTGAGTCCTGCCGGATCGATATCGTGTCCTTTGGCGGCCCGTCCCCACCCCTTCTCCGAGAGGATCACGGTTACAGGCTCACTGGGCGTTAGTTCGGTTTCATCCAGTGCTTCCGCTGTTTCGCGTTCGACGATGGGAGAGCGCCGCTCGTCGCCATATTTTTCAGCGTCGGCCTGGATCTCCTTGCGAATCAGGGTACGCAGGCGCTGCTTGGAGTTCAGTGTCTTTTCCAACCACTCCCGCTCAGTCTCCAGCGCCTCCTGCTCTCCGCGAATCTTGATCTCCTCCAGCTTTGCCAGATGGCGCAGGCGCAGATTGAGGATCGCTTCTGCCTGGCGGTCGGAGAGACCGAAGCGGATTTTCAACTCCGCCTTGGGATCATCTTCATGGCGGATAATCGCGATCACCTCATCGATATTGAGGTAGGCGATCATCAAGCCTTCAAGGATGTGCAGGCGATCCAGCACCTGATCCAGACGATACTGCAGACGCCGCGTGACAGTCGCTGTGCGGAAAGCCAGCCACTCCGCCAGCAGGGTGCGGAGATCCTTCACCGCCGGCCGCCCGTTGGTACCGATCAGATTGACATTGACCCGATAGGTGCGCTCCAGATCAGTGGTGGCGAAGAGGTGGGACATCAGGCGCAGCACATCAACCCGGTTCGAACGGGGGATGATCACCAGCCGGGTGGGGTTTTCATGGTCCGACTCATCCCGCAGGTCCTCCACCATCGGCAGTTTTTTCGTCTGCATCTGCTGGGCGATCTGCTCCATGATGCGCGAGCCGGAGACCTGGTGCGGCAGTGCGGTAACGATGATGTCGCCATGTTCCCGCTCGAACCGGGCACGCATGCGAATCGATCCGTTGCCGGTTTCATACATCTTGCGCAGGTCTGCCTGTGGGGTAATGATCTCCGCATCGGTGGGATAATCCGGCCCTTTGACATGGACCATCAGATCCTCAAGGGTCGCCTTCGGCGTCTCCAGCAGATGGATACAAGCGCCGGCAACCTCCCGCAGATTGTGCGGCGGGATATCGGTCGCCATACCTACCGCAATACCGGACGCGCCGTTCAGCAGCACGTTGGGCAGACGCGCGGGCAGCAGCGAGGGTTCCTTCAGCGTGCCGTCAAAATTGGGTTCCCACTCCACGGTTCCCTGGCCCAGCTCCGCGAGCAACACTTGGGCATAGGGAGTAAGACGGGATTCCGTATAGCGCATGGCGGCGAACGACTTGGGATCATCCGGAGAACCCCAGTTGCCTTGGCCATCCACCAGCGGGTAGCGATAGGAAAAATTCTGCGCCATCAGCACCATCGCCTCGTAGCAGGCGCTGTCACCGTGAGGGTGAAACTTGCCGAGCACGTCGCCCACGGTGCGGGCGGACTTCTTGAACTTCGCGGTGGCGCTCAGGCCGAGTTCCGACATTGCATAGACGATGCGCCGCTGCACCGGCTTGAGGCCGTCACCGATGTGGGGCAGCGCGCGGTCGAGAATGACGTACATGGAATAATCCAGATACGCCTTTTCGGTAAAGTCGCCGAGGGGAACCTGTTCCACGCCCTCAAGGGTTGAATCGATGATATCGCTCATGGAGGCAATTCAGTTGCGGGCATATCCGCCCAAAAATTGCCTGAAGATAATACGGAAAGTGACGCGCTTAGGGAATATGTAACGTTTGATCCGGCCGCAAAAACGGACGGAGAGCAACAAACAATAACGACGGCAGCAGCCATCCCCCCAATCCCAGCCAGAAACCGGCATTCGACAGCGCGAACTCCCCCAGTATCAGCCCCAATCCGGAGAGCAGCAGTCCCACCGCGCCGACATAGAGCAGACCATTGATCCAGCCCTCAGAAGTGCGATGGTTATCCAGTGCAAAGCGGTAGATTCCGACCAGGGTGGTGATAGCGAGGTACCAACCAATAGCCAGCAGCGCGAGATAGAACAAACCCGGTTCGCCACCAGTCTGCCGGGAGAGATGAAAAGCAACCTGTGCTGCGGCAAATAGGAAGAAGAGCGCCCCGTAACGGACATAAGGAACCGGCGAACGCTTCAGCCACTCGGGGTAGCGCTGCAACAAATAGCCGAAAAACGGAAGTGGCGCGATGCCGAACAGCAGATTGAGACGCAGCCAGACCGGCACCGTCTCGCCCAGCAGATAGTCTCCAGCGGCCAACAGCAGAAAAACCGCACTGGCGCTGCCCAGAAGCCGCAGAGGCGATCGGGTCAGCCATTGCCAAATCCTGGATTTCGGCCGGGCGTTGGCAGATTTTTTCGAGAGTATGGTGATACACATGGGCGGCGGCGAATGGGAGATCTCAAGAGTAGCGTCTCATTCGATCACTCCACCCGATGGACTGCCATGATAAATATCAACGCTCCGTCTCAGGGCTGGAAACATAGACATGACTCTGAGGATGGAACGCCGTCCAGGCAAACCAGAAGGTTGAAACAGCAGGCACCTGGCCACCTTGATGATCCTCCACCCAGGCAGAACGACTCTGGCGATCGTAGCTGATTATGTAGTCGCTCCCGGCAAAGTGATCCGTGATCCGCCCACCGGCCTTGTCCAACTCCGAAAAGGGATAGGCCTTCCAGGCACCATCGACCTCCAGCCCAATAATACGGGCCTTGGGGTGATAGCGTGGATCAGGATTGGAAACCGGGAAATAGAGACCCTCATCATTCTCGTAACCCGCATAGGGATCAACCCCATAGCTCCGCAGGTAGCCGGTATCCTCTGAAAGCACCAGGGTTTCGGGATGCAGTTCCGACCAGCGCCCCCAAGTCGTATGCTCCAAAGTCAGCATCTTCAACCGGGTGCCCTTCTTCTTTCCCGATACCGCCTGATGTTTCAACTGCGACCAGAGAGATTCAGTTTCACGGTCATAGAGCAGCACGTCGCTATTGTAGAGCAGGCCAGAGACGCCAAAATGCAAAACGCTTCCCCCCGTCCTGGCAGAATAGGCCACCCCGCTGCCGCACAGGGGACAATAGGTAATCACCACCGGTTCGCCGCCAATCCGGTCATTGACGATCTCGTGCCAGTTGAGAATCGAAACGGGATAGGCCTTGCTCACCCCGTTTCTGCTGATACCCAGCACCCGCATCTCCGAGCGGAGATTCACCGCCTCGTCAGCCTGTTGAAATCGGGGATTATCGATGGCAGGGATACCATCCTTTGCCGGACCGCCATGATAGATTTCATCGACCGGTATCAGCGCATCTTTCAGTAACTTCTCAAAAACCCGTGGCAAGAGCAGCCCGCTCGGTGATGATATCGGGTAATGGAGCAATGGTCTGTTCACCAATACCCAAACGATCTGTTAAGTAATGCCAGAACGAGATATCCAGCTTACGGCAGGTTTTTTTCAAGCTG
>JAMJIN010000280.1:0-3247 GCA_036784775.1 Chromatiales bacterium | reverse complement strand
TCGCGCCTCGGCTACGCTGCAGTGCGCACACCACCCATGCCACAACGCCTCCTCAGCATGGCTGAGGCTCGGGGGTAATCAGGATCTATTTTGTATAAATATGGGCCGATGAGCTTCACGCTCAACCGAAACGGGAGGCAACCTGATGGGACAGTACTGGGATTTACCGCGTTGTTATATATTTTGATCTCAGTGCTTTTTTTGTTTTCAAAACAAACAGGATGATAGGTATGAAGATTTTAAGACTTCGTTCGTTGGTGCTGGCGAGCCATCGGTCAAGTTAAGCGCCAATCAGGCAAGCTATCCCAATGAATAACAATAAGCTGTCCTACCATGGTTACAGATTTCCTGCTGAAATCATCAGCCACTCAGTGTGGCTCTACCACCGGTTCTGCTTAAGTTTTCGAGATATCGAAGATCTATTAGCAGAGCGTGGAAAAGAGGTTTCCTATGGGTCGATACGGCAATGGTGTATTCGATTTGGTCCGAAGTATGCGCGTTCTTTGAAAAGCGATTGGGTAGGCTGGGAGATACGTGGTATCTGGATGAAGTGTTCGTAAAGATTGGCGGTGAGCTTTTCTATCTTTGGAGGGCAGTGGATCAGGACGGAGATTGCCTTGATGTGCTGGTCCAGAAGCGCCGCACCCCAAAGGCTGCGAAGCGATTTTTCCGCAAGTTATTGAAGGGGCAGGGTACAGTTCCCCGGTCAATAATTACGGATAAACTCAAGAGTTATGCTGCTGCCCGTAGAGAAATTATACCGTCAGTGGAACATAGCGATGAACAATATGAAAATAATCGTGCTAAATTATCACATCAGCCTACTCGACAGAGGGAGAGGCAGATGCGACGGTTTAAATCTATGGGCCAGGCACAGCGTTTTCTTAGTATTCAGGGAGAAGTGGGCAACCTATTCAGATTGGGACGTCATCTAACGAAAGTGGCATATTATCGTGAGTTTCGTTCTCAATCGTGATCAACGAATTTACAGGAAGCACCCTCTCTGCCTTTATGGGTTTCCTAGCCGTAATGAATCCGATTGCCAACTTGCCGGTATTTCTAGGCCTCACACAAGATGATGATGAACAAACCCGTAGGAAGGTGGCGAAAAAAGCGCTGATCTTCACCTTTATCATTATTCTGGTGTTTACCATTGGTGGAAAATTGATTTTCGACCTTTTTGGTATTAGCTTGCCTGCATTTCGGATTACTGGCGGTCTTCTGGTCATGATGATTGGTTTTCAGATGTTGCATGGAGAACAATCTCGGCTTCATCACCCCAGGGAGCGGAGTGGTGCTACGACACTGCAATCACCACTTGAGGTTGCCATCACACCACTGTCCATCCCCATTTTGGCTGGCCCAGGCACTATTGCCACCGCCATAAATTATGCGTCAACGGGTGGTATTAAAGAATATACGGCGACATTGGCGGGCTTTGCGGTTTTATGTTTTATAACCTATGGTTTTTTTGTTACCGGTGAGAAGTTTGCACGTTTTATTGGAGATAGTGGCATACGCGTGATCACCCAGATTATGGGGTTGATTCTGGCGGTTATTGGTACTCAAATGCTGATTGACGGTGTGGCGGGAGCTGTTAGTCTGATGGGCCAAGATGGTTGAATTGCTGTGAGGGGACTGGTGTCGGATATTAATATGAATTTTTTGCAGCTTCTTTTCTTTCTAAGTCTTCCTATGACCGCTTGGGCTTATGATCCTGCACCCTATAAAATCGGGCAGGTACTGAGTTCGGCTGAGGCAGGAGCCTTTCAGAAAAGCTACGCCAGTCGGAAAAAACAATCGTGGCATGCCGCGCCTCAGCAAGAAGAATTGAAGGGACGTAAAGACGAGACGCTTATCCGCTATGGCATCGCCCTGCTGGACAAAACCGTGCACAGCATCGGGCCGAAGACCAAGGATACGGCCAAGCGTTATTCAGGCAACAGCCTCAATTGTCCCAGCTGCCACTTGAAGGGAGAAAGTGGGTTGCCGGGAACAAAACAGTACGCTATCCCATTTACCAATGTAGTGAATGACTACCCTAGATTCCGTGCCCGTAGCATGAAGGTCAGCAGTCTGGCGGATCGGGTCAACGGCTGTATGAACCGCAGTATGGGGGTAAATGGCAGGCCGTTTCCGGAAGACTCCCGGGAGATGAAGGCAATGCTGGCCTATTTTGGCTGGCTTGCACAAGGTACTAAAGAGGGTGAAGCCATGGAAGGCAGTGGTTTGCCGAAGATTACGCTGCCGGAAAGAGTTGCAAACCCGGAGCATGGGAAGAAACTGTATGGGCAGTATTGTGTGCCTTGTCATGGACAGGACGGAGTGGGTACTAAGGCAGCGGATTATGCGCAGACTGGCGCCTACCAGTTTCCACCGTTGGCAGGGCCAGATTCTTTCAATGATGGAGCAGGTATGAGCCGTATCATTACGGCCACGCGTTTTATTTACGCCAACATGCCTTTGGGTGCCCAATATCAGCATCCCCTGCTGACTACTGAAGTGGCATTCGATATAGCCGGCTATATTAAATCGCTGCATCGGCCGAGTAAGCCAGATCGTGAAAAAGATTTTCCGGTTCCCGAGTTTCGTCCGCTAGATTATGCGGTGCCTGCATATTTTGATGGTAACAAGGCAGCGATAAACAAAGCAAAATACGGTCCTTTCACAAATTAACTAATTTGTTGTTGGTAAGATAGTTAGCGCTTAAATAATGGGATGCTGAAGTTTCGATTTCAGGAATGGTTGATTGGGTGTTTTTTGTGTACACCCCAAGCAGAATTACCCAAACGGATGCAATTTATATGACTCGGTAGTTTTTCTGGCTCCAAAAATCGAGGATTCTGGCAATAGACTTACCCACCATGGAAAAGATGTCAGGCTTCCAGGGAGTAAGCGGACTAGTTTACAGCGGTACATTGATCAGAAGCATCTGATTGGGTTCCATATAGGATGTCCGCTAGATCGGGATCAGGTGGTTCCTCCCAAACCGTACTTGTCTCTGACCCATGCCTGGCATAATCGAACCTTTCCAGGAGCTGGAGATGTCGCCTTCTAGCACTCACTTGCCGTTCGCTGATTTCCCCCTGAACGGCAGACCTACTGGCCGGGTCTAGTTCCGGATGTTCACAGATGCCCCATCAATTTTCTTGATTAGCACGAATGTTCAGCAAGCCGCAGCCATGTCTCGGGACGTGGTGAAGTCGTTGCAGCAGCCCGAAGCAAACGAGGTAGCATGGCTCTGAGG
>JAMJIN010000279.1:0-3247 GCA_036784775.1 Chromatiales bacterium | reverse complement strand
GCTTTCTCATTTTTATCGTTTCAAATGTAGGATTTTTCATGGTTTCTGGATCTCACCAGCAGTGAACTCCAGAGATAGTGCATATTTTTTATTTCTCCCTGTCTTTTATACGGTGGAATGGTTGTTAGCACCGGAATTTATGCAACTACCGGGTGAAGTTGCGGAAATCCGTGCCGCCGGAATAACTGACGATACGAGCCGGTCCCTCCTGAGTCACATTGGCCGGCACTACCCAGGCCTCGATGGTGTATTCACCAGTGGCCTGAATCAGCTCATTCAACTTGCTGCTGGCGCCAGTGGAACCCTGTGCCTTGCCGCCGCTGAACACCAGCCCCCAGCCGCCGACCCAGGCCACTTCGCCACTGAGGGTCAGATTGAGTCCCGGCTCCACACCGCTGGTGTCGTAAGCGATATCACCTTCACCGGTCTTGAATTCATACAGGGCGATCTGATTTGTCTCATGACGGCTGCCACCGCTGGCGATCACCCCGTCGGCAAGGTTGAGGGCCTTGCTCAACACCAGAGCGGGATCGACCTGTGAGATCGGTACTTGGGCGGCAAAGGCGGCCACCTGGGCCTCCATGTCATCCGCATCCGCCAGGCATTCGCCGCTCCAGCAGTTGTGAAACTCGGTACGCAGCCGGACCACCAGGCGCGATGCCTCCGGCCGGTTCAGATCGAGTTTGGAAGCCACCGCTTCATAGGCCACCGCCACATCGGGACCGGCAAAGTAGGGGGCCTCCGGGGTGACGGCGTTTTCGTTATGACACTCGGCACAGTGGCTGGTGAGCAGTGGATAGACAGTGACGGAGAAGAGACCGAAATCGTCCGGCAGGATGCGCGAGTCACCCACTTCCTTGATCGGCGGGGCCTTGAGTTCGATCTGACGGCCACCACCGATGCCGCTGCTGTTGGCCCAGGCTTCGATATAGGCAGTGATTGTGTCTGCGCAGGCAATATCACTGGCAAGCCAGCAATTGTGCCCACCACCTGTCTTGGTCACGAGACGTGAATCGCCGGGGCTGACCAGGTCGACCAACGAATTGGCCGCATTGTAGGCCAGATTGACATCATCGTTGCGCGCGAACAGGGGCGTCTGACCAGTTTCACCATGACAGTTGCCACAACGACTGGTGGAACGCAGGTTCTCCCACAGACTGATCCGAAACGCCTGGACATCACTGGTACGCGCCGCCGGTCCCTTGTAGCTACTCTCCTCCTGAGCACTGGTGGACGGGATCTCGCTGGTGCTGACCCCCTCCATGCAGCCGCTCAACGACACAGCGGCAAGTAGCCATAACCCGCCAATCAACGCCATTTTCTGTTTAGCGCCTATCATCTTTAGCCTCATATCTCCGCTGACCACCCGCACCGCTCAATCACCCCGGCAATAGACTGCCGATTCGGCGAACAGCCGTTTCAGACTGTAGTTATCGGACTTGAAGGAAGCGCTCATGGTTTCGACCTGGGCAAAATCGGCGGCGTCCACCGGCTCCCGCAGACAGACGCTCTTGAAGACTTTTTTTGCCTGACAGCCGGCGAATGCCTGACTGTTGGCCAGTTCCACACCCATGGATTTGGCGCCGTTGCCACCACCCGGCAGAACCGGATCCCAGCCAAGCAGGGCATTGGGTCCCGTACGCCAGTAGTTGTCCCAGCGATCATCGGTCGTCACATAGCCGTATTTAAAGTTATCGGCATTGATCAGGTATTTGGCTTGCACCACGCCCGGCGTATAGACAAGGCGACCTGCGTTTTCATCGAAGTCGTAGTAGGCATAGGCCTGAACCAGTGGATCCATGCCGGTGTGGCAACCGATACAGTTGTTGAGAAAGAGCCGGCTGTCACCGCCTGGACTGCGGGGAATATCCTGACGGATGCGGTCGGCGGAACGGGTGGTATCCTTGATCTGTTCCAGGTCGACACACAGCTGATTCAACAGGGTGAATCGGTACATGGATCTATTGGTACCGGCGGAAAAGAATGCCATGGCCGCCTGCCGGGTGGTCACAATTCCCGCGGTGGCGGAGGCAGGCAAACCACCGGTCACCGACTGCTGTGTCGCCACCAATCCGGCCTTGAGATCGATTCCGCGCTGCTCCAACGCCTCGTAGTGATCATTGTTCGCGGACGAATAGCCGGGCAGGCCCAAGGCCGAATCACCGATATAGAGCAGATCCGCCGACAACAACTGGTTGAAGGGCACCTCGTCGCGCACCATACCGATCACCGTGGCGGTGTAGTCGTTGAGCGGCACGAAACCACTCTGCTCCTCATTGCTCCAGGGAGCGGCAAAATTCTTCAGGGTCACATTGTAGAAAGCCGGGTTCTCCATGGCGATATAGGCCGCGGCAACCGGATCGCCGTTGACGTTTATCTCCGCCTCCATTTGGTCCAACACCAACTGACTCGGCGGCACCCCCGCAATGCGATCGTGCATCCGCCGGGCCTGTTCCTTTGCACCCGCCAACAACGGGTGGGAGATAACGAGGAATAGAACCAGACAACCCAGCATCAGTGCATCACTGACGGACAATTCCCTCCTTATATGTAGACCCATTTTTATCCCTGCCTTGTATATATATCGATTGCCTTACGACAAAAATATTTTAGTCTTTGCAATAAACGGAACTGCTTTTCATTATTCAAGCCAACTGCATTGGCCAGCGATATTTTTCGATTAATACATGCGCAGCCTAATAGAATTAAAATTATCATTTTCCCAATGTTTTTATTGGTAGATGCTTATTTTATTATCAATAGTCGGAAGCACTCTTATCTTCAGAATAAGACTTGGTAAATATCTCTTGAACTAAATAATGCAGGCATGGATGAGTTGTTTCTGTGACTTGGATACGAATCCCACCACACCCAATGTGACCACCTTTGCAGTTTTTATACTGCTCTCCCATTCATAATGAACTCACTTGGTTGAGCACAAATAAAAAGAGACGAATGCAATAAACAAAGCACTAACACATCTTTGTTACCAACCCGGAAAAACATTTCTTTTGACATTTTTCTGCTCAACAGATCGAACCTATTCTTTCTTTAATGATGGATCATGGAAATCATCGACTGATGTTCTTGTTTACCCGGTAGTTGCATAAATTCCGGTGCTAACAACCATTCCACCGTATAAAAGACAGGGAGAAATAAAAAATATGCACTATCTCTGGAGTTCACTGCTGGTGAGATCCAGAAACCATGAAAAATCCTACATTTGAAACGATAAAAATGAGAAAGC
>JAMJIN010000394.1:0-1769 GCA_036784775.1 Chromatiales bacterium | reverse complement strand
CTTCAGAAACTTACGTCTACTACTATCGTGTAAAGTTACTAGCATACGATCTTTACTACACGGAGCGTTCCGATCCGGTCGATCGTCACGCACCACTTGTGCAGCGTAACGTCATCGAACGATGACGAACTCGATGGTGGCGTCAGTAATAATAATCTATTAATAATAATAATACTTTTATTAAAATGACAACTATTGGAACCCTGCGAGGTAAAACGTCAGGTCCGTCTGCGTGAACGCACATGGCGACGCAGCAGAACCAATGAACATCGTATTTCTGTGACCAATACTGCCAGACGCTGGATTCCACGAAAGCTGCGTTTAATAGTAAAGAGATCGGGTCAGCCTAGAACGACAACCGAGCAATGTTTCGTATCGCGAATCACCGTCTCGGTCGTAAATGCATGAACCTTCTTCCCAACGACAGCAGTGGCCCTGATGCTGTTGCCGACCGTTTCGCTTATCACTTCGCCAACAAGATCAACTCGATCCGCAGCCAAATCCAGCGTCCGTCAGCTAATGTCGATAACGCACAGCCATAATATTTTTATATTGTTTCTTCCCCTCTGCTTGCGTTTCAACCGTTTCAACAAATACCTCCATCTTAGCGCCGATCCTCCGGAACGTCAACCTCTCTTGCGAGTCTTCCACTGTTCCGGCACGCCTAAAGCACGGTGTCATCACTCCTCTTTTGAAACGACTACGCTAGCTACCGACCTATCTCGGACCTTCCGTATGCATCCAAGTTACTTGAACGCCTCGTTCTGCCTAACTGCGTTTGCATCTACAACACAATAGTCTGGGAAATCCTTTACAGAGCGCCTACCGCCCGTCACACAGCGTCGTAAGCTCGTAGTTATGGTACTGCTTGAATTCAGCGCTGTGTCCTATACGATTGACCACGACCTTCTTCTCGCAGAATTAGACCGAATCGGCGTGCGAGGCGACGTACGTTGCTGGCTCGCGTCCTGTCTCACCGACCGAACACGGTGCGTCAGTGTTGACGGTCACCTTTTCTGCAACACCCAACTGCGACATGGAGTTCCACAGGGCAGTGTTTTGGGCCTCACCTCTTTTCTGTCTACTGGGCAGGTCTTTGAGACGTCTTCTCGAAGCACGAAATTCGCAACCAAGTCTACGCAGATGATACCCAGCTGTATTGTGACTTTCCGCGTAATGATTCTGCGTCCGCCGCCGACCGGATATCCGGTTGTGTTATTGACGTGAAAGTATGGCTGGCTTCGCGCTACCTACCTCTAAACGAGGCGAAGACAGAGGCGATACTGTTCTCAGCACCGAACAACCGTGTTCCATAACCACCTCCTCTTCCCATCAACATCTGCGGATATAACAGCCAATATACGTGACCTTGGCGTACAGCTCGACTCCACGATGTCGATGGCCTCACACGTTAGCCGTACTTGCCGGACTGCCTACGCCCAACAACGTGGCATAGTAGGAATACGATCATCTCTGCCGCTCAGAACGTGCAAGGCGCTTGTCACGTCGAGACTCGACTTTGGAAACGCGGCCCGGTACGGCATTACTGGAAACCTGCTGCGTCGACTCGAGATGGTCCATCGATCAGCTGCGCGTGTCGTCCTCTGCCTACGTCGACGTGACCAACACACCATGACTGCGGCACTACGATAGCTTCACTGGCTGCCTGTGGCGCAGCGAATTCAGTTTAAACTGTTGACCTAGATGCACGGCGCCGTGCATGCAAACACTCCACGCTACCTTGTTCCTGTCACAGTCTTCGTTCGGCT
>JAMJIN010000393.1:0-1772 GCA_036784775.1 Chromatiales bacterium | reverse complement strand
TGGTTTGGTGGTAGATTTTGGCTGGTGGTAGAGTGGTAGATAGCTTAAAAATTAGAAAAGGTGGTTGTTGACACGTCTGGTTGGGGTGTAGGACAAAAACCACCCCGGACAAAAACCATCTGGACAAAAACCACCCGGACTAAAACCCCCCCAGACATAATCCCCCCGGACTAAAACTACCCTGGACAAAAAAAAACTTTTTTATCTTTGAAATATTCTTTGAAAATTGTAACTATATCTTCTTATAATTTATGTACAGAAGTATAGAAAACAAGTGAAATATTAAATAATGAATGATGAGCCTTAACAATGAAAGTTCCTTTGTCAACAATGAAAACATTGCAATTACATGAAACTGACATACATGTATAATTGTAATCCTTTGCATGACAAAAGAATTTTATCCTTTGTCAGGGAGAAGCCAACCTTTAATTGTAATCCAGGCAATCAGGCAATCAATGATAGAAGCCACTCTCTATTGATGAATGTAATCATGTACATGAATAAAGAAAATTTTTCCTTTGTCAGGGAGAAGCCAACCTTTAATTGTAATCCCAGCCAATCAGGCAATCAATGATAGAAGCCACTCTCTATTGATGAATGTAATCATGTACATGAATAAAGAAAATTTTTCATTTGTCAGGGTGAAGCCATCTCAAAATTATTGCATTTATATGAAAGAAAGGTCTTAATTGTAATCAGTATAATCCTTTAATCAGTCCTGAGTTCCTATAAATATGGAAGTCATATCAGTCACATTTATCACTTCTCAAAAGATATTATAAGCTACACAACTTTATTACTGAGATACTAAATATTGAATACTATGGAGATCATCAAGAGCCAACAAGGGTGGTTCAAAACTTCTATGTGGTGGTTATATGTATACCAAGAAAAAAGATAGCAAGACAACAATCCGACTTTAGTGACTTACAGATCCAGACAACAATCCGAACTACTCCGCACAGCCATGACCCCAACCCATACACTACAGCTGCTACAAAGATCCGCTCAGTAATCAAAGAAGCAGCTGGCACTTCCAGGGGCACTCCTGCACAACTACTCGCTGACAACACAGCCGCTGAATCCCTAGAAGTCCGGGTGTCCATGGGTGCTCGCGAGTCCATCAAACGCTGTATACGCCGTGAAAAGGCCAAAGCTTTTCCAAAAAGCCCAGCTGGCCTGCCTGACCTCGTTATGCCCGACGAATGGTGCACCACTGGTACTGACAATGAACAATTTCTGATCCATGACAGCGGTCCAGATGCAGCTGATCGGATGCTGGTTTTCGCCTCTGATGCTGCATTGACACAGCTTGCGCGATCTGACACCTGGCATATGGATGGCACTTTTGATTCAGCACCTTCCATCTTTCAACAACTCTACGTGATTCGCGCCCCTCTCGGGGAAAGTGCTATCAGCTGTGTTTACGCATTCCTATCCAGCAAGACTCAAGCCACATACGAAGAGCTCATCACAGCTGTACTGGAAAGATGTAGTGATCTGGGTTTTCAGCCTGATCCAACAACGATCATCACTGACTTTGAACAGGCTACTATCAACGCAGTCAGCAGTACCCTTGGATCCGATGTTCAGAGCAGAGGTTGCTTTTATCATCTCACCCAGAGTACGTGGCGCAAGGTGCAGCAGCTTGGACTTGTGACACTGTATCGCTCAGATGATGACGTGAAGCTGTTCTGCGGGATGCTCGACGGATTGGCATTCTTGCCTGTAGCTGATGTTCCAGAAGGACTGAAGTATCTCAAGGAACA
>JAMJIN010000392.1:0-1774 GCA_036784775.1 Chromatiales bacterium | reverse complement strand
ATCCGGATCATATTCTCCGCCATTTTTAACACAAAGATTACGCCGATCAGCTGCCCGAGATTGGCACGCTTTTACAACCGACACGCCTGACTTCTCCTTCCATCTCCAGCACTTAGTGTCTTCTCGTTTCCACCGTTGATAACAAGAATCATCATCGTCATCATCGCTACGACTACCACTCCTTTCATTCAATACCTTGACGGTCGACTCTATACCGTCCTTAAGCACCGTGTATAAGGTGTAACCGACGCCTGCGACAATTGCAATACAGGCTGGCATTTGCGCCAGGCAGACCGCGGGAATTGCCACGATGGGGACTACTGCTACTGACTGAGCGGCAGCTTCCGTATCTTCACATACAGGGTAATCAGCCCCAAACACCCCAAAAGCCGCGATGAGCAACACCAAAAACAACACCAACGCTTTCTTCTTCACCAACCGCCCCTGAATTACCTTTGAAATCGGCAGATAATATTACGCCTAAAATCCCCCGAAACAAGGACAACCCAACTTTTCGATAACAATCAGTTAGTTACACAACACCCCTACTTCGCTATCCCACTGCCCGATTTCCAGCCGTAGTCCACTATCTTGACCCTAGGCGGACCGGACCTATTCAGCTCAGCGTTCGTAATCTTCAACGCACCTACCTCGAACAGCTCTATCAGATCGATCCGGTCATGCTTACGGGCGGCTGCCAGCTTATGCGTCAGATCGCTGACTGGATCGAGCAACACGACCGTATACCGGTCTTTGTCGTAATCGGACCAGGGGTGAGGAATCAACCCCATATCCGCCTGTTTGATGGCCTGGGTGATCAGCTCCGACTCCAGAGGGGCCGACACGAAAGCCTCACCGTAATCCCGGATAAGATCAATATTGGCCTGCGTCAAAATTTCCCCAGCAGCCCGCTTTGCTCGTAGCTCGTCAATGATCGGAGTAAATGCAGCAACCGCAACGGGTAACTTTCGACGATACCGATGGCCACAACCGGCTTTATCATAAAACTCCGCACTACACTGCGTGGGTCCGTTGTTGTGCCACGGCGCATCCGGCCCTTCTGACAGCGCAACGGGTTGTCCGGTCGTTTTATCCATCAGGGCAAAAATATAATGCCCGATCTCACCATCGCCGTGGTCATAAGGGGGTGATGCCATCGGGTACACGTAATGGACGATTACCTTGATATCATCATGGTTATGACTATTACGAAAACGCACCGCAGCAGTAGTGATAGATACCGAATGAAGAGGCAACAAGCCGGCACGCGCGTTCGTATGGAATGGCGTCATCTCCACATCATTGTTAAAATCGGCGGCTGTTCCAAAAAACACATTAAACACGTGAAGTCCACCCGATAAAATGAGCTGAGCAGACCCTTGTGCCGGCACGGTGACTTCCTGAGACGCTTCACCCATCTTGATATGCCCTCGATGTATCGCCTCGTTCGCAATCTCCGCTTGATTTACAGCGCCTTGCGCTATCGCATCCGCATCCACCGATCCGGCCTCATACGCATCGGTTTTTATTCGAGGCGCACCCTCACCCCCTTCGACAATCGCAATCGGATTGTCGCGAAGATGCGTCACCAACGACGTGGTAATCGGGCTGCCTGGATCGATATCAGAGTGGGGTATGGGGTTATAAACTGTCATAATTCACACGATTTTATAGGCTGTGGTTCCGTCTGAGAACCGAGCGGAATCCAGTGAGGTAAAGGCGTAATACTGCTTGTTAACAGCACTTTCCTCGTCATGGTCATTGAGCGTATCAG
>JAMJIN010000042.1:0-24409 GCA_036784775.1 Chromatiales bacterium | reverse complement strand
CCTCAGAGCCATGCTACCTCGTTTGCTTCGGGCTGCTGCAACGACTTCACCACGTCCCGAGACATGGCTGCGGCTTGCTGAACATTCGTGCTAATCAAGAATATCTTTAATAACCACCCAGTGTGCGGTCCCGGCCAAGCGCAGCAGATCGGGCATTTCAAAGCAAAAAGGCTTCTGCAGTTTTGCCGGTTCCGCTCCGCTTGAACCGGCCTACGCCGGAAAAAACGATCAAAGACCAAACAGTACAAAAATGAAACACTGGATCAAAGCCCTCTGCCTCTGCCTCATCCCATCATTGGCCTGCGCCGGCGAATGGACAGGTTATATCGAAGGCCAGGGGCGCTACTTCGCCCAGGAGGCACTCGATCCGGCACAGACTGACAGCACGCTCTCCCTGGCATTCGAACCCGAGTATTACCACGCCTGGGACGACGACCGACAAAGTTTCATCTTTCGTCCTTTCCTGCGCTGGGATTCCCAGGATAACAGTCGCACCCATGCCGACATCCGCGAACTGCTCTGGACCCATGTCGGCGACGAGTGGGAGGTTCAGGCGGGAATCGGCAAGATCTTCTGGGGTGTCACCGAGGCACGTCATCTGGTGGATGTCATCAACCAGACTGACTTGGTGGAAAACCCGGACGGCGAGCAGAAGCTCGGCCAACCCATGATCAAGCTCTCATTCGAAAAGAGCTGGGGGGTACTGGACATGTTTGCCCTGCCCGGCTTCCGGGAGCGGACTTTTCCTGGCGAGGAGGGTCGTCTGCGTTCACATCCCAGAGTTGACAACGATCTGGCAAGCTATGAGTCCAGCGCCGGGAACAAGCGCGTCGATCTGGCCCTGCGCTGGTCCCACTCGCTCGGCGACTGGGATATCGGACTTGCCCACTTCTACGGCACCAACCGCAATCCTCTCCTGCAACCCATCCTGAACAGCGCCAATGAGATCGTATTGGCGCCCTATTACGAACTCATTCACCAGACCAGTCTCGACCTGCAGGCAACCAAAGGAGACTGGCTGTGGAAACTTGAGGCGCTCTACAGCACATCGGATAGGGAGGATGTTTTCTCCTACACCGGTGGTTTTGAATACACCTTCATCGGTCTGGGCGATAGCGATATGGACCTTGGGGTGCTGACCGAGTACATGTATGACGAACGGGGCGACAATGCACCCATCGCTTTCGAGAACGACACTTTTATCGGTCTGCGCCTGACTGCCAACGACGAGCAAAGCAGTGAGCTGCTGACCGGCGTCATCAAGGACATGGATTCAAGCGCCTGGTTATATAACTTGGAGGCGAGCCGCCGCATCGGTGATGCATGGAAGGCATCCGCTCAAATCCGCCTCTGGATTGATATGCCGGAAGACGATCCGCTCTACACTATTAGTCAGGATGACTATATTGAGTTCACTCTTGCCCGATATTTCTAACTGGTGTCTGTCCGGAAACCTGTATCGGAGCTAACTGAGTAAAGCACGGCATGCTACAGAAATCGATCTGTAAGCGGGTATTTACAAGGTGAAATCTGATGGCTTCCAGACATTCCGGGGTTGCCTATGGACCCCTGCTAGAGGCTGTCGACCGAGCCTATCTCGCTGATGAGGAGGCGTGTGTACGATCTCTGCGGTCGGCCTTAAAACTGACTGCGGGGCAGCAGCAGAGAATCCAGCAACGAGCCAGGAAACTGGTGCTGGCCGTGCGCCGCGAGCAGGCAGCCAAGGGTGGCATTGAAGCCTTTATGCATGAGTACGATCTCTCATCCGATGAGGGAGTGGTATTGATGTGTCTGGCTGAAGCGCTGCTGCGGATTCCTGATAGCGACACGGTTGATCGCCTGATCCGGGACAAGCTGACGCGCGCAAACTGGAAGGTACACCTGGGACAGAGCCACTCCCTGTTTGTCAACGCCTCAACCTGGGGATTGATGTTGACCGGCAGGCTGGTGAATTTGCCGGAGTCCCTGGGTGATGCCCAGGCAACACTGCATGCCCTGGCCAAACGCAGTGGTGAACCCCTGGTCCGAACTGCCATCAAGCAAGGCATGCGGATCATCGCCCACCAGTTTGTGCTCGGCCGTTCAATCGAGGAGGCGGTGGAACGGGGACGGAATCACTATCCCCCAAATTATCGCTACTCCTTTGACATGCTGGGTGAGGCAGCCCTGACCCAGGCTGACGCCGACCGCTACTTCAGCGCCTACAAAAATGCTATCAGCCTGTTGGACCAACAGACACCGGCAGATTCCCGGGGAAATACCACTGCCGATGGCATCTCCGTCAAGCTCTCTGCACTACACCCCCGTTATGAGTTCTGTCAGCGCTCACGGGTCATCAGAGAGCTGACGCCGCGCCTTACTGAACTGGCGGTGCAGGCTTCGCAGGCGGGTCTGACATTGACTGTGGATGCCGAAGAGGCAGATCGTCTCAACCTCTCATTAGAGCTGTTTTCAGCCGTCTACAGAGATGACAGACTGGGGAATTGGGAGGGGTTTGGGCTTGCGGTACAAGCCTATCAAAAACGTGCGCCGGCGGTGATTGAGTGGCTGCAGACTTTGGCCCGTGATGTGGGAAGACGCATCCCTGTCCGTCTGGCCAAAGGCGCCTATTGGGATAGTGAGATTAAGCGGGCACAGCAGTTGGGGCTGCAAGACTATCCGGTCTTCACGCGTAAGTCGGCAACGGATCTCTCTTATCTGGTTTGTGCACAGCAACTGTTTGCAACGGGTGACTGTTTTTATCCTCAGTTCGCCAGTCACAATGCCCATACCATTGCCAGCCTGCAGGTGATGGCAGAAGGAGAAGGTGAGTATGAATTGCAGCGACTGCACGGCATGGGGGATGCACTTTTTGATTGCATCAATGAAGATGAGGATCATCAGGTCCCATGCCGTCTCTACGCACCGGTAGGAAATCATGAAGCACTACTGCCCTACCTGGTTCGACGTCTGCTGGAGAATGGCGCCAACTCATCTTTTGTCAATCGTATTGAGGACGAGGCGGTGCCGCTCGAATCGATCATTGCCGATCCCCTTGAGAAGCTTGATGGTTATGAACAGATCAGGCACCCGGCCATTCCAATGCCACCTGCACTTTATGGCGCGGAACGCAAAAACTCCCTGGGGCTTAATCTGGACGATAACGCTGTCAGGCAAAAAGTGAATCGAGCGCTTGAAGTCTGTCAGACAGCCGACTGGCAAGCCATGCCCCTCGTCGCCGGCAGAAGGCTGGAGGGTGAAACGAGAGACATCTTCAATCCCGCCGACCAATCCGTCATCGGCAGTGTCGTTAAATCCTCCCCAGCCTCTGTTGAGCAAGCGATGCAAGCAGCCGAATCAGCCGCTGACTCTTGGGCAAAGACGGTTCCCCAGCAGAGAGCAAACCTGTTGGATAAGGCAGCTGAACAGCTGCAAACAAACCTGTTGGAACTGGCGACGCTCTCCATTCAAGAGGGTGGCCGAACCATCCCTGACGCACTCTCTGAGGTGCGGGAGGCGATCGATTTTTTTCGCTACTATGCCGCGCAACTACGGAGTGAATTTGCCCAGCCACGAATACTCCCCGGACCCACGGGAGAAGAGAACCGGATGAGTCTGCACGGCCGTGGACTCTTTATCTGCATCAGCCCCTGGAATTTCCCCATTGCCATCTTCAGTGGGCAGATTGCAGCTGCACTGGCTGCTGGCAATACAGTGATCGCCAAGCCAGCCAGTCAGACACCACTGACGGCAATACGCATTGTTGAACTGCTGCATGCAGCAGGCATTCAACCAGAAGTGGTGCAGTTACTCCCCGGCAGGGGTGCAGATTTGGGTGCACTGCTGCTAAAGGATCAGCGGGTTGCCGGGGTGGCGTTTACCGGCTCCACGGAGACGGCACGGCAGATCAATCAGATATTGGCTAACCGCCCAGGACCCATCGTCCCGTTGATTGCTGAAACCGGTGGGCAAAACGCAATGATTGTCGATAGTTCAGCACTCCCGGAGCAGACGGTTTCAGACGTTATTCAATCCGCTTTCAACAGTGCAGGGCAGCGTTGTTCCGCGCTGCGTGTGCTCTTTCTGCAAGAGGAGATTGCCCCCAGAATTCCGCCGATGCTGTCAGGCGCAATGGAGGAGTTGTCGATGGAAGATCCGAGCCTCTTCTCCACGGATGTGGGACCCGTGATCGACCACCAGGCCTGTAAAGTGCTGCAGGCGCATGTCAATCGAATGGATATTGAAGGGCGCCGGTTATACTCGTTGCCGCTCGCAGCCAAACACCAGCAGGGGAGCTTTTTTGCACCTCATCTCTACGAAATTGATGCCCTGTCGCAACTGCCCCAAGAGGTCTTTGGCCCCATCCTGCATGTCATTCGCTACCCGGCGAATTCACTGGATCAGGTGTTGGCCTCAATCCGGCAAACCGGTTATGGCCTGACACTGGGTATTCACAGCCGTATCGATGAGACGGTGCGCTATATCCAGCAACAGTTGCCCATCGGCAACACCTACGTCAACCGCAACATGATCGGTGCAGTGGTAGGCGTGCAACCCTTTGGTGGTGAGGGACTCTCCGGGACCGGCCCCAAGGCGGGCGGTCCCTACACCCTTTTCCGTTACTCAACGGAACGGAGTATTACGCTAAACACGGCTGCTATCCCTTGACGACTGATACCTTGGCGCCTATCAAAAAAATAGGGGCAAGCCTGAAATGACACTGACTTAAAGCACAAAGCACAATAATCAACTACAAAAAAGCACCTATTCAGGACCAAGCTGAATAGTTACCTGTTTTTTTAAGGTATTTGGCAGTCATTGATAGTACGAAAATTGTTTTGGTGCCTTAAGTCAGTGCCATTCAGGGAGACCTGTTCAAAAATGGATATAGCTGGATGAGTTCAGACTTTTCCGGGCATAACGCCAATCGTCGATATGATATTTGGTGAACAGGAGATCCGTTAATTCAAAAAACTGCTTCCAGCCGATGCGATCGATCCAGTCACTGATCCGCTCCCAATCCCGCGCACTGCTTTTGTAAGCCGCAAGAATACGCTTTACGATAGTCGTGACCTCCGGCCAGCGGGGTGGATTGTTTGGGATGCCCGCCACTACCAGCTTTTGAAAAGTGGGCCGACTGCGGGCGTTCGAATGGTTACCCCCTACCCAGATTGCGAGCTTGGAGTGTTCGGGATCGTTGATCTGCATGGGTGGACAAGGTGGATAACACGCACCGCAGCAGATGCATTTTCTCTCATCCACTTCCAGTGAGGATTTGCCGTTTACCATCGCGGGCCTTATGGCAGCCACGGGACAGCGAGCGACGACCAAAGGCCGTTCACAGATATTGGCGACCTTACTATGGTCAATTCTGGGTGGTTTGGTGTGTTGAATATTGATCGCAATATCGCCCTGACCACCGCAGTTGATCTGGCAGCAAGAGGTTGTGATATGCACCCGGTTTGGCATCTGCCAGCTTTTGAACTCATCCACCAGCTCATCCATCATCGATTTGACCACCCCAGAGGCGTCTGTGGCGGGGATATCGCAGTGCAACCAACCCTGGGTGTGTGAGATGGAGGCGACAGAGTTGCGGGTACCACCCACTACGAATCCTTCACTCTCCAGCGCCTGAATGAGGGGAGCCACTTTGGCACCATCCGCCACCATGTATTCAATATTGCTGCGGATGGTAAAACGCACATAGCCGTCAGCATAACGGTCACCAATCTCGCAGAGTTTGCGCAGGGTGAAGAGATCAAGAATCCTCTGAGTGCCGACCCGCACGGTCCAGATTTCATCGCCCCCCTTTGCGACATGGCGCAGTACGCCGGGTTGCGGGTCATCGTGGTATTTCCACTGGCCGAAGTTGCTGCGCATTACCGGATGCATATACTGAATGCCGTCGGGGCAGCCGCTCTCGATGGGGATGCGGGGGTGAACTTTAGCCATGGTTGTCTCCGGATTCATCACTCCAGGATCGGGGGAACGCCGCTATCAGGCTGCGTCTATGACCGTTTTTTCCATCTTGGTCTTGCGTTCCTGCCACTTTTTCGCCTCTTCGTCCCAATGATCAGTGCGAACGTAGGAGTTTTCCCGTGGATGCACAACCATATTGGGGTCGATCTCCAGGCCAATACCCTCCAGGAAGTTAACCAGGCCGATACGTTCGATCATCTCCCCGGCGCGCTCATGTTCCAGGGCGTTCTCGGCAAAAAAATCCACCGTCTCCTCGGCAAGCTGCTGGAGCTTCCGGTAGTCGTCCTCGGTCTCCAGTTTCATGAAAGGCACCACGACGGAACCAAACAGGTCACCGATCTTCAAGGTACGTTTTCCGCCGATCAGGATAGTGACGCCTTTGTCATCACCCGGCGACAGTGCTTTTGGCATCACGTTCAGGCAGTGCATGCAGCGGACACAGTTCTTGTTGTCCACTGTCAGTGCATCGTCCGAATCGAGGGAGAGCGCATGGGTGGGACAGCGGGAGATGACATGGTCGTTGAGATATTTGCGTCCCTTCTTGGCGACGTAGTGCTTAACCTCCAACTGATCCACCTTCATATCGTCACGCCAGGTGCCGATGACAGCGAAATCGGAGCGTTCGATGGCATTCACACAGTCATTTGGACAGCCTGAAACCTTGAATTTGAACTTGTAGGGCAGGGCCGGCCGATGCATCTCATCGATAAAGTCGTTTATCAGCAACCGATGGATCTTATGCTCATTGGCACAGGATTGTTCACAGCGTCCTGAGCCTACGCAGGATTGCGCGGTACGCATACAGGGGCCTGCGCCGCCCAGGTCAAATCCATACTCATTGATCTCGTTGAAGAAGCGTTGGGTGTTCTCCGTAGTAGCACCGATAAACATGATATTGCCGGTCTGGCCGTGGAAGGTCACCAGGCCTGACCCGTATTTTTCCCAACTATCCGCCAGTTTCAGCAGAATTTCGGTGGTGTAGTAGTTGCCTGCCGGCGGTTGAACCCGCAGGGTGTGAAACTCCCTGGACTTCGGATATAAATCCCCCACCTTGGAGAAGCGGGGAATAATACCTCCACCGTAACCGTAGACGCTGACGGTACCGCCCTTCCAGTAGCCTTTGCGGGTTTCATAGGAGTGCTCAAGTTGTCCCAGCAGATCATTCGTCATCTCATTGATCCGCTTATCCGGATGCCTATCCCGCAACCGTTTGATTCCTTTGACGAAACTTGGCCACTCTCCCTCTTCAAGCTGGTCAATCATCGGCGTGTCATGGATCTTCATTAAAAAGCCTCACACTTGACGAGCAATAAGAATGCGAATCACTCTTATTACCAGGCTAGCAGGTTTAATGGGAGTTTTATATAACCAATGGGGTAGCAAGGGGGAGATTGACCTTGCTCTACAGGAGGTTTACTTGCGGCAAGTCAGCCATATTATTGGCTTAAAAATATCATTTAACAATATGCGGATTACTCTGGAAAAATGAGATCGGCCTTATTTCCCATGGCCGTCCGCATCTCCCGGATCGATGGCGGCCGCGCCCAGATCATATCCTCCAACACACCTCGGCAGGTCAGACGCATGACCTCAGGCTGGATGTCGGAACTGATCCACATGTGTACGCCACGGAAAACCATCGGTACGCCACCGTCAAGTCCGGCCAGATTGAGACCCGCCACCATAAGGGGAGCATCTAACATAACGACCTGCGCCATCTCCCGCTGTAGCCGACTGACGATGAACGATTCAGGTCTGATCTCCTGCGCATCCTCCGAGAGCGTTTGAATCTCAAAATTGCAGTTGGGAACATATCGATCCATCTTCGCCTTGCCCACTACAGCACCACCCTGCAGATAGACACGGGTCTGCCCGGCAGGCACAAACAGGGACTCCTTAAGAACAATCGTGGTTCCCACCGGGGGCATCGCATAAACATCCGATTCGCCACCGCTTACCCTGTCGAAACCCGCACAGCCCGTCAGCAATAACAGTACAGCTATGGCAAGTGACATTTTCATTCAAACCTCCCTACCAACCCAGTGTAGCCCAAAGGAGTGAATCAACTTTAGCCCAGCACACTGAAATAGCAGACCAGATCCGGCAGATCGATCTCCCTCGGTTTGAGACGGATCGTCTCATTGAGTTCAGGCGCACTTTTCACCCTGACCTTGGTATCCATGCCGAGTTCAGGAATCATTACAGTTGCCCGTTCACCCTCTCTGGCAACGACTACCGCTTCACCCTGCCAATCCGGATTGTCACGCAAAAAAACCAAACGCCAATGACTGTTGGAGAGACGTTCCGACTTGCGGATTGCAGCACTGCCAACCTCTGCCAGCCCTATTCGCTCTGATATAGTGTGAATATCGAGTGGATCCTCACCCCGCAGGTGAGCCCTGAGCTGCTGATGGGTCAGCAGATCAGAATAGCGTCTCAAGGGGCTGGTCGCCCGGATATAAAACGCCAGACCAAGACCTGAATGGGGTTCAGGTTGCGTCTTGATCTGGCTGGGTTTGAACTTCCTCCGGTAGGCGAACATGGCTGCCATCCCCTCAGGTGTCGACGGCTCATCAGGTGGCGCCTGGGTGGCAAAAGGTACCGGGATATCTTTATCGATACAGTATCGGCCCACTGCCTCCCCCGCCATCAGCATCAGGTCCATCACCATCTCACGGCTGGCCAGTGGGGGCAGCGGCGTCACCCGGACACCTGCGTCTTCAACCCTGATCTTCACCTCCGGCAGATTGATGAAGGCGGCGCCTGCTGCTGCACGACGTTTCCGATAGATCTGCGCCTTGCGCTGCAATTCGGCAAAAGGCGCTTCAAGCAGACTCTGGTCAGCATCCTGATAGCTTATTCGGGTCACTTTCAGACGGGTGGGCTGAATCTCTATATCATCGATCTCCCCCGTATCGGAAAGCGAGAAACCGATCGACAGCGCAGGTGACTCATCCTCCAGTCCGAGCCCCAGTCGATGGGTCAAGCCGGGAGGCAACATGGAGATGACCTGTTCCGGGATATAGAGATTTGCACCGCGGCTGCGTGCATCCAGATCCATCTCGCTATCGGGGGGCACCAGTGCGGCAACATCCGCCACATGTACCCAGATACGCTCGCCGTCGAGACTGACGGCATCATCCGGATCCTGATTGCCCTCATCGTCGATGGCATACGCGGGCAGGTGGGTCAGATCGAGACGTGACTCATCCGGCAGCGTGGGTATCTCATATTCCGGGGTCTCCGAATTGATGCCGAAACGGCGCGGATAGGGATTCTCATTTCCAGTCCAATAACCGGTCTTCACCAGCAGCCGATGTGCATTGACCGGTGTCTCCTGAACACCCAGCTCCTTGAGAATCCGGCTGTTGCTACGCCTCCCCAGGGCGAGGGCCTCCACCTCGCCCAGTCGCTTGCGGTCCTCTTCCACCACCTCGCTACGGTTGACCCGGTCGACAAAGGCGGTCCAGGCCGTCTCCGCAGCCTCTTTGGCCTCGCGCCGTTCACGCTCTGCCTGCACTTCTGATGCTAGTCGGGGGGTGATGGCCTGAGGCTCTCCCGCAAAATAGAGACCATCCGCCACCACTTCCCAGGCTGCCCAGGCGGTCGCCGGCGTGTAAACGTCAAACAGCAGTTCAGTAAACTCCTGAATCTCGGTGGTGCTCTCCTCCAGCAACTCCCAGTTCTCCTCGATCTCTCCCGTCTGCGGAGTGAGATCCTTCAGACTGGCAAGAGGACCGGGGTGCAGCAGGACGATATCCTTGGTCCTGACACGCTTGGTTTTGCCTCCCTCCAACTCGATAGTGATCTTGTCGCTGACTTCAACCACTTTTGCGGGACGTATTTTATACAGGACCAAACTGCCTGCGGCGGGACTACTCATGCGGATTCCAATAGTGTTTGATGGAGCAGCACGAAACCACACCACAATGGACGTTTCGTACCTCTAATGATGGGGTATGATACGCACAGAACAGGAGCAAACCCAGGAGTCCGTCCACACCATGAACACACAATGGTCAGCATTCATGCAGTCACGCCCGGCTTCAGCGGTACAACCCACCGCGGAGGCCTGTATTTTGAACGATCTTTCCCACTTTGGCCTGTTGCGGGTCAGCGGAGAGGATGCAGAAGGTTTTCTTCAGGGTCAGATGACGAACGACATGCGCGAAGTCACCGCCGGGCACAGTAACCTCTGCGGCTGGTGCACAGCAAAAGGCCGCATGCTGGCAAGTTACCGGGCACTGCGCCAGGGTGACGACTTTCTCCTGCAAACACCTGCCGGCAATATGGCAGCAAGCCTCAAACGACTGCAGATGTTTGTGATGAGATCCAGGGTCACTGTCACTGATGCGAGTGATGAGCTGGTTCGTTTCGGACTCACCGGAAACTGTGCGGAGGCGCTTCTGCAACCCCATTTCACCAGCCTGCCCGGTGAGACAAACAGCGTGGTGGAGCAGAACAACCTCATCCTGATCCGCCTGTCTGGTGAGGTACCCCGCTTTGAGATTATCGGCCCGGCGGATGAGTCGATCAGTCTCTGGGAGGCTCTGGAGTCCGGAACCACGACAGGTGACAGTCATTATTGGGCGCTGCAGAATATCCGGGCCGGGATTCCAACCATCTTTCCGGAGACCGCAGAAGCTTTCGTTCCCCAGATGGCCAACATGCAGCTTGTCGATGGCGTCAGCTTCACCAAAGGATGCTACACCGGACAGGAGGTGGTGGCGCGCATGCATTATCTGGGCAAACTCAAGCGCCGCATGTACCTGGCCCATATTTCCGGAGATATCGAACCGAAACCGGGTGACGCGCTCTACGCGGCCGACAGCCAGTCGGGCCAAGGCGCCGGCAAGGTCGTGGACGCACAAGCCGCTGACGGTGGATTCGACCTGCTGGTGGTTATCGAGGTCGCCAACGCGGAAAACGAAAAGATCACATTGGGTGAAGCCGGGCCGGCATTGGAGATTCGTAATCTGCCATATGAATTTACTTCAGAATCCAAGTAGCCCTGCCGCTAACAGAGAGGAACCGACTACATCACCATGCGGCCATGCGGCAACACATTGATCCGCAGTAACCACCGGGAATAATAAGACACGGACATGATTGACGAAAACGCCTTTCTAGACGCTATCTTCAAAGCCATCGACGAACATAAACTGACCCTGCCGACGCTGCCGGAGGTTGCATTACGGGTCAGGGATGCGGTCGAAAGCGAAGACTCCACGGCCCAACAGATCGCCAAAATCGTCGCCACCGACGCCGCGCTCTCCGCCCGCCTCCTACAGGTCGCCAACAGCCCGCTCTATCGTGGACGCAACCCTATCGACAACCTGCAGATGGCGGTAGCCAGGCTGGGTACACGGTTGGTACGCAGTCTGGTGGTCAGCCTGATCATGCAGCAGATCTTCCAGGCTACCTGCGATATTCTCGACAAACGTTTTCGGCAGCTCTGGGAAGAGAGTGTGCAGATTGCCGCCATCAGCAGAGTGTTGGCACAGAATCTCAAACACCTGGATAGAGAACAGGCTATGCTTGCCGGGCTGATCCACAATATCGGCGCCCTTCCTGTGCTGACCATGGCGGAACACTCTCCGGAATTGATCAGTGATCAGGAAGAACTTGACCGGGTTATCGAGACGTTGAGTCCCAGGATCGGCAAACGCATTCTCGAAGACTGGGATTTTCCGGAATCCCTGATCAAAGTGCCAGCACACTTCCAGGATCTTGGTTATGATGGGGGTACACAAGCGGACTATGTCGACGTCGTTCTTGTCGCCCGCCTGCAGACCGCCTTGGGTAACGACCATTCTCTTACCAATGAGGACTGGGGCATCGTCCCTGCCTTCGCAAAGGTAGGTCTGGAACCCGAGATCAACATAGTGGATATCGAAGGGGTTGAAGAAGAGGTGAAAGAGGTCGAAGTGATGTTTCTGTCCTAATACCCCACAAAGATGATCGAGGTAAAAGACCTAACCAAGCACTATGCCGGTCTCAAGGCGGTGGATGGCATCAGCTTCACTATTCCCCGGGGCATCTGCCTCGGTCTGCTAGGCCCTAACGGCGCAGGAAAGACCACCACGGTAGAGATGCTGGAAGGCATTCTGCGCCCCACCTCCGGAACCATTCTCTACAAGGGCGCGCCTTTGGGCACCGAGTTCCGCAACGAAGCGGGCATCATGTTTCAGCATACTGCCCTGCAGGAGCACATCATGGTCCATGAGGTGCTGAAACTCTTCCAACAGTTCTATCCCCATACCCGATCTCTGGATGAGTTGATTGAGATCTGCGCATTGGGCGAGTTTCTCGAACGGGACACCCGCAAACTCTCCGGTGGTCAACGCCAGCGACTATTGCTGGCGATTGCCCTGATCAATAACCCCGAGATCGTCTTCCTCGATGAACCCACGACAGGACTGGACCCTCAGTCGCGGCGCAACCTCTGGGGACAGGTCAGGCGGATCAAGGGGGAGAACAAGACCCTGATACTCACCACTCACTATATGGAAGAGGCCTATGAACTCTGCGATGAGATCCTGATCATGGATCACGGCAAGATCATCGCCCGTGGCGTACCCAGGGAACTGCTCGCCGAACACTACAAAAATTCGATTCTCACCCTTCCCGCAGATGCGTTACCTGCAGGTTTTAAACCTGACCCGGGATCCAGCCTCAATCCACAGGAGGACCGGGTGGAGATTCTTTCCAGGGAGGTGAACACCAGCATCGAGCATCTGATCAAACACCAGATCTCACTGACCCACTTGCTGGTGCGCTCCCCTACCCTGGAAGACCTGTTCCTTGAATTGACCGGCCACTCTCTGCGATCCTGAGCTATGTCACCACACCGTTTTCTCGCCCTTCTCAAGGCCCGCAATCAGGAGTTTCTGCGGGATCGCACGGCGCTTGGCTGGAACATCATCATGCCGGTGCTTATCGTCATCGGCTTCGCCTTTGCCTTTGGTTCCGAGGAACAGGATCTCTACAAGGTAGGCGTCCAGGGAGAAACAGCGGATAACAGCAGACTGGAAACCTTTCTTACAACCCGCCATATCCAGTTTATTCCCATCGAATCACAGACAGATGCCATCACCAAGGTGGACCGTCATCAACTGGATATGCTGATAGACATCCCAGGCAACCGCTACTGGATCAACAGCAGCTCAGCCAAGGGGTATATCCTGGAACAGCTGCTGGCCGGCAACGAACTGCAGAAAGAGTCGGTAAGCGGCAAGGAGATCCGCTACGTGGACTGGGTGATTCCCGGTGTACTGGGCATGAACATCATGTTCAGCTCCCTCTTCGGTGTCGGTTATGTGATCGTGCGGTACCGCAAGAACGGCGTCCTGAAAAGACTCAGCGCCACACCACTGACAGCATTTGAATTCCTCCTGGCGCAGATCGTCTCCCGGCTGTTGATGATCGTCGCATTTACTACCCTGGTCTATATCGGCACCGATCTGCTCATCGGATTCCGCATGTATGGCTCCTACTGGCTACTTCTAACGGTTCTCATCCTGGGCGGACTGAGCATGATCAGCGTCGGCCTGTTGATCGCGGCGCGCATGACCAGCGAGGAGGCTGCCAACGGCCTGTTGAATCTGATCAGCTGGCCGATGATGCTGCTCTCCGGCGTCTGGTTCTCCCTGGAAGGCTCTCATCCACTGGTGCAGCAGTTAGCCCTTGCCCTGCCCCTGACCCATATGATCGACGCCGCCAGGGCGATCATGATCGACGGAGCAGGTCCGGCAGAGATCTGGCCCCAGCTCACCGCACTCACCGGCTTTAGTGTTATCTTTATCTGGATTGGGGCCAAAACCTTCCGTTGGGAGTAGTCACCATGGGTCAGGACGAGAAGGCGTTCATGCAGGAGGCGATAGATCTGGCGCGCCGGGGCGTGGAGCTGCATCACGGCGGCCCTTTCGGCGCAGTCGTTGTGCTGGATGGACGGATCATCGGCCGCGGCTGGAATCAGGTGGTCAATAACAACGACCCCACTGCCCATGCTGAGATCAATGCCATCCGCGAAGCCTGTGGACAACAGGAGAGCATGCATCTCAACGGAGCCACACTCTATGCCAGCTGTGAACCCTGCCCAATGTGCCTGAGTGCCGCCTACTGGGCCCACATTCAAACCATCGTCTATGCGGCAGACGCCAATGATGCAGCCGGGATCGGTTTTTCAGACCAGTTAATTTGTCAGGAGCTGCAAGGTCCCCCTGAAGAGAGGAAGATCCAATCCCGACAGCTGTTACGTGAAGAGAGTCTTGCTGTCTTCCAGCTGTGGGAAAAAGATGAGCAGCGTTTCAAATATTGAGGATCTCATCTGGTAGCAATCATGGTGCGCACGGCGCACCCTACATTCCCGCTGGTGCGTAGATTGCACCCCTGTCACATGTCATGGGATCAACCAGAGGTAGGCCCTATCAAGCGTAGCGGATCGGGCGCCCCGCCAACAGGCGAATCGCATCCCGATTAGTCCAGGAAGTGGCCAGTTGTGCACCCTTCTCCAGCGTGGGCAACCATCGATAAGTGGTATGTTCCGCCGGATTCAGATGAGGGATACGGCGTGAATTGAGGGGCAGCGCAAACCAGCATTCACGGTTGGTCCTGGCGTTAGGCGCATAGCGGGCGCGCCAGGGGGAGATGATCGGAAACTCCACTTGGTGATGCAGGTCGATCAACCCACAACCCGCCATCAACCCGGTCTCCTCGTAGAGTTCCCTGCGCGCCGTCTGCAAAGGGGATTCGCCCCAACGCAGGCTGCCGGTAACCGACTGCCAGAAATCATCGGGGCTTTTGCGGCGCAGCATCAGAACCTCGCCGGCGAAGGTGTAGACCACCACCAGCACCGACTCAGGACGCTTGTATCGTCTATTGGTCATCTGGGTTCAAATCTGCATTGTCGGATTACGCTGCGCTAATCCGACCTACGGCGACTTGATTTACAACCTGCTCAGGAGGCCTCTTCACTCTGGGGTTTGCGCACACGGATTGAGAGTTCACGCAGTTGCGTCATACTCACTTCCGAAGGCGCGGAGGTCAACTGGCAGGCAGCAGACTGGGTCTTGGGGAAGGCCATCACGTCGCGGATCGATTTCGAACCGGTCAGCAACATCACCAGCCGGTCGAGACCGAAAGCGAGTCCACCGTGGGGCGGGCAACCATATTTCAACGCATCAAGCAGGAAGCCGAACTTCTCCTGTGCCTCCTCTTCGCCGATCTCCAGCAGTTTGAAGATCTTCTGCTGCAGCTCCTCGCTGTGAATACGAATCGAGCCGCCGCCCAGCTCCGTCCCATTGACCACCATGTCGTAGGCGCGGGACTTGCATTTGCCGGGATCACTCTCCAGCAGATCGACCTGATCGTCCTTCGGCGAGGTAAAGGGGTGATGCAGCGGATTCCAGCGGTTGTGCTGATCGTCCCACTCGAACATGGGGAAATCCACCACCCACAGAGGCCGCCAGGCACCCTCCATCAGATCCAGATCCTCGCCAACCTTGACGCGCAGGGCCCCCAGGGCTTCATTGACCACATGCGTCTTGTCGGCGCCAAAGAAGATCAGGTCGCCATCTTTGGCGCCAGTGCGTTCCAGGATGCCATCCACCGCGCTGTCCGGTAGAAACTTCAGGATCGGTGACTGCAGTCCATCGCGCCCCTTGGCCAGTTCATTGACCTTGATATAGGCAAGACCTTTGGCGCCATAGATACCGACAAATTTGGTATATCCGTCGATCTTCTTGCGGCTCAGAGAGCTGCCACCAGGCACATGCAGCGCGGCAACACGGCCGTGGGGATCCTTCGCCGGTCCGGAGAAGACCTTGAACTCCACCTCCTGCATCAGGTCCTGCAGATCGACCAGCTCCAGGGAAACCCGCAGGTCGGGACGGTCGGAGCCGTAACGATCCATCGCCTCATCGTAGGTCATGCGCGGGAAAGGGTTCGGCAGATCGACGTCAAGAATCTCTTTATAGAGCTGGCGGATCATCTCCTCGTTCAGCTCCATGATCTCATTCTCGTCCAAAAATGAGGTCTCGATGTCGAGCTGGGTAAATTCCGGCTGACGGTCGGCACGCAGGTCTTCGTCGCGGAAGCAGCGCACGATCTGGTAGTAACGGTCCATCCCAGACATCATCAACAACTGTTTGAAGAGCTGGGGTGACTGGGGCAGCGCAAAGAACTCACCGGGATGGGTCCGGCTGGGCACCAAGTAGTCCCGCGCACCTTCAGGGGTCGCTTTGGTCAGCATCGGGGTCTCTATATCAAGAAACCCCCGGTCATCCAGAAAACGGCGCAGCACCTGAGTCGTCCTGGCCCGGATGCGGATCTTCTCCTGCATCTCGGGACGGCGCAGATCGATGTAGCGATAGCGCAGGCGAATCTCTTCAGAGGCCTTTTCGTGCTCATCAAGTTGAAACGGAGGAGTATCGGCCTTGTTCAGCACCTCCAGTTCCAGTCCCAGCACTTCCACCTCACCGGTAGGCATGTCCGGATTGACGGTACCTTCCGGCCGGGCACGCACACGGCCTTTCACCCGCAGCACGAACTCATTTCGCACATGTTCCGCAGCGGAAAAAACCTCCGGCAGGTCGGGATCGTAGACCACCTGCACCAATCCCTCACGATCACGCAGGTCGATGAAGATGACCCCACCATGATCCCGGCGGCGGTGAACCCAACCGCAAAGTTCCACTTCCTGATCGATATGAGAGCTGTTGAGCTGTCCGCAATAATGGCTGCGCATGGGAGGATTGTCCTGTGAAAAAATCGCCCGGTAAAAAGCGGGAATGTTACGGCCTGATTCGGGCCTGTGCAACCCGGAAGTCTCCCAGGCAGGCCCTAGGCAGACTCTGGAGCTTCCGTTTGTGGGTGGTCCGGCACCACTGCCCCCATGGAGAGCAGCATTTTAAGGCCGTCATCAACGCTCATATCAAGTTCCTGCACATCCTCCCGAGGCACCAAAACAAAGTAACCACCGGTGGGATTGGGTGTGGTGGGAATATAGACGTTGATCACGTCACGTCCGGTCTTCTCCTGGGCTTCACCCTGATCGGTGCCGGTCTGGAAGGCCAGTGTCCAGAGACCACGACGGGGAAATTCGACCAATAGCACCTTGCGGAATGACTCTCCCCCATCGGAAAACATGGTCTCCACCAGTTGCTTCACCGCAGAGTAGACGGAACGCACCAGGGGAATCCGCGCCAACAGCCGTTCCCACAGACTGACCAGTTTGCGGCCAAACAGATTGGCCGCCACCAGTCCGGTGAGCAGCAGAATGATCAGTGTGAGCACCACTCCCAAGCCGGGAATGGCAAAACCAAGCAGATTTTCAGGTCGATATGCCTGAGGCACCAGCAGCAGACTGTTGTCCATCCAGCGGACCAGCAGTCTGACAACGAAGAAGGTGGCGCCCAGCGGCAACCAGACCAGCAGGCCGGCAACCAGATAGCGCCTTAGTAAGACCATGTGAGGGGTCAGTTACAACAGGAACCACCGCCACAGGAGGGTTTGGAATCCTTCTTGCCGGTGTCGTGAATATTTTTCTTCTCGCCGCTCTTGAAATCGGTTTCATACCAACCGCCGCCCTTGAGACGGAAACCCGCAGCAGAGATCAGTTTTTTCAGATCCGGTTTATTGCACTCGCTGCACACAGTCAGCGGCGCATCGCTCATCTTTTGCAGCGCTTCAAATTCGTGCCCACAGGAATCACAGCGATATTCGTAAATCGGCATGGCAGGTGTCCTCGTAATCTCGTGTCTACCGTCCGGCAGTTGCAGGCGGCATTTAATTGCGGGGGATTCTACCACATCTTAATAAAACAGCCGCTTATTCCAGCCCAAATTCACCATTATCAGTCTCTTCCTCATCCCGTGTCTCCTCCCGGATGGACTCCAGCAGACGCACTATGCGGGCATGATCCTCTTCCGGTTGGCCAAAGCGGAAGTAACGTTCCGCCAACTCAGCCAACTGTTCCAACTGCTCATTGCGATGTTCCAGATATAGCAGGCATCTGCCGACAGCATCACCAGTGTCTTCCCCACCAAGCAGTCCATGGGCGGCCCCCAGGGCCAGTGAAATATCCTCGTTAGTGGGTTTTTTCACTCATCCTCCAGCCGTTCCCGATCCTCCCGTTGTTGACGCAACACTGCAGCCTGACGACGCAGTATATGCCTGATCAGGGCATCTCTGTCCGCATCGCGAATATGAGAAAAATTGACTCGCAGGTTCCACGGAAAATCGGCATCATCCGACGCCGCTTCACTTCCCACCACCTCACCATAGATAAGAACGCCGGTAAACGACGGCAGTAGCAGCATCTTGATCTCAAGCTGAGTACCGATTTCGAGGGACTCGGCAGTGCACAAAGACATACCACCCGCGCTGAGATTGATTGGTTTTGCGGGCTGTTCCGTCAGGTCAATCTCATCCGCCAGAAAACTCTGACCCAGCAGTTCGACTTTTTTATCCAGCGCCTTGAGGTAATCGGCCACATCAGGATCTTTCTGCTCGATACGATGCAAAGATGCCGAAAGGTGCTGGCTTAACGCCTGCAAACGCGTCATTACTGTAAAGCTGCCGTTGACACTGCTGTCGAGTTTCTCCAACCGCAACGATAACTCGACACTATCCACAACACGGTAACTCAACTGTACCGAGTCATCGATACGAAAAAATTCACGGCGATCCGCCTGATCATCTGCTTGGTCTTCAATGGCCATTGGTCACGTTTCCCCAGGGCAGCGCCGGCCCCTAATCTTGGCTACAGGACTCCGTATCGGAGTCGGTTCAGTTACGCTATCATTCTGAGACATTGAGAAACTCTCCACTCTCCTCATCCTGCCCACGTTCAATAACCAACTCAACACGCCGGTTCTTCGCACGATTTTCCCTGGAATCATTGGGTGCCAAAGGATTGGAATCCGCATGTCCCTCAATCAGCACGCGGGCTGGATCCAAGTCGGAATTACCCAACATGGCATGGACCACGGTCACCGCACGCGCCGACGAAAGTTCCCAGTTTGAACGGAAGCGTTGGGTGGAGATAGGTATGTTGTCAGTATGTCCAGCCACTACGATATTCCCAGGGGTCTCCGCCACGACATCTGTGATTCGTGTGATAACCTCAAAAAAACCGGGGTCCAGGCTGGCTCGACCAGAGGGAAACGAGCCCTTCTCCTGAATCCGGATGATGATCTTGGTCTGCTCGGTCTCGACTTCAAGCATGCCCTCCTCAATCTCTTCCTTCAGCATCTCTGCCAGCTCTTCAGCCTGCTGCTCAACCTCCGCCTCAAGCTGCGCCTGCATCGCGGCTTTCATCGCTTCATCCACCTCAATCTCATCGGCACTCTGCTTGCCGTCGTGAACGTCAAGGTTATCCTTGGTGTCATCCGTCGTCTGCTGCCGGATCTCCTCCATGAGCGTCTCTTCCGGCTTGCCGGGACTGAACTCCTGCTTGATGACGCTGGTACCTTTCACAATCTCATTGGCGGGAATCTCCGTCTGCACACCAAAAGCATCCTTCATCGACTCAGCCATCTTTTTGAAACGGATAGCATCCATCTCCGCAAATGAGAGCAGCAGCACAAAGAAACACATCAGCAGAGACATCAGGTCGGCAAAGGTTGCCAGCCAGGCGGGAAGACCCGCTTCACATTTTGGGCAATCGTCAGCCATCTTGATTGACCCCGTTAATCGCCATCACCGGTTGGACGCTTGCCTGAAGGCAGATAGGTACTGAGCAGTTGTTCCAGCACCCGGGGATTCATGCCCTCCTGAATACCGGAAATCGTCTCGATGATCAGGGATTTGTTGGTCTTTTCCATGGAACTGGAGCGAGCCAGTTTGTCTGCCATTGGCTGGGCGAAGGCGTTGGCAATGACTGCCCCATAGAGCGTAGTCAACAGAGCCACTGCCATAGCCGGGCCGATACTGGCCGGATCCGACATATTCGCCAACATCTGCACCAAACCGATAAGCGTGCCAATCACGCCCATCGCCGGGGCCATGATCGCCATGTTTTTAAACATGGTCTGTCCAACTTCGTGACGTTCGATGGTCAGGTTGATATCTTTGGAGAGCAGCTTATTGACCAGCACGGGATCGTGGCCATCGACGCATAATCCAACACCCCGCTTTAAAAAATCGTTGCTGATCTCCTGGCCCTCCAGTGCCAATAAACCGTTTTTTCGTGCGATATCAGCCAGTTCCACTGCCTCTTCGATCAGTTTTTTGGGATCATCTGTTTTGTAGAAAAAGGCCTTCATGCCAATTCCGAAAGAGCCCAGAAAATCACCCAGAGAGACCTGCATCAACGTCACCATGAAGGTGCCACCCACAACGATAAGGATTGATGGGACGTTGACAAACAGCATCACATCACCGCCCGTGGCGATTGCTGCGATGATTATGCCGAGTCCTCCAAGTAGACCTACCAGCGTTGCAATATCCACCTAATTTACTCTCCACGTTCCAACACTGCGCCAGTGCATCTGTATTTGTATGATTGCGCTTGGCCTGATTGTCATCATTTTTGATTGTTCAGGCGCATATTCCATGATCAAATTCCGACTCGCTAAAGGTAGCGGTCAAGGCCTGGGAAACTTTAATTTCCCAAAGAAAAATATTCCGCCCGCATTTTTGCTCCATTTTGCGCAATTCCGCCTCAGAGCCTAGGCTAAAAAGATGTCAGAAAAGAAAAACATACTGATTACCGGCTGTTCCAGTGGTATCGGACACTGCGTGGCCCTCGGCCTGAAGTCGCGAGGATATCGTGTAATCGCCACCGCCCGAAAAGAGGAGGATGTGGAACAATTGAGGGAACATGGACTGGAGACGCTGCAACTGGACCTGGACGACTCTGAGAGTATTGCGCAGGCGGTTGAACAATCACTGGAACTCTGTGACGGTAGACTCTACGCCCTGTTCAATAATGGCGCCTATGGACAGCCGGGCGCGGTGGAAGACCTGACCCGGGATGTTCTGCGCGCCCAATTTGAAACCAACCTTTTCGGCTGGCATGAACTGACTTGTCGACTGCTGCCGGTCATGCGCCGCCGGAAAGAGGGAAGAATCATCCAGAACAGCTCGGTATTGGGGCTGGTCGCATTACCCTATCGGGGTGCCTACAATGCCAGCAAATACGCCCTTGAGGGACTCACCGATACCCTGCGCATGGAACTGCAAGGCAGCGGCATTCACGTCTCCCTGATCGAACCAGGCCCAGTGGAGAGCCGCTTCCGTGCGAATGCCCACAGGATGTGGAAGAGGAATATCGACAGCGAGCATTCAGTCCACAAGGCGAATTATCTCGCCATGGCAGCAAGACTGGAGAAAGAAGGCCCTGTCGTGCCGTTTACCCTGCCGCCGGAGGCCGTATTGAAAAAGGTGATCCATGCGCTCGAATCCCCCAGACCCAGAGCCCGTTACTATGTCACCTTCCCCACTTACCTATTTGGCACACTCAAACGGCTGTTAAGCACACGCGGGATGGATTGGGTGTTGAAGAAAGTTTCAGGGGGAGGGAGAAGGTGACAGGGTGAGCTACGATCGAAGGTCCAGTGGACCTTCGCAGCGTAGCGAACGACCGGACAGGAAGTCCGGGCCGGGGGTAATTAAGAATGCCTAAGTTGCGCCAGGGATGGCGAGAATAAAAGGTGGAGCAAGTATGTGTCAGGGTCAGCCGAATGCAAACACTTCTTCCACACGGAGCACAGGCAGGCCCGATCAAGCGCAGCGGATCGGGCGCTCAGGACTTAGCAGAGCTTTGAAGTTGCCGGTTCCGCTACGCTTGAACCGGCCTACATGCTCCAACGATGGTAACGACAACGTTCGGCCGGCTAGGCGTTGTTGTGCAGATCAAGTATGGAGCGTCCCGCCGCATCCTCTTCACTTTTTGCATTGTCACTACGCAGCAGTTCCAGCTGATCCAGGTAAGTCTCGCTGACATCACCGGTAACATAATCACCGTTGAAAACCGAGGTATCGAAGCGATTGATATCAGTCTTGCCCTTCTTCTGCACGGCATTGATGAGATCACTGAGATCCTGAAAAATCAGTCTGTCGGCACCAATATATTCACGCACACCCTCCTCCGTCCTACCGTGAGCCACCAGTTCGGTAGCTGAAGGCATGTCGATACCGTAGACATTGGGAAAACGTACAGGCGGAGCGGCAGAGGCAAAATAGACCTTTTTAGCGCCGGCCTCCCTTGCCATCTGTACGATCTGCTGCGAAGTCGTTCCGCGAACGATGGAGTCGTCCACCAGCAGAACATTTTTGCCCTTGAACTCCAGATCGATGGCGTTGAGTTTCTGCCGCACCGATTTTTTGCGTACCGTCTGTCCAGGCATGATGAAGGTCCGGCCGATGTACCGGTTCTTGATAAACCCCTCGGTGTAGCGAACATTGAGCTTTCCTGCCAGGGAGAGTGCCGCAGTACGGCTGGTGTCAGGAATCGGGATCACTACATCGATATCGTGATCGGGCCACTCCCGCTCGATCTTCTTTGCCAGCTTTTGTCCCATCCTTGAACGGGCCTTGTGCACAAAGACATTGTCGATGATCGAATCCGGCCGGGCGAAATAGACAAACTCGAAGATACAGGGTGAACGCATGGGGTTTCCGGCACACTGCTGTGAGTAGAGCTGACCGTCATGACTGATAAATATCGCCTCACCTGGATCCAGATCCCGCACCCTTTCAAAACCCAGTGAATCCAGTGCGACACTCTCAGAGGCAACCATATATTCCGCTCCCCGGTCGGACTCGCGGCGTCCATAGACCACCGGACGGATACCATAAGGGTCACGGAAAGCGATGATGCCAAATCCAGGTATCATCGCGACACCGGCATACCCGCCGCGACAGCGACGATGCACACCGGCTACCGCACGGAAAACATCTTCCGGAGCGATGCGCAGTTTGTTCTGCGCCTGTAACTCATGGGCAAAGATGTTGAGTAAAATCTCCGAATCTGAGGAGGTATTGATGTGGCGCAGATCCTCACGAAACAGGTCTTGCTTCAACTCTTCCGCATTAGTCAAATTACCGTTATGGGCCAGAGTGATGCCGTAGGGAGAGTTGACATAAAAAGGCTGCGCTTCAGCAGATGATGAACATCCAGCGGTTGGATAGCGAACATGGCCCAGGCCCATATTGCCCCGCAATTTGATCATGTGACTCGTGCGAAAGACATCGCTCGCCAAGCCATTACCCTTGCGCAGGTGCAGCTTACCGCCCTCGCAGGTCACTATACCGGCGGCATCCTGACCTCGATGCTGCAACACCATCAAAGCATCGTAGAGTGACTGGTTAACCGCCGTTTTGCAGACAAGTCCAACTATGCCGCACATTTCCGGGTCTCCAAAGGCTTGATCTGTTCGAACAGGTGAGGAGAAAAGTGTATCGATATGCCTTTATTCATGCGGGACACATCTTCTTCAATAGCGAAAATTACTTGCGATGTCGCTGGGCAGAAACTCTCTCAACCAGAGCGCAATCTCTTGGAAATAGGGGATCAGGTGTGATTCACGCCACCAAGGGTCATTCGGCATAGGTGTCAATCCGGCAAGCAGCACCAATATGGCGACTACAACAACACCCCTTGCCGCACCGAAAAAGACGCCGATCAGACGATCTGTACCGGTTAGCCCGGTACTGTCGACCAACAGACCCATAAAACGGTTGGCCAGACCACCGACTATCAGGGTGGCCAACAACAGCAAACCATAGGAGACACCCAGACGAATCGAGGGAAGATCTATCCAGGGCACTAAATACTCGGCAACCGGCCGAAAAAAGAACCAAGCCACCCAGAATCCTGCCACCCAGGTCACAAGAGAGAGTGCCTCGCCTATAAAACCACGCACCAAACTGATGATGGACGAGAGGAGTATGATTCCGATGATGAGGATATCGATCCAGGACATAGGCAAGAATAGAGTCAGAGGCGCCGGAAATTCATCGAATTTTACAACAAGCATGGGACAGTTGCGAATTATTCAAAAGCCCACGAAAAGTGGCCGCCTCTCACAAAATCGTCACTTGCCAGAACGAAAAAACCCTGCTGCAACAATGCAGCAGGGTTTGATCTGGTGGAGCCAGGCGGGATCGAACCGCCGACCTCAACACTGCCAGTGTTGCGCTCTCCCAGCTGAGCTATGGCCCCGAAGAGAGGCGCATGTTAGGACAAGCATTAAGGTTTGTCCACCGGTTTTTAAACCCAATCCGCTTTTCAAGTCATCCACCGAATCGACGACCGAAGATGAGCGAGAACGCTCTAAACTGTTTTGCGATCGGGAAAATTTTATCTTGATTAGTACGAATGTTCAGCAGTGACTCACGGAATGAGCCACTGGTTGTTGCAAGATGATGCCACGATCCACAATAGGAGAGCGGACATGGCACAGAATCCAATCCAATTTCAGACAGGCATGAGCTTGAGCGATTT
>JAMJIN010000391.1:0-1779 GCA_036784775.1 Chromatiales bacterium | reverse complement strand
TGCAATGCTCCAGCAACTTTCTCCCGCCTGATGGATCATGTATTGGGAAATGAGAATTTCCATTCTCTTCTCATCTACTTGGATGATGTTCTAGTTTTCGGAAAATCAGTGGAGGAGATGTTGCAGAGGTTGGACCTAGTATTCAGTAAATTACGGGCCTTTGGACTCAAGATTAAGCCACAGAAATGTAGCTTGTTCAGGCAAGAAGTTAAATTCTTGGGACATATCGTGTCTGCGGAAGGAGTCGCAACAGACCCAGACAAAATAAAGGCGGTACAAGAGTGGCAAGAGCCAAAGAGTGAGAGCGATCTACGATCCTTCCTTGGATTGGCAGGGTACTATCGCAGATATGTACCTTCCTTTGCCCAGATAGCTAAGCCTCTTCACCAGTGTATAGGCAAAGCAACCAACTCGAAGAAGGGTACCAGGAGAAAGATACCACGGGACAACCAACTCTTCCATGAAAAGTGGAATCGAGATTGTAGTCTGGCATTCCAGAGGTTGAAGGAGCAGTTGACCAGTGCTCCTGTGTTAGCCTACCCAGACTTCTCGAAGCCGTTCATTGTCGAGACCGATGCCAGCTTCCAAGGGTTGGGTGCGGTACTTTCCCAAGAACATGGAGTTATTGCATACGCTAGTCGCGGTTTGAGGCCGGCGGAGAGGAATGACGCCAACTACAGCTACATGAAGTTAGAACTACTTGCGCTGAAATGGGCCATCACGGATAAGTTTCGTCCCTATCTACTCGGGTCGAAATTCACAGTATATACAGATAATAATCCCTTGAGCTATATTCAAACATAAAAGCTGGGAGCAGGAGTTGCGTTGGGCTGCCCAACTTGCTCAGTTTGACTTCAGTATCAAATACCGCAGTGGTCGTACTAATGCCAGTGCTGATGCCCTCAGTCGGAAAACGTGGCATGGAGAACCAGTGGTAGCTGTAGTGGAAACGAACTCTGTAGCAGTGGAATTGACCGAGTTGGTAGTGGATCAAACAGTGGTGGGTACGTTGTGTACATCTGCAATACCCAACGAAATTCAAGAGCGACACCAAGTGATGATGGAGAGCGTAGAGGAAAATATGACAGCAGCAGCACTGGGCCAAGAAGCCAAACAGATGGGAGCAGTATCCCCACTTCCAGGGTATACAAAGCAGCAACTTGCTGAGTTACAGAGTCAAGACCCTATTTTGAGTAAAGTCGTGGCTGTGTGGAGGAAAGGCACAAGGCCAGGTCGGACTGAACTGCAGAAGATGCCAGTAGTTGCTCGTCATTGGTACAACAAATGGGAACAATTTGTGTGTATGGACAACGTTCTATATGTTGAGTCCTTTGAGAATGGGGAAGGAACGCTACAGCTTGCGTTGCCAACCAGTTTGAGACAGCCAGTACTGGAAGCTCTTCACGATGGAAGTGGACATCAGGGAAGAGATAGGACTCTTGCTCTGGTGAGAAAGAGAGCATTCTGGCCTGGAATGAGCAAAGATGTGAACTCGTATTGTGCCAGTTGTTCAAGATGTTGTACGGCAAAGGCGCTAAGACCTACGGTGAAACCGAGCATGGGCCATCTTTTAGCGGATAAACCCCTCCAGTTAGTGGCAATAGATTTCACTTTGTTAGAGAAGGCTTCGGATGGACGTGAAAATGTCCTAACGATGACAGATGCCTTCAGCAAATTCACTGTGGCAATTCCAACAAAAGATCAAAAAGCATCTACGGTAGCAAAGGTTTTGACTCAAGATTGGTTTTATCGGTATGGGGTCCCTAGACGCATCCATAG
>JAMJIN010000390.1:0-1780 GCA_036784775.1 Chromatiales bacterium | reverse complement strand
GCGAACATTCCGTTGATGTGGACAGGCAGCCCACTGCGGACTGGCAGCGGTAGGAAGTTAAACACCTGGCCACCGTCTCGGTCATCTTCACCTGGAGTAGCTGGGACATAGCCATTGTCTGCTGGCAGAAGACGTACAGCCACAGCCGCTGCAGGCACGTAGCCCTGTTTTGTCATCTCCCGGGCAAGTTTTATTGCTCTTCCTTCTGCCATGCAGAGACAACTGAGCCAGAATTTTACCGTGGCTGTGGGTCTGGTCTGTAGCAGGGTAGTTCTATCATCGAGATAAGACTCTATCCGAACGATAGTAGATGATTGTGGAGCGTGCGTTGCACTACCCTCACTCCATTGATTCATGTAGCGAACGGCTGCCTTCAGAAAGGTGCCACTACGTGTCATCTCCGATTTACCTTTGCTATCACCAGTATTGTGGAAGTACATGTCGCGAATCTCCGTCACTATTTCCCTGGAGACGCTGAAGATTTTAACAGCATTGTCGGGAGATGTATCTGATGACAGGTGCCACATTGACACTTTCTTGACATTCTGCGTAAACAACAGCAGACTGTGAGCATTGTCAGCAAGCAGCGTCAACAACTGTGACATGTGCGCCGTGTCATAATGGAGACCACTGATGTCACTGCGTTGTGCCTGCAGCTTGGTGCGAAGTGGGAAGCGGAACAGTGTTGCCGGCCACGACGGTCCACTGACGGCATCCATGTCGCAGCCAAACACGCCCTTATACGGATCGAACTGATGTGACAGTTTCCGCAACAATGTCTTGTTGCGGCGCAAGTCGATCTTGATGCCCGGCTTTGACTTGTCATGTATACTACGACCGAGGTGTGTCGTGTGCGGGTCAAAGAACACAATGACGTTGCCAGTCACAAAGCTTGGCACATCTGTCAAGTTGTACACGACGTTGAACCCGAGACCAAATCGACCGATCTTTGTCGCATCCATCTGCTTCGCGGCCCCGCCAAGTCGTATGATGTTGTCAAGATCGCTGTCTGTGAACGTCGAGTTGCTGTAGCACCAGAGAGCCGGGCCTTGACATTCACGCATTCCTTCGTCAAACAGGTACTTCCTTGCATCGTCATGAGTCCGTTCATCGTACATGAAGTGAACCTCAGTAGCTCCAGCGTCGTCGGCGTTCTGTACCAGCTCCTTCGGAATGGCCAGTCCGTCGGTGTAGTCCTCTAGCATACGCCGCAGTGTATTCGTCAGTGGCTCTCCTTGACCGAAGCTCGTGATCGCCAGCTCCTCTGCGTGAAGCATACGACTCATGAGTGTCGGCACTCCGAGGGCAGCAGCCGTACTCGTCGGCAGGTGGTGATGGGTCAGGACGATCCCGTCAGTTTCATCAAACTCCATACTGTCGAATCCTTTGCGAAGCCATTCCACGTCACAGTATGCGCAGTCAGAGGCTGGGAGCAGACGCACGGTCCCCTCCACGTCTGCTGGTACAAGAACTCGGGAAAGCACAGAGGCTGGCAATGGAAGAGACTTGATGTGATTGAGGATGTCATTTGTCAGTCGAAGGTCGGACTCAATTTCTTCAAAACTGTGGCTTGGTACATCGTTGTTTCTCCGTTTTGGATCTGTTGTCTTAGTTGTTGCTTGTGCGACGCCACTCCCTCTATCAGATGCACCTGCTACTTGTTCTGGGTCACTCTTGTCATACTTAGCTTTCATGTGATGGAGTACGTCGACAAGAACATCGCTGGAGCATTGACGCCTGACGCCGCAACCAGATAGAAGCGTGTGAAACCGCTGTAGTC
>JAMJIN010000278.1:0-1321 GCA_036784775.1 Chromatiales bacterium | reverse complement strand
TTTGCAGCCCAAAGTCGTTAGTTATTTCTAGTAGTTTGTTATACTTGCTAGCAGTGTTGTTATTAGTGGTCTGGTGATTTGTCCAGTTAATATCAGGGATGTTAAAATCTCCAGCTATGACTACATTAGGGGAATTTTTGTGTGATCTATATAGTTTAGTTATGGAGTCATGGAGAGCTTCAAGGGATTGGAGGTGGTCATTTGGGGGTCGATAACAAGATGCAAAGTATATGCATTTGTTTCGTGCAAAGTTAATTTTTTTTCCAAAATTATTTCACAATTTGAGTTTAAGTTTTGGAGGGGTTCAGCTACAACGGTGTTACGGAAGGCTAGAAGGAATTCACCGCCATGGACATTCCTGTCCTTTCTGGAGGCCTCGTAGTTGAGTGGTAGGAAAGAGTATGTAGCATAGTTTGCATCTAATTTAGTTTCAACTAGAAATGTCTGGGTTATTATATTGAATAGTTGCATTTAGTTGGGTTGCTTTTTCTATGCTCTTGATACTGTTGGTGTTTATAAAAATTCCTTTAAATGTGATTCCTTGGGTTTTCTTGTGACGTTCGGGGGTTGAGGTGTTTTGGGGATTTGGGGCGAAAATTAGGCCTGCATTTTGTGATGTGTTAAGTGTTGGGGTACTAAGCATAGAGCTGTCAGACCGGGTTTTGGTATAATTTGATTGTTAATTTCTAGATGGAGAGTAATATTTGAAATTCCACAATGGTCGCAGAGCCAGAGCCAATACAATGTATGTGGTGCCACTGATTACATTCTTCGCAGAAGATAGCCTTGTCTCGGTTTCTGACAGGTTCATGACAACTTCCACAAGGACAAATTGGGCGCCCATATGGGCCAGGGTATGAGTGGATTTCGCCTGAGAGTGCGATCAGTCTGCTAGTACATATACAGATGTGTAAGAATGGTACAGGTACAGATGTGTAAGAATGGAACAGGTACAGGTGTGTAAGAATGGTACAGGTACAGATGTGTAAGAATGGTACAGATACAGATGTGTAAGAATGGTACAGATACAGATGTGTAAGAATGGTACAGGTACAGATGTGTAAGAATGTCTGATTTGAATTTTATTTTCGGTGGGAATTTAATTCGGGGTTTCAAAGTTAGGGCATAATATTTTGGTTTAATTTTGAGATTTGATCGAGATACGCGTTGACATGTTCCAATGATCGTTGCTATTAGGAGAATGACGGTGATTATTTGCGTTAGCCAAGATTCATCCGCGTGGAGTGGGGGACTAGGTGAGGCGAATATTTCCTAAAAGGAGATCTGAATTGGAATACATTTTGTAGCATGGTTTTCTGAA
>JAMJIN010000277.1:0-3302 GCA_036784775.1 Chromatiales bacterium | reverse complement strand
TTGCTGTCGAGAAGCTTCGTCAACCGCGACGCACCAAGACGGGCAACTGGAAGAACAACAAGTCACACAAGTCCGAGTCTCGACCAGAGGGACGTCAAGGACAACGGTGCGCAGGGTGTGGCTCGACAAACCATCGTCGAGCTGCATGTCCGTTCCTAAAATCGGAGTGTCACAAGTGCGGGCGGATCGGACACATCAAGTCGGTCTGTCGCTCTGAGCAGTCGGGGAGCAAGTCACATAACGACTACAAAACAGCCTCGATGTCGGTGATGACCTTGTCGACACACACACACACACTGCGTAGGAAGCCACGACAGGCGCTGCTGATCAACGGGCACAACGTCGAGTTTGAGGTGGATACGGGATCCCCGATCGCACTCACCGGAGAAACTGGTTGGAAGAAGATTGGTTCTCCTCGGCTCGCTCGATCGTATATCAGACTCTGCGCCTACGACCAGCGCCAGATCAGCGTTATGGGCGAGTGTACTGTAGACGTCAAGTGTGGTTCGACAGTGCTGCAACTCCCCCTCGTTGTTGTCAGCAGCGGTGCTTCGTTGCTTGGCCTGAACTGGATTCAAGCATTCCAATTAGACATCAACGCATTACTCTACACGCCAAAGGCGTCAGCGGAGTTACTTTCCGCCGATGTGCACACAATGGGTGTGCCAACCGACCTTGATCTGAAGAAGGTGATCGCGGATCATCCCAGCATCTTCGCACCCGGGCTGGGCCTCTGTACAAAGACGAAGGCTCATCTACAGCTACGCGACGATGTGCAACCCAAGTTTTTGAAGGCGAGGCCTTTGCCTTTCTCTCGCATCGACGCGGTTGGAAAAGAACTTCAACGGTTGGAGGACTTGAAGATTGTCACCAAAGTCGACTACTCAGACTGGGCTACCCCTATTGTAGTCGTACAGAAGCCGAGTGGCAAAGTGAGGATCTGCGGTGACTATAGAGCGACCGTCAATCCGTGCCTGCACGTCCAACAGCATCCTATTCCGCGAATAGAGGAACTCTTCGCCAAACTGCAGGGGGGCATGCATTTCAGCAAACTCGACATGAGAGACGCATACCTGCAGATTGAGCTGGACGACGAAACCAAGCAACTTCTCGTCATCAACACGCACAAGGGACTCTACCGGTACAACCGACTATGTTTCGGTCCGTCCCCTGCTCCAGCCATTTTCCAAAAATTGGTGGACAATCTGGTTGCCGGCATCCCAGGCGTCGCCGCTTACCTGGACGATATCATCGTCACTGGGCAGACGAAGGCGGAGCACCTCGAAAACCTGCGACGCGTTTTTGCGGCTCTTGACAACTACGGTCTGAAGCTGCAACTCGACAAGTGCGTTTTCTTCGCACCGGAAGTGTCGTACCTGGGGTACATCATCTCGAAGGACGGACTGTGCGCATCTGAGGAGAGGGTCCAGGCGATACTACAGTACGCGACGCCCACGGACCTCAAGCAACTCGAGAGTTTCGTGGGCAAGCTCAACTATTATGGAAAGTTTCTGCCTGCATTTGCGTCTGTGTGCGCCCCACTAAACCAGTTGCGGTGCAAGGACACTCCATGGAAGTGGTCAGCAGAGTGCGCCGCCGCCTTCGATGAACTCAAGCAAATGCTCGCGGACAAAACACGTCTCGTGCATTTCGACCCTGAGAAGCCGATCGTGCTTGCAACTGATGCGTCCCCATACGGCATTGGGGCCGTCATCTCACACGTACTGCCTGATGGCAGTGAAGAGCCGATAGCTTTCGCCTCCAAGACTCTCAGCAAGGCTGAGCGAGGCTATGCCCAAGTTGAGAAGGAGGGACTGTCAATCGTCTACGGTATCCGCAAGTTCAACCAGTACCTAAGTGGTCGTCATTTCACCATCCTGACGGACCACAAGCCGCTACTAACGATCTTCGGACCGGATAAGTCGCTCCCAGCCATGTCTTTACAGCGCCTACAGCGCTGGGCTCTGCTGCTGATGGGCCACGATTATGACATCCGCTACCGCGCTTCGGCAGAACACTGCAACGCAGATGCTCTGTCTCGACTTCCTGCCGGTCCGGATGTCGCATTTGACCGCGAGGAGGAAGTCAGAGCAATCACATCTGAAGTCCAGCAGATCGCCACAGAGGTTGTCAGCGAGTTCCCGATCACGTGGAAGCTCGTCGCGGAGTGCACCAAGAAGGATACTGTCCTGTCGCAAGTGCTAAACTTCGTGCGCAACGGTTGGCCGACCTCTGGGCCAGAGTGCAGGATGGACGCTCTGAGACCATTCTTCAAAACGCAGACGGAGATTTGTCAAGTGAACGGCGTCATACTACGAGACTGTCGCGTGGTAGTACCACAGGAGCTTAAGACCAAGGTGATCACCATGCTACACCAGTCTCATCGCGGAGTTGTTCGCATGAAGACGATGGCACGACTGTATGTCTGGTGGCCGAACATCGAGGCGAGCGTCGAAGCCTGCTGTAAAGCGTGCAACGTCTGCGCTGTTACAGCACCGGCACCAACTGCCAACTTGTCGCCATGGCCACTGCCCGACGAGCCGTGGGACCGCATTCACGTGGACTTTGCTGGCCCATTCTTGGGTAACATGTGGATGCTGGTCATGGACGCCTACTCAAAGTGGCCCAGCGTCGTTCGTATGTCAAAGTATCCGACTACGGAGACCACTATTATGGCGCTCAACATTCTTTTCACCACGTGGGGTTCTCCAAAGACACTTGTCTCGGATAACGGGCCTCAGTTCGCCTGAACGGCATCGTACACTTGACAAGTGCCCCTTTTCACCCGCCCTCTAATGGCGAGGCCGAACGCCTGGTGGGCGTTTTCAAGACAGCGATGCAGCGTTCCGTGGGGAGGAAGGGAAGGAGAGAGACAAGGCTACCATGGGCTTTCTTCGCGAGTACCGCAGCACGCCGAACTGCGCCACGGGGCGTACTCCGGCTGAGCTGATGATCGGACGGCAAGTTCGAACTCCGCTCTCTCTTCTACAACCATCCGTACATCACGACAAGTGGCCGCCGCTACACTCCACCACGTTCGCGATCAGGGACCACGTCTTCGTTCGGAGCTACGGTGTTAATCGGAAAGTAAAGTGGACTCCTGGGCGAATAACGTCGTCGCTCGGTACTCGCATGTTTACTGTGCAGTGTGCAGATGGCATACATCGTCGTCACATCGACCAAATGCGTCACCGGGTGAAAACTTCGCCCGCACTTGTTCCGCCAGTCGAGGAGCTTCGTTTCCCGACAGACGTACGAGCTGCATCTCCACCACGTTCACCGATACGTGAAACTCCGACGAG
>JAMJIN010000389.1:0-1786 GCA_036784775.1 Chromatiales bacterium | reverse complement strand
TACGTGTATATATATATATATATATATATATATATATATATATATATATATATATACGTATTATCAATTTAAAAGCCGCTGATTGTATGATAGGCTTCCCATTATGTTAGTTATGCGTCAATGTGATAAGGCATTCGGTATACAATAGTATACAATATGGTACCCAACACGTATAGTGGGGGGCTCAACCCCACCCTCAACTGTCACGGTGGAGCCCAACGCTTCCAGGCACAGCAGTATCCGGAGCAGAAGACTTCGGGAGAAAGGCTAAATGGGCAACAAAACATGTGTCGTTCCTGACACTGGTACATGAAACGTAAAATGTGACAGACGCAGACAAGAAACACGCGCTTGTTCAGTGGGTGAAGTTCAACCGGTAAATGTGGACATTCTAAAGTTGCTATCCCAATTGCTACCCCTGAAGCCTTATGACGAGTGGTGAGCGGGAACAGGTTGAGCGTCCACCGCCGCCTTGTTAGCAGCGTTCTTCAGATGCAGCACAGCAAAGCAGACCCGGCCGGGGCGTCCTCGGCGGGCCACGTCTCGCCTGTTGTTTGTTGGTCCGGGATGACTGTGGCGACCGCGATGTGTTGAGCCGATGATGCTGATTGGCAGGAGACTTCAGGAGGGTGAGACGAGTCGTGTGGGCATGGTCGAAGACTCAGAGGTTCTGCAACATCCAGACAGACAGCAGAAAAGAGGCAACCATCGTAGTTGTTATTGCACTTCGGCGCTGCGGAATTCACCAGGCGAATGTAAGCTATGTAAGCGTCCGAACTCCAGCGCCCAACAGCCTTAATTTACTCACTGTTATAGCCCTGCACGAGTAGCCGCTCCAATCCGGAAACTGTGCGGAGTAATTCAACCTTTGATGCGTGCAAGTATGACAATTGCTTTCAAGATCAGACAGACACTGGTATGTTGTCGACAAAAAGAAACAACGGGCCAGGCTCAGACCCACGAAGCGTAAGGTAACGTCCAACTGATAGGGCTTTGCGTTACTGTGTTTGTACGACGTAAATGTAAGCCTAACATGGAAAGGTTTGACCCAGCACTGGTGGAAAAAAGAGATTGTGCTGGTGTTTGGTAACTTCGCTTATACGCAAGAAACCAAAGTGCATCAGGGCAAACATGGCACGGAATAAGTACAGGTGGAAGGTGGAGCACCCGACATGACGAACAGCCTTGAGGAGCTATTTCAGGTCGTCCTCCGATAGTTTTAGTGAGGTTTTTGATGTGTTTGCGCGTCAAGTAATTAGATGTGGGATCGGGATAACCCGCTGAATTGTGGACGCCCGCAATTGAGGCCAAATAACCATGTATGGTGCTGGGTGCTTTCCGTTCATCACCCAAGGCTTGACAGAAGCAGCGGACCAGACATGGAGATGCTGGCAGAAAGGATGCTTTACCGTCAACAACATGGACAGCGAAACAGACAAACTCGTCCCAGTATCGCTGATACATCTGCCGCCCCCTGGGGAAAATTACGTCATCCATTGTTTTCGTGGCGAGGTCTCCCATGGCAGCCAGTGAATAGGGAACGCGGTAGCCTCTGCATCCAGATACGGGTGGAGCTGCCTGGCGCTGTCCATCTGTAAGCGAGAATGTGTGTCAATCGGTTTGTTTTTTCCCCGGAATGTGCTTAGCAGGAACAAGTCACCACCAACTGATGGACAAGCTGCATGAGGGGTGGATGATTAGAAGTATGTTTGTTGATGACTTCCACCATCGCTGTAGTATCTGTGAAGAACAGGATGCACCTGTTACACAGCTGATGACACCACAC
>JAMJIN010000388.1:0-1786 GCA_036784775.1 Chromatiales bacterium | reverse complement strand
GGCTCCCTACATCTTCCCGATTTCTTTCTCGATGTCACTCTTTGTCGCTGGCTGTTTCTTCTGACTCGCTATTTGCAGCTATTTCATCCGGTTACCGCTGTTCGCCAATTATGTTCGGGTTTTTACCGCCATCTACACTTCCTGAACACTATTGCGCTGGATGGGGCGGAGAGCGCGGATGCGTTGACTGCAACCGTGCTAAAAGAGTCGGCCGAAGCCGGTTTTGGTGGTGATTCGGTCTATTCAAATGCCTCCGATTTCTTCTTTCAGGTAGTGTTCGTGGCGACGGCTATGTCTATCGTCTCAGGCGCTGTGGCTGAACGGATGAAATTGTGGGCCTTCCTGCTCTTCGCCGTCGTGATGACCTCGGTCATCTATCCGATGGAAGGCGCATGGACCTGGGGTGGCCAGTCGGTCTTTGGCCTCTTCAGCCTGGGCGATGACTTTGGCTTCTCTGACTTTGCCGGCTCCGGCATCGTGCACCTGGCCGGCGCCTCTGCTGCTCTGGCGGGTGTGCTTTTGTTGGGCGCTCGAAAAGGCAAATACTCCGCTGACGGCAAGGTGAATCCGATCCCTGGCGCCAACATGCCGATGGCAACCCTGGGCACCTTCATCCTCTGGATGGGCTGGTTCGGTTTCAACGGTGGTTCTGTGCTCAAGCTGGGTGATGTTGCCAGCGCCAACTCTGTTGCCATGGTCTTCCTCAATACCAATGCGGCGGCTGCCGGTGGTGTTATTGCAGCGATGCTCGTGGCACGCATGCTGTTCGGCAAGGCGGATCTCTCGATGATTCTGAATGGCGCCTTGGCTGGACTGGTCGCGATTACCGCAGAGCCCTCCACCCCGACTCCGCTAGTGGCAACACTGATTGGTGCAGTAGGTGGCGCATTGGTGGTCTTCTCCATCATTACCCTGGACAAGCTGAAGATCGATGACCCGGTGGGTGCAATCTCCGTCCACGGTGCGGTGGGCATGTGGGGCCTGCTGGCTGTGCCGCTAACCAATGATGGCGCGACCTTTTTGGGTCAGCTCGTCGGCCTGTTGACGATCTTTGTCTGGGTATTCGGTGCGAGTTTTGTGGTTTGGATGATCATCAAGATCGTGATGGGTATCCGGGTCAGCGAGGAAGAGGAGTATGAAGGCGTGGATATCGGCGAGTGCGGTATGGAAGCCTATCCCGAGTTCACCGGCTCCCGCGGCTCAGGTATGTAACGAATAATAACGATTATCCCTCTATTTCAGGGCGCCTCTGGCGCCCTTTTTTTGTGCCCCGAAAAAAATAGAGACGTGCTAATCTCGGACATCAGGCAGATAGGGAAATAGGCAAATGGGACATCTCTCTCAATGGACAGTCGGCTTTATTGTCGGCCTGCTGATCATCCCCTGCACCCAGGCTGGCATCTATAAATGGGTGGATGAGGCGGGACGAACTCACTACAGCGACCGTCCCATAGCCGAAAACAGGCAGGAGATTAAGTTACGCACATCACCCGGTAACGGCACCCCTCCTCCGATCCGCAACGACAGGAAGGCGACCCGGCAGCGCATGCTCGACATCTATCGTGAAGAGCGGGCGGCACGCAAAGAGGAGAAGAAGAAGGCACAGCAGAAAAAAACCGAACGCAAGGCTCGCTGCAAAGAGGCCCGTTCACGGCTGGAGAGCTACACAACCGCCGGCAGCATTTATGATTACAGCGAAGAGCCCCCCTCTGTCAGGATAGTTGTCCACCCAGTAAAATGGGACTTCAATAACCAATGAGAGTGGGCAGAGAGAGCAATAAATGGG
>JAMJIN010000041.1:17500-24930 GCA_036784775.1 Chromatiales bacterium | reverse complement strand
GGATGTGACGTTCTGACGGAGGATGTATCGACGCAGCGAGGCGGCCTTCGCCATCTATGCGCGGTTTTACTCAGCCGCTAACACCTTGGTGTGTCACCACCTTGGAGGCCTATTTCGTTACGTCGAATGCTGCCGATTATTGTAGTTTATTTTTAAATACTGTCCCACCAGTGTCCCACAGAGAATAGAGAGCAACAAAAAAAGGCCTACCGAAAACCGGTAAGCCTTTGTTTTTTATCTACTTATTTGGAGCCGGCGAGAGGAGTCGAACCCCCGACAAGCTGATTACAAGTCAGCTGCTCTACCAACTGAGCTACGCCGGCGTTGGATCGGGGATTCTATTCTTTTATGCCGGATGTGGCAACGTTTCCACAATCAATCACGTTGCGCTCGATTCCAGGAAAAGCTTGTGTGAGGCTCCCCCACATATCGTCCGAAATAAGGGGAGTATTCTTATAGCTATATTCAAGTCTATAAGAGGACTGTTTTCTCACTCTTGGACGAACCTCGACATCAAAACCCTTATCTGCGATCAGTTTTTTCCTGGCCTCAGCCCGGTCTTCATTTCGAAAGAGTCCCAGAGAGATGGCATGGGCAAGTTCACCGCTGGTAAATCGCCAGAGATCCGTAACACCGGCACCTTTCAATCTTTTTACTGTAGCTACAGCGGCAGCACGATCTTTCTGTGGGGGAACCACCACCCAATAGCCGGCCTGCTCTTTCACGGACTCAGTCTTCAACCGTGTTTTTACGTCCATAGCCAACAGCCTGATGGACAGTGTATCCACCATGGCACGCTTGGGCAGTGGGCCAATACTTACACAGGTAGTGGTATCGACGAGGACTTTCTCAGGCTCATCCGTAGTGGCTACCTCCTCTACTGGAGGAATAATGGGCTTCGAAATCTGGGGTTCCGAAACCGCAACAGCAGGAGGTTCAGCCTCCTGTTTCTCCTCTTCCAAACCTTTCTCCAGGGCAGGTTCAGGCGTCACTTCCCCAGGTATCTCCCTGCTATCAGCCACTTTTATCTGAGCAGGCTCAGGCCTTGGAGTTAAGCTCTCCTCAGAAGCGGAGGGCGTTGCAGGTTCTTCTGTTACCTCAACCGGCAGATCGTTCAGGATTTCGGAATTCTGCTCAGATTGTGGCTCAGTCTTTTCCGGCACCTCACTCAGCAGGATCAAGGTTGCAACCCCATCAGAGTTCAGGTGACCGTTCCGGGAAACCGGCTGCTGTGGATAGGTCCAGATGAAAACACCGATATTGGCAAGTAGAAGCAGGAAAAACAGCCATTTCATGCGTTGTCCCTCAGCCCGGCAACTATCGCCACGCCATTGAGAACAAGATTTGGTTCATGCCGTTTTGGCAACAGCACCCCATCCAGCAGTTGGCCTGCTGCGCCCCCGGTCAAAAGAGAGAGAACCGGCTGATCCAGTTTTTTACTCAATCTGTCTCTCATTTCATTTATCAGTGACTTTGTTGCGTTGATCCCACCGGAAAGAATAGCCGATGCGGTATCGGTCGCAACAAAGTCTATCGACTCAGCGTCTTCAAGTTCCAAAATCGCCGTACCGCCCAGAAGGCTTTCTTTCATCATCTCGAGACCGGGAATGATCAGGCCACCAAGATGCCGGCCCTCAGCATCCATTGCATCGATTGTGGTTGCCGTTCCACAGTCTACGATAAGGCAGGGCTGATGAGAAATCGCTCTGCCGGCCAATAACGCCATCCAGCGATCCACCCCAAGTTGTTCCGGCTGACGATATCCATTCACCACACCTGCCTGGGCGCGTCTTGATACAACAAATTCCGGTTCGATCAACCAATTGCGGCGTACCCAGCGGGAAATCTCCACGTCGACCTTCTCACCTGCGACACTCGAAATCCATACTGATGCAGGCTGCTCTATATTTTGCCAGCATCGATCCAACCAGACACCTATATCAGCGCCATAAGCTTGACGAAATATTTCACCTTTTCGCAGCTCTTCATGACGACACCATTTAAGGTAGCTGTTTCCAACATCCAGAAGTAGATTCACTGCTCTTCCAGCTCCCCGCGCCTGAGGGAAACCTCTCCGGCGTAAAATCGCCGCAACTTTCCGTCAATTTCGAGCAGCAATGCACCTGTTTCATCAATACCCAGATATCGGCCTTCATACTCCTGGGAGGCACTGCACAAGCTGATAGTTTCTCCTGTCAGCAGATCATGACGTTGCCATTCATCGGTAAAGGCAGCAAGTCCTGAGCGCCGGTAGGTCAGTATCACATCAACAAGATTGTCGATGAGCTTGGCGACAATCCGGTTACGGGGAATTTCCATGTCATCCGAAATGGAAACCAGATCCACCCACGGCTGATCGATGGCGTCACCGTGTTCGCCAATCCGTGTGTTCAGCCCTATCCCTATGACCACCTGAGAGGGACCTTCAGCTTCGCCAACCACTTCGAGCAGCAGTCCGGCAAGTTTGCGCCCTTGCCACAAAACATCATTGGGCCATTTTAACCCGACACCCTGATAGCCCAACCCCTGTAAGGTACGAATAATTGCAATGCCTGCAGCCAGACTGAGCCCACCGAGTCCCATCGGCCCAGTCTCAAAACGCCAGAGCAATGAAAGATAGATGTTGCTGCCAAACGGGGAGATCCACTGCCTGCCATGACGTCCCTTGCCAGCCGACTGCTGTTCAGAGAGGCAGACAGTGCCGGAAACCGCACCATCGGCACCTTTCTGCATAAGCCATGTATTGGTTGAATCTATCGCATTGTGTATGTGAATCGTATTGATATGGCGAGATGAAAGCTCTGCCATTGACTGGGTAATTTGCCCTGCATCAAGAAGCTCAATGGGATGAGAGAGGCGGTAACCTTTTCCTCGCACAGATTGGATATTCTGCCCTAAGAGGTCACCTAGAGAGTGGAGATGTTTCCAAACTGCCGCACGACTGATACCTAATGCGCCCGCCAGGGTTTCACCGGAGTGAAACCTTCCATCGGACAAGGCACGTATCAATCTAGTTTTCGTATCCATTCGATATCAGCCAGTCGGACCGGCGCAGTTGATGCTCTTTCGGCAGGTCAACAGGAAGGCAAAAGACGCAGGTATCAGCAGGGGCAGGCATTGGTTGGAGTTCAAACTCCATCATTTCATCGCGTCGAAAAGCATGCACGTTTACGGATTTGCCAAGCGCACAGTCTGCGATTGCTTTTTCGAGCTTTTGCCCATTAACCTTTAAATGATCAACCGCGATGATAATATCACCTGCAGACAGACCAGCAGCCTGTGCTGCGCCGCCATCAAAAACCTGAAGCAACTTTGCCTCCACACCCTGAGTCGAAAGACGCGCACCGAGCACCGGTTTTGCCACCTCGCTATCGGGCATCTCATCGACGACACGCCCATTGTCTAAAGAGGATTGAGCAGGCCGCAAGCGCATCTCCACACCAAACTTTTCCAGCAAATCAGCTACCGGCAGATCGGCCGTTGAACGGACACCCTGATCAAATAAGTCCGATAGATCCAGACCAGACACTTCGGCGGCAACAGTTTCAAAACCACCCTCTGGCACCCCTTGCCCTGTTGCTCCATGCCTGCGCCACATCTCACGCATAACATGATCCAATGATTTTTTTCCATCCGTCTGCAAACGGATATGCAGATCAATCACGAGCGCAAAGATCGCCCCTTTTGTGTAGTAGCTGACAATCGCATTAGGGGCGTTTTCGTCCTGTTTGTAGAATTTGGTCCAGGCATCGAAACTGGATTCCTCAAGAGTTTGTTTAAACCTGCCACTGGCCCGCATGACACGGGTAACCGTTTCTGCGAGTAGTTCAAAGTAGGATTTCCTGTCGATGCATCCACTCCGAACCAATGCTAGTTCATCGTAATAAGAGGTAATACCTTCAAATACCCACAATTGGCGAGTGTAAACCTCCTGCGTGGCTCCTTCCTCCTGAAACACCACAGGCATAATCCTTTTGATGTTCCACAGATGAAAATATTCATGGCTGCAGAGGCCGAGAAGGCGTCGATAGCCTTTGGGCATCTCCTGCACACCCTCCAACGGAAGATCATCCCTGCTTGTCAGCAGGCTGGTGGAATTTCGGTGTTCAAGTCCCCCATAACCATCACCAACAACCGTGAGAAGAAACAGATAATCGTGGACCGGCAACTCTCCAAACAAACCAACATGTTGACTGCATATTCTCTCAAGATCTAAACACAATCGCTTAAGATCGCATCTTTGTCGACCACTGATCGCGATGCAATGGGGCACATCGGATACGGCAAAATCCGCCTCTGTGACGTCTCCAATTTCGACAGGATGGTCCAGCAACTCTTCATAATTTATAGCGTGATATTGGCCGAATCCCCGTTTATCGACCTCAATCTTTTCCATTGAAGTCACCACTTTCCAGTCATCGAACTGTTGACCTACTGGGCTGAGAATCGTCAACAGGCAAGTTACCTCATCCTGATTACTGACTCCAAGGAGCAGGCTGGATCCGTTGAAATAGGCGTGTGTGGTATCGAGATGAGCCGCTCTTACGGATAGGTCCCAAGCATAAACTGTGTAGATTAGCGTAAGGGGACCAGATGAAGGTGCACAGCGCCAACTCTGCTTATCCAGTTTCTTAACCTGAATAGATCCCTTCTCATCTGAGGCTTCAAGCGTGATGATATGGCGGGAAAAATCCCTGATCATGTAACTGCCACGGATCCATGCCGGCAGATAGAACGTCTGCCCGAGCTTGTCAGGCTTCCGGACTCTCAAAGTCACCTCAAAAAGGTGGGCTTCAGGCGACTTCATCACCACCTGATATTCGATCATTGCGACATCCACGCTGAAATAGCATTCTCAGCCTGAGCATTTACAGGTCTGGCAACCAGGCCAGAGACAGAGGCAGTAACAAGATATTCAGCACCATCCGCCAGCGGCATGTAGACCGAACTACCAAAATATGTATCTATCAAACCTGACATATCAACCAGTTGATTGGATAAATTTAGCAGCAGACTGCCACCGGCGGTGAACTCATAACTATTTTTGACAACTTTATCGGTGTCATTATGTCTTCCAGAAAATCTTTCCAAGCGAACCAAAGGTTCGTTACCAAACATTATCGTCCAAGGCTTAAATTTCACAAAGCGTGCATCGAGTTGCCATTGATTGGCAGAGAGAAGAAAATTTTCATTGTTCGCATGACTATATTCTATCCCCACCTGAAAACCCGTTTCTGTTTTATGACTGCTAATCCTCGCAACCTCCATCTCATGTGTGAGTTTCTGATAGGTATAGAGGTTTGTAGCAAGGAGTAGCAGTAAGAATCCAAAAAGCACAAGTGGCAAACCAATCAGGCCCGTCACTACTCCGGTCAAGACCCTCCTTTTAAAAAGCGCACGAAGCCCAAACAAAAGCACACTTAGACCCGATATCAATAATATGAGTGAAATGATCATCAAATTAATAGATCTGGTAAACAATATCCAAAATTTACATTGTATATCTGATACGCTTTCAAATATTTTGTTTCAGACAATAAAAAAACCCCGAACCATAAATGATCCGGGGTTTTGAATAAAAGCCTGGCAGTGACCTACTTTCACATGGGGAGACCCCACACTATCATCGGCGCTAAGTCGTTTCACTTCCGAGTTCGGGATGGGATCGGGTGGTACCAACTCGCTATGGCCGCCAGGCAAACTGGCTCGAAAGGATGAATTCTCATCCCTTCAATTTGGTTAGATCGCTTGTAGCGTTGGGTATGCACTCAACCAGCACCCAAAACACTTGGGTGTTATATGGTCAAGCCTCACGGTCAATTAGTACTGGTTAGCTTCACACATTACTGTGCTTCCACACCCAGCCTATCAACGTCATAGTCTTTAACGGACCTACAGGGAACTCAAGGTTCCAGCGAGATCTTATCTTGGGAGGGGCTTCCCGCTTAGATGCTTTCAGCGGTTATCCTGTCCGTACGTAGCTACCCGGCAATGCCACTGGCGTGACAACCGGAACACCAGGGGTACGTCCACTCCGGTCCTCTCGTACTAGGAGCAGCTTCCCTCAAATCTCGAACGCCCACGGCAGATAGGGACCGAACTGTCTCACGACGTTCTAAACCCAGCTCGCGTACCACTTTAAATGGCGAACAGCCATACCCTTGGGACCGACTTCAGCCCCAGGATGTGATGAGCCGACATCGAGGTGCCAAACACCGCCGTCGATATGAACTCTTGGGCGGTATCAGCCTGTTATCCCCGGAGTACCTTTTATCCGTTGAGCGATGGCCCTTCCATACAGAACCACCGGATCACTAAGACCTACTTTCGTACCTGCTCGACTTGTCTGTCTCACAGTCAAGCACCCTTATGCCTTTGCACTCATTGCGCGATGTCCGACCGCGCTGAGGGTACCTTCGTGCTCCTCCGTTACTCTTTGGGAGGAGACCGCCCCAGTCAAACTACCCACCATACACTGTCCCCAACCCGGATAACGGGTCTAGGTTAGAACTTCAAACATACCAGGGTGGTATTTCAAGGTTGGCTCCGCCGAAACTAGCGTCTCGGTTTCAAAGCCTCCCACCTATCCTACACAGATAGGTTCAAAGTCCAGTGCAAAGCTGTAGTAAAGGTTCACGGGGTCTTTCCGTCTAGCCGCGGGTACGCTGCATCTTAACAGCGATTTCAATTTCACTGAGTCTCTGGTGGAGACAGTGTGGCCATCATTACGCCATTCGTGCAGGTCGGAACTTACCCGACAAGGAATTTCGCTACCTTAGGACCGTTATAGTTACGGCCGCCGTTTACCGGGGCTTCGATCAAGAGCTTCGTCCGAAGACTAACCCCATCAATTAACCTTCCGGCACCGGGCAGGCGTCACACCCTATACTTCCTCTTTCGAGTTTGCAGAGTGCTATGTTTTTAATAAACAGTTGCAGCCACCATTTTATTGCAACCCCCTTCTGCTCCGAGAGCAAGTCTCTTCACATACCAGGGGCGTACCTTCTCCCGAAGTTACGGTACAATTTTGCCTAGTTCCTTCACCAGAGTTCTCTCAAGCGCCTTAGAATTTTCATCCCACCCACCTGTGTCGGTTTGGGGTACGGTTACTTATTACCTGAAGCTTAGAGGTTTTTCCTGGGAGTATGGCATCAATCACTTCGTCTCATAAGAGACTCGTCATCACGTCTCAGAATTGCCAGTCCGGATTTACCTAAACTGACTCCCTACACGCTTAAACCGGGTAAACCAACACCCGGATGATCTAGCCTGCTCCGTCACCCCATCGCAGTAATAAGTAGTTCAGGAATATTAACCTGATTCCCATCGATTACGCATTTCTGCCTCACCTTAGGGGCCGACTAACCCTGCACCGATTAGCGTTGTGCAGGAAACCTTGGGTTTTCGGCGAGGGGGCCTCTCACCCCCTT